>JAYUOW010000110.1:0-15655 GCA_043760555.1 Betaproteobacteria bacterium
CATGCGGCAGAGCCAGTAAAGTGCTGCGTCAGGGTCAGAACCACTCACGCTTTTATGCAGTGCAGAAATTTGATCGTAAAAGTCATCGCCGCTTTTATCAAAACGCCTTAATCCGCGTGCCAACACGGTTTGAATGGTATCGATGGTGATGACCATTTGCGCGCCAGACACAGCTACATCCGCCAACTGATCGACCAAATTATGCAACCGGCGGCCGTCGCCATCGGCCATTTCTACTAACGCTTTGCCTGCAGCATCCTCAAGCGTGGCGTGGGGAATGCGATGGGCTACTGCGCGTGCTAATAGGCGATTTAGCGCGCCGCCATCGAGCGCACGCAACACGTACACGGTGGCACGTGACAGCAAGGCGTTATTAAGCGCGAAGGATGGGTTTTCTGTCGTGGCACCAATAAAAATCAGCAAGCCAGATTCAACATGCGGTAAAAAAGCATCTTGCTGCGATTTATTAAAACGATGCACTTCATCCACAAACAAAATCGTTTGCCTCTGTTTGGCACGGCGCATTTGCTGGGCTAATTCAATGGCATCACGAATTTCTTTTACACCTGATAACACCGCCGAAATCGCGATAAATTCCACCCCAAAACCATCGGCCATTAACCGCGCCATGGTGGTTTTGCCAACCCCCGGCGGGCCCCATAAAATCATCGAATGCGCACGCTTGGCATCGAACGCTAAACGTAGCGGCATACCGGGTGCTGTTAAGTGTTCTTGCCCTACAATGTCAGCTAAACTGCGTGGACGTAACTGCTCGGCAAGTGGCGTCTTTAGGCCATCTTCAGCCATTGGTGTTGCGTTACCGGGCGCTGGTTCATCATCGAATAAGTCGTCTAAAAGCGAGCCGCTAGTCACTCGATTCACCGCTACTATTTTGCTTGGCTAAGCCAAGCGCCACGCGCTCTTGCACGGCTTTCGCATAGGCGCGCACCGCGATCATACCCACGTCTAAAATTGCGGGCAAATTCTGAAGTGCGGCTCGCGCATCAGGCTCAGTTTGCAATGCAGTCAAGCCGCCGCTTCTGCCGACGGCTTCAATTAAATCTGCGGTTTTAAACAGCTTAGTGACGCCGATATTGCTGGCTGCACCCTTAAGCTGATGGGCTGCACCAATCACGCCGTCCGCGTCGCCAACTGCTAACGCCTGCGCCACATTGGCGGCCATTCCTGGCGCTTGCAGACAAAACACATCTGCTAAATCGCGCACCAGCGATCCGTCTTCATCGTATTCTGCAAGCTCGTCCAAGCGAGATGCATCAAACACGTCATCCGCAATTTGCGTCACTACAGGTGGCGCTGGCACCGTCGCCACTAACGGCGCAGCAACGCCCACACATAAACCCGCCGCTACCGCACGTTCCAGCGCTTGCACCAAGTCGCGGTGCTGCAGCGGCTTACTTACATAGTCATCCATGCCCGCCGCAATGCAGCCTTCGCGGTCGCCTTCCATCGCGGCGGCAGTCATGGCAACGATACGCAGGCCTAGACCTTTACTTTCAGGATGACGCAAAATTTTTGTGGCTTCGTAGCCATCTAAATTTGGCATGTGAATATCCATCCACACCAATTGATACGGCTCACCCGCTCCTTCTGCGGCTAAAACCATATCAATTGCGTCACGACCATCGTTGGCGGTGGTGGCGCTGTAGCCTAGCTTTGACAGCATGATAGTGGCTACTTTGCGA
Source organism: Betaproteobacteria bacterium (assembly GCA_043760555.1). Taxonomy (GTDB): domain Bacteria; phylum Pseudomonadota; class Gammaproteobacteria; order Burkholderiales; family Usitatibacteraceae; genus JANMDR01. The sequence goes on from JAYUOW010000110.1 coordinate 1,704, forward strand.
TTCACCGCATTGTCGTCTACCACCAACATTTTTAGCGGATACTGCGCTGCAAATTGTTGCCCTAGCCCAGCCGTTGGTGCCGCAATAGTTGTGGCATGACTGTCTGGAGACGCCCCAAATACGGACGTCATCAGGGCATCCAGCAGCTGTGATTCGCGCGGCGGTTTCACTAAATGCGCGCCAAAAACATGCGTTGCGTCCTCAGCACGGCCAGTGGTCAAACTGGTTAGCATAATCAACGGCATCGCAGCCGTAGCTGGATTAGCGCGCACTTTGCGACCAAGGCTCATGCCATCTTCAACCGGCATCTGATAATCAAATACACCCACATCAAAGTGCGGTGTTTTAGCTAAAATTTCTAACGCGTGCTTGGCACTTTCAGCCGTCGTTACCTGCAAGCCCCACATTTGCAAGCGCTTGGACAATATGCGCAAATGGGTTTGATTATCGTCTACCAGCAATGCACGTTTACCCGCGATGCTTGCAGGGTCGTGATTACGTTTGGGGCCCTCTTGCACCGGTGCTGCCGATTCTGGCGCATCGAAGCTAACCGTAAATGTTGAGCCCTGCCCCAATATGCTGCTAATAGTGATGTCGCCGCCCATCAGCTCTGCTAACCGCTTACTAATTGCTAAGCCCAAACCGGTGCCGCCGTGCTTGCGGGTAGTGGTTACATCTACCTGCGTGAAGGCCGCAAATAGGGCGTTTACACGATCTGGCGGTATGCCAATACCGGTGTCGGTAATGTCGCAAAACACCATGTTGCCCCCACCTTTACGCACATGCGCAATCACTTCGCCGCGCTCAGTAAATTTCACCGCGTTGTTCACGAGGTTGATAAAAATTTGCCGCAGCCGCGTGATGTCGCCCAGCACATGGCGTGGCACATTGGAATCAATTTCTACCAATAATTCCAAGCCCTTTTGGTTAGCGTACGGCCCAACGAGCGAAAAACTTTCTTCAATTACCTGCATGAGCGTAAGCGGCTCGCGCTCAAGTGTCATCTTGCCAGACTCGATTTTTGAGAAGTCTAAAATATCGTTAATGATCGTCAGCAATGCATCACCTGACGTCCGAATAGTGTCCACATAATCGCGTTGGTCATTGTTGAGCGGCGTGCCGGCCAATAAGCCAGTCATGCCGATTACGCCATTCATTGGTGTGCGAATTTCATGACTCATCGTGGCTAAAAATGACGCTTTGGCACGCACGGCTTGCAGTGCTTCTTCGGTTTGATGTTGCAAGTCTTTGGTGCGTTCGGCTACCCGTTGTTCAAGTACTTGGTTTTGCGCCATCAGCGCATCGCGTGATTGGCGCAACGCGTCCGCAGTTTCGCCCATCTCATGATTAATTTGCTGAAACTCCGTAAAGCGACTTCTAATTTTAGGCCGCGATAAATCGCCAGTGCCGATGCGTGCGGCAGCGTCTACAACCTGCGAAACGCTAGCAACCATGCGGTTTGCCAGCCATATGCCCGCTACGATGGCAAGCAAAAATAAGCCTACTGCCCACAATAACGCGCGTAACAATTTAGCGTTAAACGTCGCTGTAAAATCCGACTCAGGTGCTGCGATAACGAGCCGCCAATTGGGTTGATTCGCCGCACTCAGGGTACCGATCGCGGTGCTACCAAGTTGCGCAATATGGGCAATTGCAGGCACGCCATTGGCACTAAAATTATAGAATTCATTGGCGTTGGAAGTTGGGGCAGCCGATTTTAAAAACGCCTGTGCAGCCGTCATTTGCACCCAACTATTCGTGGCAGCACTTGCCAACATGCGGGGCGAATCCTTTGTGCCGGTCACAGCATCATTGCTGGAAGTAGCCACCAGTAGGCCTTTTTCGTCCACAATAAAGGCAACGCCATTTGGGCTAATTTGTAACGCTTTTAACGCGGCACCTAAGCGCTTTAGCGATAAATCTACCGCTACCACGCCGAGCATAGCCCCATTGGGATCGTGCACCGCAACTGACTGCGTTACCAATAATTCGTTTTTGGAAAACGAAGGATACACTGCAGTCCATGCGCGTTTCGCCACGTCTTTGCCGTCGTTTGATGCGCTCAGCGCAGCCTTGTACCACGGCCGCGTGCGCGGGTCATAATCAGCAGTGTCTAAGGTGTCTGGCTCGCTGCGATCGCCGGGCAGCGCCGCGAAATAAAACCAGCGCCGCTTGTCTTCCTTCGTCCGCACGCCAACGCGCACACGGTTCTGCTTGCCCGCACCTGTATTGGTCGCATCCACCCCTAAAAACTCACCCGCAGCATTGCCAAAATAAGCATAACGGACTAAATCTTGCCCACGCACAGGCCCCCACGCAGCAGCCTCAAAATTTGCAATCGGCTGCACCTTATTTATGTCAGGTATCTGCTGATTAATATCGCTTGATTTAGCAAAACTATCAAGCAACTGACTCGCTTGCCCAAGATCAGATTGCGCCGCACCGTTAAGCCGCAGCGCGGCTTGATGCATCAGACTATGCGCCACTACTTCCGCCGCATCGCGCGCTGCATTCCAACTTGCCCACGCGACCAGCGTTGCGGGGATAAGCACCAGCAAAGCAACAGCGATGGGCAGAAAATACTTTAGACGAATATTCTTCATAAATAGTGTTGGCGCTCAAAATACTAGCGGCAGGGCTAGGGTCAAAAGTAGATAGTGCGATTAGTACATCCACGGACTATCGCTAGATAGAAACCCTATTTTACAGCGCCTAAGCCCCTGATCGTGCTAATTTGAGAGAACTTCCGCTACATTTTGCGAACTATTTACAATTCAATTTGGTTGTGTGGCGGCCATTAACGCGAATTTAAGCAGCGCGCTACTTTGGCCACAAATAGCCAACAACGCCACGCGCATTTCCCAGCAAACCTTCAGGGATATGTCCCGAAATCGCGGCGTACTGAATCGCGCTAAATTCAGTCGTCCAATTATGTGCAATGGTGCGTGCTTCTAACAATCTAAACAACGGAATAGTACCGACAACACCTGCACGCAAAAACACATAACACTCGATGCCTTCATCCACAAAATAGGCTGATTGACCGCGCAGCACCTGATATTCATTTTCGTCCGTCGTCCAGAAATACGTGCCGGTAGGTTTGATAAATAGGCGGTATATTGGCGCAGCAGCTTGGCCGTTCTTGACGACTTTTTCCGCGTACACCCTGTGCGCTACACCTTGGCCTGTGTAAGGCGAATTTGTAGGCGTGGTGAGTTCTAAATAGCGGCTTTCGTCTAAGGTAAAAAACTGCACCTTGAACGACGACACCGCCCCAAACCGTGGTGACGTGACCAAATAACGATTCACTGGCTGCGGATCAAACGTAAGCACTTTGAACGTAGCACTCATGGTGATGCCCGAAGGTTCACCCACGGTGAGCGTCGCCTGCGTTTCATCGCCGTTATTGCTCGCACTACGCGTGCGCACACACACGCTGACGCCACTTGCCAGGCGTGCGGGCACAGTCGTGTAATTACCAAAACGTCTATTGTCTTCATTGCAATTAAGTAGATAACTTCCATTCTCCACGCTGATGGGCACGAAGCCATCAAAGCCGCTTACGATGAACGGTTCGGAGCTAATATCTGCGCCCAGCGGCGCGTTGTTGACAGCAGGAATGGTAAACGCGTTTGGTGCACCGGCGATGATGGCACCTCCAAGTCGCACTTCAACTCGTTCAACCGGCGCGGTAGGTACGAGACCAAGCTGCCCTAGGGTGTTGTAACCCCAACAAGCTACACCACCGTTGATTACCGCACAGGTGTAATTGCCGCCGTAGAAAACACGTGGGGGGCTATTTGGTATGGGTAAGACTGGCACCTCGACAAGCGGATAGCTGCTTCCCATGGACACCGCCGTCACCCCTGCACCGCTGGGCAAAATCTTTGTTGGTAGTGCGCGTGAAATCGTGGTGCCGTCGCCCAATTGCCCGGAAGAATTGCCACCCCAGCATTGCAAACCGGCGTTTACGACTGCGCACCAATAGCTTTCACTTCCTTCGCCACTGCCACCCACCGCCGTCACGCCGCTTTGTGGCGCGATAATTTGCGCAGGCATGCGACTGCCACGCGTTCCTAGAGCACCCTGCTCGTTGACATAAATTAGTCCCCAGCAGCGCAATCCGCTGTCTTGCACTACGCATGTCTCCACACTAGAACTGGCTATCGCCGTCACACCGCTATTGCTGGCAATAGTTTGAACCGGTGTGGTGGTATTGGCGTCGCTAGCGGTGCCAAGCTGGCTCGACGAGTTATAGCCCCAGCACTGCACGCCCCCATTCACAATAGCGCACGAATGTTGTGCGCCCAGCGCAACAGCTGTGACACCGCTACCAGCGGGGATTATTTGCTGCGGCGTGGGTCGATTTATTGTTGTGCCGTCCCCAATTTCGCCCCAATAATTTGTGCCCCAGCAACGCAAACCAGCCGCCACTACAGCACATGCGCCCATGCTGCGCGTGGCTACAAACGTCACGTCACTGCCAGGTGCAAAAATCTGCTGCGGCGTCGCGTCATAGATATATTCAAAACGTGGCCCTGAACTTGAGAGCTTTACGCCCCAGCACTGCAAGCCACCGTCGGCCACGATGCACTTTGTTGCCCCCGTCACGCTAGCTGCCGTAATACCTTTATCAGCGCCGAACACCGACGTTGGTAGCTTTGAACTATTGGATACCCCAGTTCCAAACTGGCCTCCACTATTGTCGCCCCAGCAGGTTAAGGTTCGGTTTGCAGTGGCTTTAGTGGGTACGCGAATTAACGCGCAGCTGTGGCTGGCACCTGACGAAATCGAATCAACATCCGAACCTGCGGCCAGCGTTTGGGTGGGCGATATTGTGTTGGCCGCGTTGACAATCGAAGCTGTGGTGCTGCCATCGCCTAGCTGCCCAAAATCATTCGCACCCCAACAAAAAAGAGCGTCGTTTGCAATCGCACAAAGATTACTATATGCCACGGAGAAGTCCGTAATACGGGCATCTTCAGGCAATAACTGCTTCGGCCCTGCCCTGCCATCCCCTAAGCATTGCAAGCCCTTAATGCTACTTACACAAGTTTGATTTCCACTCGCTTTCGCATCATTAACCGGCGCTGGCCAAGCCACCAGCGTGGGTCGCGACACATTGTTCGCAACGCCCGCACCTAGCTGCCCAGCATAGTTAGCCCCCCAACATTTCAACTTTGCGCCGACAATAACGCAACTGTGATCTCTCCCTAAAGTTAGCCCGCTTAATAGGTTGCTTGCATCGGCACCAACGGAAATTTCAATTGGTGTAGGCCGACTTGTTGTAGTGCCATCGCCTAACTGACCATAGTTGTTGTTGCCCCAGCATTTAACCGTTGAGGGCAGTTGCGCGCAGGTGTGACTAGTACCAATAGCAATGGTCACCACACCACTATTGGCGGGGATCGGCGCAATAATCTCAGTTTGCGCCACAGTGGTGCCAGCGCCCAATTGCCCAGCAAAATTAGCACCCCAACACAGCACACCGCCGCGCGCAACAACGCAGGTGTATTGTTCGCCTGCGGCGATGGCAGTAACGCCTTCGCTGGCACCAAAAATTTTAGTCGGCACGCTACGATTAGCGGCCATTAGCGCTGGTTCCCACGGCGCTGCGAAAGAACTGAACGCGTTCAGAACCGGATAACCGCCCGTGCGCAACAACCCATACCCACCGCTGCCCCAACACAATACCTCAGCCCGCACAATCGCACAGCTATGGCTGCTACCGGTGCTTACGGCTGTCACGCCGCTACCGCGCGCGAAAATTTCTAATGGCAAGCTGCGATGCGTGGTGCTGCCGTCACCAAGTTGGCCATAATAATTGTTACCCCAGCACTGCAAGCCGCCGTCAAGAATAGCGCAAGCATGTGCTCCGCCCACAGCTACGTTGCTGGCACCGCGTGCAATCGGCGGTGTGGCGATCACTCTTAATTTTGTTGTGAGGGCAGCGGTGCCGTCAATGTTTGTTACCTCAATGATGATGTCAGCATTGCCTGACACCGTCGCCGCACCACTAATTGCCACGCTGCCACTACCGTTGTGGCTGTAGCGCAAACCATTGGGCAGGCCAGTAACGCTAACAACTGTTGGTGCTGGCGTGCCACCCACGAGCACATTGGCTTGGTAGTCCAAGCCACGTGTGGCATCGGGCAACACAGGTGTAATTAATACAGGACGCGCGGCATTTGCCGTGCCTGCGCAGAACGCGATGGTCGCAAGCGCGTACAAAACGTGTAACCAGCAAGACTGTAGTAAATTCATCACGGCACTCCGAGTAGGTTACTTTTAAAATTTTAAAAGAGAGTTACTGCGCGCCGGAGATAACTTTGAGCGTTTTTTACGCTTTATATTTATGGGTTCTGCAATGGACGAATACTACCCTGTTCTACTGCAATCGCGCCTGCTCGCACCAAATCCGTCACCAACCACGCCGCAATTTCATCATTGCTTAACTGCAAAAATTTATTTAAATCCGCGTAGCACGGCACCGTTGCTAGGTAGGCGGGCACGTCGGCTACGCGCATGGATTGTCGGTGCAGCAGCGCGAACACAAACATCACTTTCATCACGTGCCTTGCGTTTTTGGCGGGGTCGAGCGCGAAGGCTTGCAGGCGTGATCGCGCACGGGCGATGGCGGCGGGTATTTCTGCACCGCCAGCCGTACCAAAAGGTGCGCCGTGACCGGGAATGATGATGGCGGCATCGCACTGCTCGATCACCGTTAATGCCTGAAGAGCCGCGTCAATCAGGGGGTTTGAGCCCTCTGCTAACGCTTGTGGAAACACAAAACCTAAGCCGTTTTGCCATAGCGCATCACCGGTAATTAGTACGCGTTCGGATTCGCACCAAAACACCAGCGCGTCCATATCGTGGCCGGGTGCGGCTAGCACTTGCCACGTTAAGCCGCCGCCTTCAAAGGTATCGCCTGCGTGCATAACCGCATCAAATTCGAACGGCTCCGCGTATTGGTCGGCATAGCCCATCCAAATAGCTTGCGCGTCCCAAGGCCTTAAATGACGGGCTTCTCCGGCTGGTATCGTTATGGTGCAGCCATATTTTCGCTGCACCGCAGCGTTGCCGCCCATGTGGTCGCTGTGGCAATGGGTGTTGATGACGCGGCTTAATTTTGCGTTACCTAAATGCGCTGGTTCTTGCAGCAAATTTAGCGTGGCTTCAGCATTGGTGCTATAGCCAGAATCGATCAGGATATTTTCATCGCCGTTCGGATCAAGCAATAGGATTTGATTGCAGTTAAGCCAGCCGCGTTCAATTACGCGCAAATGGGATGGAATAGTCATCGAAAAAGTATAACAAAGCTAAATCCCCTTTATCAATTAAGTTCGCTAAAAAGTCACTCACCATCCTTAATCTGCATCGCCCAACCGCGCCAGCCTAGTGCAGTGATAGAATTTGTAAATTACTTTTTATGAATAGGGATTGACCATGCAAATATCAGGCGCGACGTTTTTAATTGCCGGTGGCGGATCGGGTTTGGGCGCGGCTACGGCTAAATTATTGGCTAGTCGCGGTGCCAATATTGTTATCGCGGATTTAAACGCCGAAGCCGGCGCTAAAACAGCGGCAGATTTAGGCGCGAAGGCGGCTTTTATCGAGACCAATGTATGCGATGAAGCCAGTGTTACTGCAGCCGTTGCCCTCTGCACAGCCAAATTTGGCGGCATTCACGGCGCGGTAAACTGCGCAGGTGTAGCACCCGGCGAGCGCGTGGTGGGCAAAAATGGGCCGCATTCTTTGGCTAACTTTACCCGCACGATCAACATTAATTTAATCGGTACGTTTAACGTGATTCGGCTTGCCGCAGCCGCGATGGCGCTGCAGCCTGCATTGCCGTCAGGCGAGCGCGGCGTGATTATCAACACATCCTCCGTGGCATCATTTGAAGGCCAAATTGGGCAGGCGGCTTATGCGGCATCTAAAGCGGGGGTGAACGGTATGACCTTGCCCATCGCCCGTGAGTTTGCCAAGATGGGTATTCGCGTGATGACCATCGCCCCGGGTATTTTTGATACGCCGATGTTGCAAGGCATGAGTGAAGAAATTCGGAATTCTCTGGGTGCGCAAATACCCTTCCCTTCACGCTTAGGTAAGCCAGAAGAATACGCATCCCTTGCTGCGCACATTATCGAAAACGAAGTGCTAAACGGCGAAGTGATTCGCTTAGATGGTGCTATTCGCATGGGCGCAAAATAGTTTAATTTTATACCTGAAGATGCCCGTATTTAGGGCGTCTTCAGGTATTTAAACTAGGTCTAAAAAACTAAAAATATGACGCCCACGCTGCTCCCTAATTATCTACATATCGCGCACGCGCAATCAGCCGCGACCAGCGTTTGTAACGTACTGCGGTTTGATGCACAAGTGTTTTCAGAAAGCCTTATTTTTGGGCTGGGTAGCGGCTTGGGGTTTTATTATTTTAATCGTCCCGGCGACAATCCTAGCGTACATATTAGCGGTCGGGCGAATGAGTTTGAGGATAATTTTTTTAAGCTTTTAGGCACGCAGCTTGAATGGGCCGGTGCTTGGGATCCGTTTTGGATTCGCGAAGAATTATCCCTTGGCAGGCCGATTTTAGCGCAATGCGATGGGTCGAAATTAGGTGCGCAGGCGGCCGCTGCAAAAGTGCTTACGCCGCAGCAGCCGTATTTACCGCTCTACAGCGTGGTGATCATCGGTTGCGATATTGACACCCACACCCTCACCTATGTTGACCGTGCCTTTGCCGAGCCACAAACCATTGATTTTGACGCCTTTCACGCCGCCAGCATAGGCGAAGGCTGCCCACTCATGCGCCCGCACAGCATGGCCGTAGCACCCTACATGGAGCTATCGGTAACGGAGGCGCTATTGGCGGAATCGATACGCATCACCATTGAAGCCATGCTGAACCCGCCGCGCCGTGAAATTGGCTTGCCCGCGCTACGCAACCTCGCGCGCGAGCTGCCGCAAATGGTGGAACGCCCCGATTTAATTGCCACGATGCAGTTTGCAGCGCATTGCTTGGATAATCGCGATTGCGCAGGCGACGCGGGTCGTCAGCTTTACGCCGATTTTTTACGTGAAGCCAGCCGTTGGCTGCCTGAACTTAAAACGATAGATGCTGAATCGCGCTGCCGCGATAATGGCCTGCTGTGGCGCGAACTTTCCATTGCCTGCAAAGTGGTGGCGGGCAGCAAAGCCGCGTCTTCATTGGCGCTTGCCGGTGCCGCCGCATCGCGCGTGGCGCGTGCGGAAGAGAATTTATTGCGCGATTTGTCGGATGTGATTCGACCGATTTTGTAGTGGTTTGGTGTTCGTGATTTTAGGGCAGCGGCGATTAATGTGCATCGTCAATTTTTCCGCACCGACCCCGGCTACTACCCTCAAGGAGTACCAGGCGCATGAAGCTGCGGGAGCCGGGCTACGAAACCATGCCGCCCCGCGAAGATTGCGTTAAGATTCGCCGCAAAATCTTTGCTACTGCCCCTGCCCCAATGCGTACCCCGGCACGCCGTCGAAGGTGCATAGATTTTCCATTTTTATAAAATCAAGCTCGGCTGAAACGATGTGCACTAGCAAGGTAATAATGCTGCCGTGGCTGGCCAAATGGGGTGAACCGTCGGCATCAATTGCCATAAACCGGCAGCGCCAATGATCGGTGCAATAGGTTTCAGGAAAGCCATTCGGCCACACTTTTACGCCTCGATTGGTAATCATTTGTAGTTTGAAGGGTACCTTGCCCAACGCATTATTTATCCGATTGGCTAAGGTGTCGGGCGACACGCCGCGTGCGTGCATAAACACATCAACCCCCACCACCGCCTTTTTTGCGGGCGCGGGCAGTGTAGCTTGCGGCGTTGACAACGGCTTCGCGTTGAAGCTGCCGTAGCGCATTGCCGTCATGTGTTGCGGCTCCTGCCCCAAGCGGGCAATCACGGCCTGCGTGAAGGCTTCGGTACTGATCGCATTAGCGCGATTTCCGCCCGCAATATCGGCCGTTTGATGGCCATCTTCAATTGTTTTTAGCCAAGCATTATGAATGCGCTCAGCCACTTTATTTTGCCCTATGTGCAACAGCATCATCACCGCACCCAGCAGCAGGCCCGATGGGTTGGCGATGCCCTGCCCCGCAATATCGGGCGCGCTGCCATGTATGGCTTCAAACATCGCCACATGCTCACCAATATTGGCGCTTCCCGCTAAGCCCACGCTGCCGGTAAGTTCTGCTGCCACATCAGAAATTATGTCGCCGTATAAATTTAGCGTGACCACTACATCAAACTGCTCAGGGCGTGCTGCCATGCGCGCTGTGCCAATGTCGATAATCATGTGTTCTTTGATGAGATCCGGATACTGCGCGCCAAGCGCATCAAACACTTGATGAAACAGCCCATCCGTCATTTTCATGATGTTATCTTTGGTCATGCAGGTGACTTTTTTACGGCCATGTAAGCGCGCATATTCAAACGCATAGCGAATAATTTTTTCACAGCCCGAACGGCTGACTAGCTTTAAGCATTGCACCACATCATCGGTTTGACGGTGCTCAATACCCGCATATAAATCTTCTTCGTTTTCGCGCACAATCACCACATCCATACGCGGATGCAAGGTGGGCACATAAGGGGCGTAGCTCACGCACGGACGCACGTTAGCGTACAAGCCGAGCGTTTTGCGCACGGTCACATTCAGGCTTTTGTAGCCACCACCGGAAGGCGTGGTGATCGGCGCTTTTAAAAACACTTTGGTACGGCGCAGGCTTTCCCACGACGCGTTGGCGATGCCGGCGGTGTTGCCAGATAGATAAACTTTCTCGCCAATTTCAATTTCTTCTACGTCTAATTGCGCGCCTGCAGCGTCTAAAATCGCTAAAGTAGCCTGCATAATTTCAGGGCCAATGCCGTCACCGTAAGCGACGGTGATAGGGGTTTTTTGCGTCATGATGAAATTCCTGTGTTGAGTAATAGGAGCAACGAATGAACGCTATTGTGCTGCCCCCTAATTTTGGTGTCTAATCATGCTTCAACATACTTTATATAGATAAATTACTATGTATCTAGCCACAGCCCCGCGCGCCACATTTAGCCAGCTGCGTAGTTTTGCAGCAGTCGCGCAGTTAGGCGGCATTACTCGTGCTGCAAACGCATTGCACCTTACGCAGCCGACCATTTCGGCACAACTGCGGGAGCTTGCCGATGGCTTGGGTGTGGAATTGCTGAGCCCAGCAGGGCGTGGCGTGCAACTGACCGATGAAGGTCGCGCGCTGTTAATCACGGTAACAGCCATGTTCGCGCAATGGCGGGCGTTTGAAGAAGGCGTGGATGACTTGCACGGCTTGGTGCGCGGCTCGTTGCGCATTGCCGGTGTTACCACCACTGAGTATTTTCTAGCGCAGTGGCTTAAACCCTTCACCGAAACTTATCCCGGTATTCAGATTGATTTAGTCATTGATAACCGCGATGCAGTCGTGCGCAGGCTTGAGCTTGAACAAGATGATATTGCCGTGATGATGATGCCGCCCAAGCATTTGCAGCTAGATTCCCTCAGCGTGATGGATAATCCGCTGGTGCTCATTGCGCCACTACAGCATCGCTATAGCACTGCAAAGTCTGTGCCCTTCAAGATTTGGTCAGGCGCTAATTTACTCATGCGCGAAGCGGGTTCGGGCACGCGGCAAGCCACATTCGAGTATTTTGCCGCGCGCGGCGTCACCCCAAATATTCGCATGACTCTAGGCAGCAACGAAGCCGTAAAACACGCCGTGGCAGCCGATTTAGGGCTGGCAATTGTGTCGCGTCACACCCTATCTGCCGACCCCGCGCGTGAAGGCTTGTGCATTTTGGCCGCTGCTGGCCTACCAATTAAACGTAAGTGGCAAATGGTGTGGCGACATGATCGCCGCCTACCACGGGTCGCCAGCGTGTTCATGGCGTTTGTTAAAGCGCACCTTTAAAAGTGCCCTTTAAGTAAATACGGCCATCCCAAGCTAGAAATGCTTGGAGATGGCCGTATTTAGGGGCTTTAGAATTTAACGGAGATAATTATTCGCACTCGACAACCAGAATTTTGCACGCACTGTTGCCACATTCAGCCAATGCGGCATCACGCGCTTTAGCTTTAGTAGAACCTGTACCCACGCCAAAATATTTTTTGCTGTGTGCATAGGCACCGCATTTTTCAAAGCGCACGACCACGCGGCAATCAGAATTACCCACTTTTTTGCATTCTTTCAAAGCAGCTTTTGCCGCTTCAGCCTGGGTATCCTCGCCAATTGCGGTACCAAAGCCCGGCTCATCGCCCACTGCATCATCTACGGCAATGGCACCGGCTGCATAGGCGCTGGCACCGCCCAAACTACCAAATGGAATTAAAGCTGCCACTAATAACGCCGCGAATAATTGTGATTTAGTTTTCATTGCATTTTCCTTTTTAGTTTGCCCGTGATTTTTAAAATGGGCGGGGTTGGTTTGCATCCCAAACATAGCTAAAAATTCCAGCCATACCTATTAAACGAGGAATTGGCGCTAAACCTATCACGGAGCGAAAAATATTTTTTATAGCGGCAATTTTAATGGGCGCGCATGCTGAATTAGTCGAGAATTTTGCTAAACCCAAGCGTAAAACCTAACTGCGAGCAAGAGAATTCGCGGATAAAGTTTTGATCTTGTTGGCTGGCACAAACCTGCAAATAGACCAAAAACGTCGTCATTGCGCCGTTTTTAGCACAAAAAAATGCTCGACGACGCCCTAAATACGGGCTTCTTCAAGCATGTACATTGTCGATCAATCAGTCTTCAAGGTTTTAGCTGACGTTTTGCCGATGGCATCTGCGCCCAATTTACGTAATTCTGCAATTGCAGCCTCCACCTTTGGCGGTGACGTGTCTAAGCCATCCGCTTCCACAGCCGCTTCCGCCCGACCCGCTTCACCTAGTTTTGGGCTGCTGCTTTTTGAATCGTCGGAGAGGCTGGCTACCATCGTATTTGCAGACTTATAGTTTGCGCTGGTGATGCCGCCAGACTTTTCGGCTATTACCAATGCCGCTTGAGCATACTGAATTGCGTTGGCCTTCATGTTGGCAATTTTCGATGGCGCATCCGTGTTTTTTTCCGCGACATGCGCCGCAGCCCATGCGCGCGAGAGCGCCATTCTGTTGTTGTACTGCGTGTTTAGGCTGGCTTCATTGTCATGTGCGATGTTTTGCGTCAGCAAATCAATTGCTTTAGCGGGGTTATTGTCGGCGCGTTCTACATCGGCCAGCGCACGTTGCCCACTTAAGATGCCTTCAATGCCAGCACCGCTTAACTGCTTGCGCATTGCGAGAGCGCGTTCAGCGGCCTCACGGGCTTCGGGCAGTGCCTTCGCACTTAAATGCAAGCGGGCGATACGGATCAAGAGATCGGCAGTGTTGTTATTAGCCTCGCCTTGGGCATCAGTATGTAATTTAGCGGCACGCTGCAACAGGTCGAGTGCCGCCGCGCGTTGCCCCTTGGCTTCCGCTAATGTTGCCCGCCTTGACAATACCCCTGCCAACGCGCCGCCGCTATCCCGATATTTCGTGGTGATGGCTTCCGCCTTCAAAAGTTGCGCATCGGCTTCATCGTATTTGCCCACATCAATGAGCAATAATGCGAAACTTCCTAGCGTATCGCGATAGACAAAATTTTCTTCGCCAATCGTGTTTTCCATGCGCAACAAGTAGTGGCGGAATTGCGCCTCTGCCTCGGTATTTTTACCTTGCCGCTTCAATGCGTTCGCGTAGGCAACGGCTGAATTACCCAAGGCAGATTCTTCTACCGGTAGCTTGCTCGCTCTAAAATCAATTTGCTTTTTGAATGCAAGCTCAGCCGCGCGGAAATTGCCCAAATGGTATTGATTAAAAGCGGCATTGTGTCGAAACGACACGTAATTGTTTAAGGACCATGGATCAGTGGAGTTTGCCGCGTAAATTT
>JAYUOW010000111.1:0-44312 GCA_043760555.1 Betaproteobacteria bacterium
CCTCAGTTGTGTGGCCAGCCACACTGCCTTCAGAACGCCTAGCACTGCATCCCGTCAGTGCATTCATAAACGGTACATTGACAATTTCCGCACCCCTAAGGCATTGTGTACATGCTTGAAGACGGCCTAAATACGGGCTTCTTCATGGCCTAACTGTGGCTTAGTGAAAATCAAATGCATGCAGTTCGCGCGCGCCGTGCCAAACCCTATGAATAACAACGCGTTTTTCACGCGCATGCACCGCAAAGACAACACGATGCGAATAATAATTGAATGCGCGAAACTGAAAATTCAATATTTCGGATTCCGCGATAACAGCAAAGCGTGTTGGATTAAGCGCGAGCGCTTTCATTTCGGTCAATAGTCCATCTAGCCGCGCAGTAGCCGCTTTAGGGGCACCTCGCTCATTGCGGATATAGCTCGCGTAATTTTTGGCGTCGCGCTTTGCCTCTACTGAAATCTGGAGCTTATAAATCAAGCTCGTTCCGAATGTCTGCAAAAGCAGCATCTACATCTTGTACACGCCCAGCTTTCACACTCGCTTCGCTCTCACGCATGGCCGCGACAAAACGAACTTGCGCCAATTCGTCCATCATGTTTTGGTACGATGCAACGTCTTGAATAACTACCTCGGCATCACCGTTGATAGTGATTGCCATGGGGTTTTGCGTGACTTTTACGTGTTGGATATACGCTTTCGCGTTACGCGTGAAGTCGGTGAGCGAGTGGATGTCGGTGGCGCGAATCATGACAGGTTATTCCTTATGTAATTAACAGTGCAATTACATGTTACCAGAAAATGCTTGCTTCACATGCTCTCGGCCACGGCACAATTGGTGAAACTAGCCCCCCGCTGACTGCACCAAACTAGAGGTTGCGGCTACCGCACAAACACCACCGCGCTTCGCGCAGGCACAGTGAATTTTCCAGTAGCAGACTCAGCGCGAGCTTGACTCGCTACGCGTTGATCGGCCGCATCGGCGCGCGCGTGGACGGGATGTAGTTTCCACTGCATTTGCAACACATCGCCTTTTAGTTGATCTAGGGATAGCGTTTGCTCTTTTAGGTCTACGTTGATGAAATAAAGCATTTCTTTGAAGTTTGCACCCACTAAGCCCACGCCATTTAAGTGGCCGACAACTACGGTGGGAATTTGCTTTTCGCCGACGTTATGGAACATTAAACGCTTGATAATTTCAGCGGTGGTGTCGAGCCGAAACAGTTTTGAGCTTGCGCGAATTTTTAATAAATCTAGGAAGATATTTTTGGCTAAATTTATTTCTATGCTCGTCGGCTTGATCGCCGGATTTGCTAGCAGGGGCTTCATGTAGGGGTAGAGTTTTTCATTGTCGCGTTTAGGCGGCAGGCCTGCAGCGAAGCCGTTGTCGGTGTAGGTGAAGTCTAGGCGATTAAACCAATCGCCAGAATCGTAGCTGTTGCCGTCGAATGATTTTGAACGCAGTATATCGATACCTGCGTGGTAGTAAGCCACACCTTGGCTGAGTGCGGTAATGGCGACGCCAAGCATTTGAACTCTGGCGCGATCCTCGCGGCTGGTGCTTAGGGGAAGGCGGTAGGCGTTGAGATCGAACAGGGTTTGGTTGTCGTGATTTTCGACGTAGTTTACGGCTTCACCGGGCTCACTCACAAAGCCTGCAGGTTGCTTGTTGTAGTCAATATTTTCCAGCTTTTTTACCGTGCCATCGAAAGTTAAGAAGCGATAATCGCGCACTGAGCCTGCTAACATTACGCGCACAAAATCAGCTGCACGAAGCAAAGCTGACGGGTCGGAAACGCCCATATTCAGGGCGTTTCCATCGTATTGCATGCCATTAATATAACCTTGACGCTTGATTATATTGTCGCCGCTATCGTCGTAGCTGCCGCCGCGCACGGCATCACGGCCACGGTCGGAGAATGAGCCGATGCCGGTGCCGTTTAGCGACAATTGCGAGGCTTGTACAAAGCGTTTACCGTTTTCAACTTCACCAAAATTCCAGCCTTCACCTAATAGCTGAACCGATCGGCCAGCGGCTTTATTTACATCACGCTGCAATTGCATCATGACGTCCCGCGGCTGGTGGCCCATTAAGTCAAAGCGGAAAGAATCCATTTTGTATTGCGTAGCCCAAGTAATGACGGAATCGATCATCAATTTTGCCATCATCAAATTTTCAGTCGCGGTGTTTTCGCAGCAGGTAGATTGCTCTACTTTACCCACATTGTTATAGCGCTGATAGTAGCCAGGTACGATGCGATCGAGCACCGACGTTACGGCTTGGCCGGAGGCGGACGTGTGGTTGTACACCACGTCCATACCCACTCGCAAACCGGCGCGGTGTAGGGCTTGCACCATTTCACGGGTCTCAATTATGCGGGCAGCGCCGTCGGCCGCCGAGCTTGCATAACTGCCTTCGGGTGCAGTGAAGTGCAAGGGATCGTAGCCCCAATTAAAACAATCCTTCCCGGCGTTTTTAATAGCAATTTCTTGCTGCTCTAAACCATCTACTGCACCGGTAATTGTGGGCGTGACGCACCCCGCTTCGGGGATGGTGGCGATGTCGAAAATAGGTAGCAAATGAATGTCCGTCATGCCCGCATCGGCCAGCGCTTTTAAGTGCTTCATGCCGTTGGACTGCGCCTCTGCAAACGCGCGATACTTGCCACGGTTGGCCGCACTTACGGTCAAATCACCGATAGAAAAATCGCGCACATGTAGCTCATACACCGACATATCGGTGGGCGTTTTTACGGTGGTGGGCGCAGGTGTTTTGTCCCACAGCGCGGGCTTTAAGTTTGCGTCGGATAAGTTTGCAATATAGCTGCGGGTGGAGTTGGTGGTGAGGCTAATTGAGTAGGGATCAGTAACGGCATTGCGCACGATGCCCACGTTGGGTACGTAAACTTCTACTAAATATTGGTAATAATTGCCGTTCAAATTTTTGGGCATAGCGCCTGACCATGCGCCAGTGCTGGCGTTGCGCGTAAGGGCATGCACGCTGGCTGCGGGCGCGTCACCCGTCGGATAGGTGCATACATGCACGCTGGCGGCCGAGGGTGCCCAGAGTTTGAAGGCGGTTTTGTTCGGCAAAACCGACACGCCTAAATCATTTATTTTTGCAGCCGCGCTGTAACGATCATCCAAGGCACCGGCTATTTGTAAGGCTGCTGCGGCCACTACATTATTTTGCACATCGGTTTCAACGATTACTATTTGCGCGCTGTGCAGCTTGGCTAATTTAGCAACATCCAAAGCTGCAACATTGAGCACAACGCCAGCAGCGACATACTTAAAGCGAGTGGCGATGGCTGAAGGAACGGGCGAAGTTGCAATGCTCAAAGCCATAAAGCCCTGCGCGCCTTTGATGGGTTCGCCCACCTTTGCAATCACGCTGGCGCTATCAGAATAAACAAGCTGGAAACGCCCTATTTTTCTGTCTTTCCGAGCACTCGGCCATTTGACGGTGGAGCGATTTAACCAGTAGGCGCTGGCTTCAAACGGCATGGCGGCGGGCTTGATAATGGTTTCAAAGCCTGCGGTGTTGCAGTGTTCGATGTTGGGGGGGGCGGCGTGGGCGAGCGGCGCGGATAACAAAACAGCGGCTGCAAGTAGAAAGTATCGACGCATGACTTTTTTCCAGTTCGAAATGAAAGCTTGGTTAGAGACAAAATCGTGCAGCATCGCAATCTACGCAGCTTGCGGCCTAATTTTTACAACCCAATCTAAGGCAAGTGCAACAACCCAAAATCCCCACGCCCACTCGCCGCCGTAATTAGCCCCAGCACCCGTGCAGGCTCATCGCCCAACATGCTCCAATCAAAACGCCAGCCCCAATTCCCTTCGCTGGTGCCGGGCACATTCATGCGGTGTTTGCTATCTAAGCCCAGCACGTCTTGCAGCGGAAACACCACCATATTGCTGACTGAGTTTGCGGCCGCACGAATCATGCACCAGTGTAAATCATGCGGGGCGGATGCTAAATAACTGCCAGCAAATGCGCGTTCACGGTTGTTGGTGTTGTTAAACCAGCCCACCGCTGTATCGTTATCGTGCGTGCCGGTGTAGGCGACGGATTCTTTGGTGTAGTTGTGCGGCAAAAATTCATGGCTGCCGTCACCGCCAAAACCAAACTGCAAAATTTTCATGCCCGGAAAGCCGCACGCATCACGTAATTCAATCACGTCCGGCGTGATTAAACCTAAGTCTTCAGCGATGATGGGTAGTTTGCCTAACGCGCGTTCAATGGCGTCAAATAGGGCAAGGCCTGGACCCGGCACCCACTTACCCTCTTTGGCCGTGGGCGAGATACAAGGGATTTCCCAATAGCCTGCGAAGCCGCGAAAATGGTCGATGCGGAACACATCGGCTTGGTCGAGTGCGCGCTTCACGCGGGCTGACCACCACGCGTAATCTTCCTTCGCCATTTTGTCCCAACGATATAGCGGATTGCCCCAACGCTGGCCTTCTGGGCCCATGTCGTCTGGCGGCACACCAGCAACTACGGTGGGCTGAAAATCTTTATCTAAATAATACAAATCAGGGCGCGCCCAGCAATCAGCGCTATGGTGAGCGATAAAAATCGGCAAATCGCCCATGATGGCAATGCCTTTTTCGTTCGCGTAATTTTTAATGGCTGTTGATTGCACATCAAAACACCATTGCACAAATTGCCAAAACGCGATTTCTGCCGCATGCTGCACGCGGGCTTTTTTAAGCGCCGCAACTTGCCGTTTTTGCAACGGTGCATCCAATGTCCACCACGGCTGGCCGTTGGCGGCACTTTCAAGCGCCATAAATAAAGTGTAATCATCAAGCCATGACGCTTGCGATTTTGCCCATGCGGCAAATGCAGTTTGGTCTTCTACATTGGCTTTTTCAGTGAAGCCCACATAAGCTGCGCGCAACTGGGTTAAACGCCACGGAACCACCTGTTCAAACGTCACCAGATGGGCGTTAAAGCCCTCAGCGGGTAGCGTGGGCGTACTGAGCCAGCCGCGCGCAATTAGAGGCTCAAGCGCCACCATCAGCGGGCTGCCCGCAAAGGCCGAAACGCTTTGATACGGTGAATTACCAGGACCAATTGGCGTGGTGGGCAATAGCTGCCATACACGCTGGCCGGCTGCGGCTAACCAATCAACAAACTGATATGCAGCCGGACCAAAATCGCCGATGCCGTGCGGGCCGGGCAATGAAGTTACGTGTAGCAATACACCTGAGCGACGTTCGGATAAATTCATCATGAGCACTTTTCCTTAAAAATTTTAAGCTATTTAATGCTTGGAGATGCCTGTATTTAGGGCGTCTTCAGGCATACTGCAGTGTATAATTCTACCCAGCAACAAGCACAACCAAGGCGCACGCGGGTACCACAACCGTGTTTAAGTTTTTTAGCGTTAAGCCGCGCGGTAGTTCTTGACTACTATCTAGCCCCACGCGCCATGTTTCACCGCCGACGACATGAAACGACTGCGGGCAGGCTTCCGGATTAAACAGCAGCATCAACTTTGCGCCGCGATCCGCCGCGCTAATCTGGGTTTTATGACCAACCAGCGCGGGCAATGCATGAATATCGCAAGCAAATGCGTGTTGACCTGCATCATGCCAATCGTTCACACTCATTTCTTTGCCAGCCGCTGTTAGCCACACCAAGCGCCGCTCAACGCCAATGCCGGTTTGATGCGGCGCAAACCAACGGTCATAACGCAACGACGGTTCCGCACGCCGCATTGCCAGCACTTCTTTGACGAAGGCTAAAAACTGAGTGTCTGCGTTGTGCCAATCAAGCCATGTGGTGGGATTATCTTGGCAGTAGGCGTTGTTGTTGCCGTGTTGCGTGTTGCCGATTTCATCCCCTGCACACAACATGGGCGTGCCTTGCGCAAGCAACAGCGTGGCTACCATCGCGCGACGGGTTTTGGCACGTAGCGCATTGATGGTGGGGTCAGTTGTTACGCCCTCAACCCCAAAATTTTTCGCCATTTCACCGTCACGGCCATCACGATTTTGCTCACCGTTAGCGTGGTTGTGTTTTTGTGTGTAGCTCACTAAATCATTCAATGTGTAGCCATCATGTACGGCAATAAAATTGATCGACGCACTAGGCCTACGCTGACCGTGATGGAACACATCACTGGATGCGGTACAGCGCCGCGCAAATTCGCCGCGACTCACGCCCGCGTTGAGCCAAAAGCCGCGCACGGCATCGCGAAATTTATCGTTCCATTCCAAGAAGCGACCAGGAAAACGACCCAGCTGATAGCCATCGTGACCCGCATCCCACGGTTCAGCGATGAGGTGAACGCCCGCCAATACTGGGTCTTGGCGCATCGCGACAAAAAACGCGGCGTTGGGATCAAACCCTCTGGCGCGTCTACCCAACACAGGTGCGAGATCAAAACGGAAACCATCTACACCCATTTCGCTTACCCAGTAGCGTAGTGAATCTAATACAAATTGGGTCACGCGCGGATGTTCGCAGTTAAGGGCGTTGCCGCAACCGGTCACATTTTCATAATGGTTTTTATCGTCGTGTTGCAAGCGATAGTAAGTAGCATTATCCAGCCCTCTAAAGCTTAGCGTAGGCCCAAATTCATTGCCTTCCGGTGTGTGGTTGTACACGACATCCAGCACCACTTCTAGCCCGTTGGCGTGAAGGGTATCGACCATGGTTTTAAATTCTTCAACGATGGCGGTGGGATCAGTCGCGTGCGCTAAACGTGGATCAGGGCAGAAAAACCCCAGTGTGTTGTAGCCCCAATAGTTGCGCAGGCCGCGATCATGTAGGGCAGGTTCGTCCACACAATATTGCACCGGAAGCAACGATAAAGTAGTAACACCCAAGGCCTTAAAATGGGCGATTGCAGCGGGGTGTGCAAAACCTGCGTAGGTGCCGCGCAAATTTTCTGGCACATCGGGATGCTGTTTGCTAAAGCCTTTTACGTGCACTTCGTAGAGCACTAAATCGGCGACTGGAATACGTGGTGAGGGTGGACGGACGGACGATTGCTTAGGAGGTGCAACTCGCGCCTTTAATGCATACGTCGCGTTATCACGCGCGTCGAACGAGCGCGGGCCGTCGGGATTGCCCAGAACGTAGCCGTGATGTTCTGTCTTGCCTACAAACTTGCCAAAAATTTCTGTGGCGTAGGGATCAAGTAATAATTTATTCGCATTGAAGCGATGCCCGTTTTCTGGCGCGTAGGCGCCGTGAGCGCGCAAGCCGTAGACCAAACCTTGGCCGACGTTGGCGACAAAACCGTGGAACACGCCGTCATTCAGGCCAAACAGCGGGTAACGCTTAAGTTCTCGTGCCCCGCTGCTATCGAAAACACATAAATCAATGCCGGTGGCGTGTTGCGAAAATACTGCAAAATTTACGCCGCCATCACGAACAAAAGAACCTAATGGTTCGTGCCGACCTTCAAGTAAAACTTCAGGGAGATGAACGCTCATGTAATTTCAAGAAAATTTTGATAACCGTGAAGGCCAACGCGGAATTGCTCGTGCGCAGTGGCTAACACCCAAAGTTTCACCAGCTAAGCCGGTACAAAGAACAGGGTTGCCAGCGGCGGCAAAGTAATCACAATCGACTTTCTGCGGCCATGCCACGGCGTATTTGTTACCGCAATACGCCCCGCTTCGTTGCCTAAATTGCTACCGCCGTAATAAGTAGAATCGGTATTTAGCACTTCAATCCAGCCGCTAAAATCATCGGGAACGCCCAATCTATAGGCGTTTCGAGGCACTGGGGTAAAGTTAGCGGCCACCATTACCGCACCGCCTTTATCGTCCCGTCGCACCCAAGCAAAGCTTGACGCTTCTGCGTCATCAGACACGATCCACTCAAAGCCGCGCCCATCGCAATCAAGCTGATGCAGCGCTGATTCTTTCTGATAGAGCTTATTTAAATCACGAATTAAATTTTGCATGCCTTGATGCGGCGCGTGTTGCAATAAGTGCCACGGCAATTCTGCATCGTGATTCCATTCGTTCGACTGCGCAAATTCTTGTCCCATGAACAATAATTTTTTACCCGGATGTCCCCACATAAAGCCGTAGTAGGCGCGTAAATTCGCAAAGCGTTGCCACTCGTCGCCCGGCATGCGTTGCAGCATAGAACCTTTGCCGTGCACTACTTCGTCATGCGATATCGGCAACACAAAATTTTCGCTAAAGGCATACACCATGCCGAAGGTCATTTTATTGTGATGCCAACGGCGGTTAATCGGGTCTTCGCCCATATAGGCCAAGGTGTCGTTCATCCAACCCATATTCCACTTATAGTGAAAGCCCAAACCCCCTGCATACGTGGGCGATGACACGCCTGGGAAGGCGGTGGATTCTTCAGCCAAGGTGATGGCACCCGGCACGGCTGCGCCCACTAACTCATTGGTTTGCTTCATGAGCGAGATGGCTTCTAAATTTTCGCGACCACCGAAGGCATTGGGAATCCATTCACCTGCCGGACGCGAATAATCGCGATACAACATTGAGGCGACGGCATCGACCCGCAAGCCATCCATGCCAAATGATTCCAACCAATAAAGCGCATTGCCGCTTAAAAAACTACGCACTTCAGTACGGCCAAAATTATAAATTAGCGTATTCCAATCGCGATGAAATCCCTCACGCGCATCTTGATATTCATACAATGCCGTGCCATCAAATTGTGCCAAGCCATGTGCATCAACCGGAAAGTGTGCGGGCACCCAATCGAGTATCACACCAACATCCATTTTATGGCACGCTTCAACAAACGCGATAAGCCCGTCAGGCGCGCCAAATCTGGCGCTTGGGGCATATAGACCCAATGTTTGGTAACCCCAAGAACCATCAAATGGATATTCACTAATGGGCATCAATTCAATGTGGGTAAAGCCTAGATCTTTTACATAGGCTGGCAGGGTTTTGGCTAATTCATCCCAACTTGGAAACTTAGCATTTTTTCCATGCCGCCATGAGGCGACATGCACTTCGTAAATTGAGATGGCAGCATGGCGACCATTGGCTGCGGCGCGTTTAGCAAGGTTACGTTTTGGCGCAGGAAGCGGTGCAATTTTGCTCGCGGTTTCAGGACGCAATTGGGCTGCGAAGGCATATGGATCGGCCTTTAACGGCAATAGCTTACCGGTGGGACCAACAAATTCGTACTTGTATAAATCGCCGATGGCGGCATGGGGCACAAAAATTTCCCACACACCTGCGTCATGGCGCAGGCGCATCGGGTGACGGCGGCCGTCCCAATTATTAAAGCTACCGACCACACTTGCGCGTTTTGCATTGGGTGCCCACACCGCAAAACGCACACCGGATACATTACCCAGCGTGAGTAAATGCGCGCCTAAAATGCGATAGGGTCTGGTGTGATTGCCGTCGCGCAAGGCATAAATATCACCGGCATCAAGCTGCGGGCCAAACGCAAACGCGTCGGCATATTTACCTTCGGAGCCGTCGTTCCACTTCACGTCTAAGGAATACGGAAAAATATTTTTACGACGGGCAATTGCAATTTCAAACAAACCATCAACATGAATTACTTTGCAGGTAGCCGCCGTTTTGCCAGTGGTGTTATCTATGACTGCCACACTCACAGCGCCGGGCAACAGGGCTCTTACCCAAAGCTTGCCATCGTCTTCTAAATGCATTCCCAGTACGGCGAAAGGATCGGCGTGACGGGCATCTAACAGCGCTGCGATATCGTTGGTATCAAGCATGATTTATTTTTTTATAGTTAGGGAATTTCGTAGTTTAGCGCACAGTCCGACATTACGGGAACGCACTGCAGCAGTGCGTTCCTAGCCCAAAACTAAACCAAGGTTTTGGCCGGTGGCACCCACACGCGCTCAACGTATTCACTTACCGTGCGGTCTGCCGAGAAACTACCCATGCCCGATATATTGATGATGGCGTGTTCTGCCCATTTGGTTGGGTTTTGGAACAGCGCATCGGCGCGGCGTTGGGCGGCGTAATAGTCAGCAAAATCGGCCATCAACATATAGCTATCGCGGCTCTGCAAGTTTTCCACCAAATTGCGATAACGACCCGTTTCACCTTGCGAAAATTCGCCGTTTGAAATCGCTTCCATCACTTTGCGCAATTGCGCATTTTGCTCAATGTATAAACGCGGATCGTAGCCGAGTGATTTCATCTGCGTAACAGCTTCTTCACGCAAGCCGAACACAAAGAAATGTTCCGCACCAATCGCATTTGCCATCTCAATATTTGCACCGTCCCACGTGCCAATGGTGAGTGCGCCATTTAGGCCAAACTTCATATTGCCGGTGCCCGATGCTTCAGTGCCTGCGGTGGAAATTTGCTCGCTTAAATCAGCCGCTGGAATAATCATTTCGGCCAAGCTAACACCATAGTTTGGCAAGAACACCAGCTTCAACCGCTCGCCAACACGTGGATCGCTATTGACCACCCGCGCGACATCATGAATAAGCTGAATAATTTGCTTGGCCGTGTGATACGCCGATGCGGCTTTGCCTGCGATAACGACGGTACGTGGCGTCCAATTAGCGCTTGGATTATCCACAATGGCTTGATAACGCGCGATCACTTGCAAGACGTTTAACAACTGACGTTTGTATTCATGAATGCGCTTAATTTGTACGTCAAATAAGCTGGTAGGGTCAACGGCAATACCCAAATTACGGCGAATCAATGCAGCTAAACGCTCTTTGCTTTCCCGCTTAGCGCTAAAAAATTCGCGGCCTAATTTGTCGTCTGCTGCAAGTGGGCGTAGGCGCGCTAATTCAGTTAAATCTTGTCGCCATTTTTTGCCGATGTTGCGATCAATTACCGCTGACAAAGATGGGTTAGCCTGCATTAACCAACGACGCGGCGTAACGCCGTTCGTCACGTTGTGGAAGCGGTCTGGAAACAGTTTTGCGAAGTCCGCAAAAATAGTTTGCACCATTAATTCTGAATGCAATGCTGATACGCCGTTTACCTTATGCGAAGCCACGATGGATAACGCCGCCATACGAATACGGCGCTCGCCAGATTCATCGATAAGCGATACGCGGGAAATCATGTCGTCGTCACCCGGAAACTTCGCGCGCACTTGGTCTAAGAACCATGCATTGATCTGATAAATAATTTCTAAGTGACGCGGTAGTAATTCTTCAAACATGCGCACTGGCCATGTTTCAAGCGCTTCGGGCATCAATGTATGGTTGGTGTATGACACCGCTTGCGTTGTTATTGCCCACGCATCGTCCCACGCCAAACCTTGCTCATCAATCAGCAAGCGCATCAGTTCAGCCGGTGCTAATGCGGGGTGCGTATCGTTTAAATGAATGGCATTACGGCGCGCAAAGTTTTGCAAAGTGCCGGTTTCGCGCAGGTGGCGTGCGAGCACGTCCTGCAGCGAAGCGGATACTAAAAACGCTTCTTGTTTTAAGCGCAATTCACGACCTGCCCCCGTGCTGTCATCTGGATACAGCACCCAATTGAGTGAATCTGCGGCCACACGATGCGCAGCGGCAGCTGCATAATCACCCCGACAAAACGCGGTGAAATCAATGGTGCCTTCGGCACTTGCGTGCCATTGGCGCAAGGTAGAAACGCGCTCTGAATGATGTGCAGGCACAATAAAATCATAGGCCTTGGCAATTAAGCGTTCGGCTGGAACCCAGCGTCTTCCGCCGCTCTCCGCCCGAACGCGCCCGCCAAAACCCACCATATATTGCAGCTCTGGGCGCGGCACTTCCCACGGGTTGCCCATGCGCATCCAGTCATCTGGCTCTTCTACTTGACGACCTTGCTGAATTTGCTGCGCAAACATGCCATATTGATAACGCAGGCCGTAACCAAACGACGGCAAACCAAGCTCAGCGAACGAATCAAGAAAGCACGCGGCCAAACGACCCAAGCCGCCGTTACCTAGTGCGGCGTCGTTTTCGCGTTCTAAAACATCCGGTAATTGCTGCCCTACTTTGGCCAGCTGCTCGCGCACATTGGTTTCAAGGCCGACGGCTGCTAAGGCATTGCCCAGCGCGCGACCCATTAAAAATTCCATTGATAAATAATGCACGCGGCGTACATCTTCAGAACGTTTTAGGCTGGCGTCTTGCGCCTGCGTGGCGGTCCAACGCTGTGCTAGCGCGTCGCGACATGCAGCTGCGGCTGCGCGCATGCATGATTCGCTATTCACGCCGTCGCTTGACTGGCCTAACTCGCGCACGAAGGCTTGCACGAAGTTTTTATGCATCTCGTCTTCTCGGGCTGCTCTGGTGCCGCGAGCGGAAGCGGACGATGCGGTGGTGGAATTAGTCATTATGGTTACCCTTTTTTGAGGTTCAGCTTTTATAGAAGCTACTGCATTGGTGCGCGAATATTGAGATTCTCTAGCGACTAAACTGTAGTTTTACTACATGAACACGATTTGATTATAGTACATCTTGGTGGCGCGGCGTCAAGCTGACCCGCAAAAATAGCCGAATTTGGTGAAAATCAACAAGAATTTCGACCCTCATATTTGCAAAACTACGGCAATCACCATCGACAACAGCGGCAAACACGCGCAAGCTAAGTAGTTAAGTCGCGCTTTGACGTCATTTTCGTCGACGATGACAGTCGTCGCTCAAACCAGCCCACCAACCAAAGAGATTTACCGCAATTGTTGTAGTTTTGCTACACTATGTTCAATTTGACGGTGGCAAACCCTGCTTTTAAAGCAAAGTTACCCAAGCCGACCTGCAGTCGATTGCAGCACTGCTTTTGCGCGTGTATATTTACTATGGATTGATTGCTTTCAACGTAAATCAATAAAAACGACTGGCCTGCGTGTGTGAGCGCCAGCAAAAATAGAGTGTGAGGAGAAATTATGGCGGACGTTCGACTAGTAGGCGGGCAAAAGTCTTTTGGTGACGTGCATGTATTGCGCGACATCAATTTAGACGTGCGTGATGGCGAATTTATGGTGTTTGTCGGGCCGTCTGGCTGCGGCAAATCAACGCTGCTACGCATGATTGCGGGCTTGGAAGAAATTACCGGCGGCACCTTGAGCATCGGTGGCCGCGTGGTGAACGAAGTGCCGCCCGCGCAGCGCGGTATCGCAATGGTTTTTCAATCCTACGCCTTGTATCCGCACATGAATTTGTACGACAACATGGCGTTCGGCTTAAAGCTTGCGAATGTACCAAAGCCAGAAATTGATCGCTTAGTACAACAAGCCGCTAAAATTTTAAATATCGACCACCTGCTCGATCGCAAGCCAAAAGACTTATCCGGTGGGCAGCGCCAGCGCGTGGCAATTGGCCGCGCCATTGTGCGTAAGCCTGATGTATTTTTGTTTGATGAGCCACTATCAAACCTTGACGCCGCCTTGCGTGTGCGCATGCGCTATGAATTCGCCAAGCTGCATAAAGACTTAAAAACCACGATGATCTACGTGACGCACGACCAAGTTGAAGCGATGACGTTGGCTGACCGAATCGTCGTGTTGTCCGCAGGAAAAATTGAGCAAGTAGGCGCGCCGCTAGAGCTTTATGAGCACCCTGATAATTTATTTGTAGCTGGTTTTATCGGATCGCCGCGCATGAATTTTATCGAAGCGGAATTGTTGACCGCTACGGCCACTGAGGCCACCGTAAAGCTGAAAGACGGTGCCACCGTGCGCTGTGCGCTCGAAGGCACATCACTGCCCGGCATTAAAGCGGGCGATAAAGTAACGCTAGGTGTACGACCTGAACACTTTCAAATTGGCGCACGCGATGGCGCGAACAACAGCAATTTAAGCTATGTAAATAGCACGGTGACGTTTGTAGAATCGCTTGGTAGCTCGACCCAAGCCTATTGCGAATTTCCGGGCTCAGAAGATGTGTCGTGTTTATTTGATGGTCGCACCCGCATACAGTCTGGCGACACGATTCGCTTAGGTATCCCTGCCACGGCAACATATTTGTTCGACACCAGCGGTCGCGCGGCCAAGCGTCAAGCGCAAGCGCAACACACGCAACCCACGCAGGCAGCAGCATAATGCGCCGCATAAAACAGGCCGGAACCGCCCTATTATTGGGCATCTCCAGCCTGCCTGTTATGCCTGTTACGGAAGTGCAAGCACAATCAACTGCCGCTAATCCGCTACGCTTGATGGTGTGGATCAACAGCGATAAAGGCTATAACGGCTTACAGAAAATTGGCGATGCGTTTGCAAAAGTGTCCGGCATCAACGTAGTGGTGCAACACCCAGAAGGCGCAACCGATAAATTTCAACAGAGCACCGCAGCCGGTAAAGGCCCGGATATTTTTTGTTGGCCCCATGACCGCCTAGGCGAATGGGCGAAGGCGGGCTTAGTGGTGCCGATTCGTCCTAGCAAAAAATTTCGTGATGAAATTGAAGAGTCCGCTTGGAAAGCCTTTACCTACAAAGGTAAAACCTGGGGCTATCCGGTATCTATTGAAGCCAATGGACTGATCTACAACAAAGCCTTGGTGCCCACCCCGCCAGAAACGTTTGCCGACGTCGTAAAAATTGATGCGGCCATGATGGCGCAGGGCAAAAAAGCGATTTTGTGGGACTTTAATAAATCATTTTTCACCTGGCCGATGTTGGCAGGACCTGGCGGCTATGTGTTTGCGCGTGATGCGAATGGCGACCTTGACCCAAGCAAAATTGGCGTCAACGACGAGGGTGCGATTCGCGCTGCTGAAGTGCTGAAGAGCCTAATAGATAAAGGCCAAATGCCTCGTGGTGCGCGTTATGCCAACATGGAAAGCGCCTTTGCAAAGGGCGAGATTGCGATGATGATCTCCGGCCCTTGGGCGTGGGATAACGCGAAGAAAAGCAAAATTAATTTTGGCGTAGCGCCCATTCCATCGGCTGATGCCGTTGCTGGCAAAGCGTCGAAGCCGTTTGTGGGCGTGCTCGGTTGCATGATTGCGGCACCCAGCAAAATGAAAGATGTTTCGCGCGAGTTTTTAGAAAACTATGTGCTGCGACCTGAAGGCTTAAAGCTAATAAACGATGACGTGGCGCTGGGTGTGCCCGCAAACAAAGCCTTCTACGCACAACTATCGAGCGATCCAAATATTGCAGCCACAATGGAAAACGCGCGGCGCGGCGAGCCGGTGCCAAACATCCCCGAAATGGGCAAGTTTTGGCCTGCTGTAGATGCCGCATTAGAAGCCATTACCAACGGCCTGCAATCGCCCAAAGACGCGATGAATAATGCTGCAGCACGCATGGCCACCAAGTAATTTATTAGCTAAGCAACGACGTTATTGTGAAAATAGGCAGCGTTTGACATTAAGAAAACTATCAATTTCGTCAGCGTGACTTTTACATCACGGTACCACTGACTGAATATTAAAATGAGCAAACCATGACCGCACTAACCACATCATTACCCCAAACAGCTGCGCCCGTCAGCGGCTTAAAAACAGCGCTTAAATGGCTGTTCGTAGGCACCTTAGGTTTAAGTATTTTGTATCTAATTTTTAATGTGTATGCGGCTGGCCAGCCGATGTGGGCGCTGGGCATATTGGTATTAGCTGGCGCTGGATTTTTTGTGTATTTGTCGGACATAGCGTTTGCTTACCGCTACCTGTTTCCAGGCTTAGCCAGCATGGCCGTGTTTGTAGCATTTCCGATGTTTTTTACCGCGCAAATTGGTTTTACTAATTACTCATCTGCGCATTTATTAAGTAAAGACCGCGCCACCAGCTACTTACTAGAGCAAGGATGGCCTGAAGAAGCCCGTACTATGGGCTTCTCCCTGCATCGCGATGGTGAAGGCTTGCGGGTAATTCTAAAACAAGCAGAAGGCGCAGAGGGTGCCGCGCCGATGCCTGCTTTAGTTTCGCCAAAGCTTGATGCCAATTTAAAATTAGCCAAAGATAGCCAGCCGCAAATGGTCGCGCTGGAGCAAAGCGGCTTCACGGCGTCCCCCGCCTTACCGCTCAATGAAGTCATCGAACGCCGCGACGCACTGCAAAAATTGACCCTAATTGCGCCTGATAAAACCGCACTTAACTACGCCGGCGTCCGCGAATTTGCCCCAATAAAACCGGTGTGGCAGCAAGCCGCTGACGGCACCCTAACGCAGGTAGAAACAGGCGCTACCTACAAAGCAAATATGGACACCGGCTACTTTGAAAACGCCAAGGGCGAAGCGCTACAACCTGGCTTCAAGGTAGGTGTGGGCTTAGCCAACTATATGCGCATGGTGACCGACCCAGATTTTCGCGGGCCGTTCTTTTCTATCTTTTTATGGACCGTCATGTTCTCAGGCCTTACCGTGCTGTTTACCGTGGCTGTCGGCATGCCGTTGGCGGTTTTACTGAACTGGGAAGCGTTGCAATTTAAAGGGCTTTACCGCACGCTGCTGTTTCTACCTTACGCCGTGCCTGCGTTTATTTCGATCCTCGTTTTTAAGGGATTGTTTAACCAAAACTTTGGCGAAATTAACGTCATATTCAATGCCCTATTCGGCACGAAACCCGCTTGGTTCGCGGATCCGCTGCTGGCCAAGATTATGATTTTGATCGTCAATACTTGGCTTGGTTATCCGTACATTATGATTATTTGTAGCGGTTTAATTAAAGCCATTCCGTCAGATTTATATGAAGCATCCGCCGTATCTGGCGCGTCGCCTTGGGTTAATTTTGTGAAGATCACTGCCCCACTCATCATCAAGCCACTCACGCCGTTGTTAATTACCGTTTTCGCGTTTAATTTCAATAATTTTGTAGTGATTGCCTTGCTCACCGATGGCCGTCCTGACTACTTAAACACCAAGTTACCAGCAGGCACTACGGATATTTTGGTGTCCTACACTTACCGCATTGCGTTCCAAGATTCAGGCCAAAATTTTGGCTTGGCCTCGGCTATTTCTACCGTTATTTTTGCGATGGTAGCCGCCCTTTCATTGGCGAATATGAAGCTCGCCAAAATGACGAACAAGTAAATAAAGGAGCATCAATATGGCAGTCGTTACCGGATCTGGACAACGCTGGCGCTTGTTAGCAGCCCATGCCTTTTTGTGGGTGCTGATCGCCATCACTATTTTTCCATTATTGGCGGTGGTGTCAATTTCACTGCGCCCCGGCAACTTTGCAACGGGCACCATTATTCCTACCGAAATTAGTTTGGAACACTGGAAATTAGCCCTTGGTTTTTCCTATACCGCAGCCGACGGCACCGTTGTTAACCCGCCATTTCCGGTGATGCGCTGGCTCTGGAATTCAATCAAAATCGCGACGATTTCCAGCATCTTGATTGTCGCGTTTTCAACCACCGCCGCCTACGCGTTTGCGCGCCTTAAATTCCGCTTTAAATCGGGCATTTTAAATTCAATGTTGCTGCTGCAAATGTTCCCAGCTGTGTTGGCCTTGGTCGCTATCTATTCGATTTTCGAAACCATCGGCACCTATGCACCATGGCTAGGCATTGAAACCCATGCAGGCGTAGTGTTGGCCTATGTCGGTGGCGTGGCCATGCATATTTGGACGATTCGCGGCTACTTTGAAACCATCCCCGCCGAAATTGAAGAATGTGCGAAGGTTGATGGCGCTACGCACTGGCAAGCCTTCCGCTACGTGCTGCTACCGATGGCGGTGCCAATTTTAATGGTGGTATTTGTGCTGGCCTTCATCGGCACGATTGTGGAATATCCCGTCGCCAGTGTGCTGCTGCGCGAAGAAGCGAATTTAACCTTGGCTGTAGGTTCTAAATATTACTTGAGCGAGCAAAAGTTTTTGTGGGGTGACTTTGCAGCCGCTGCGGTATTAGCAGGCTTGCCGATTACGGCAGTGTTTCTATTGGCGCAGCGCTGGATTGTTTCTGGCTTAACTGCTGGCGGCGTGAAGGGTTAGCACCGTCATATCAATCTATTAGGAGCAGCACATGAAATTACTCGCTCATGGGTTGCTCACAACAGCCCTTCTGACGCTGGTTGGCTGCACAACCACGCTACCCCCTACGTCCGCCTCTGACGCCCCGACATCCGCCTGCAAACCCAACCCCATCGGCACCCGCTCGTTCTACCTACGCGGTGGCTTTAACACCTGGACTGCGCATGAATCCAAGCGCTTTGCTTACGCCTGCAACCGCTACGAATTGGTAGCCAAAATCAACGGCGAACACAGCTTTAAAATTGGCGATGAAGAATGGTCGCCCGATGGCGATTTAGGCGCAGCACTAGCCTACACTGCCGCTAACAACACACCTCTCAACACAGCGGTGCCTCTCATCGCCAAAGGCAAAGAACTACACGCCAAATTCGACGGCACTTATCGCTTCACCCTCAATATGACCGACACCAAAACCGCATCCGCTCTCACCATCGAACCCTGCATCACGCCGCCACTCGGTGCAGCCACCTTGTATTTGCGCGGCGGCATCAATAATTGGACCGCGTTAGAAGATTACGCCTTTCAATTTAGCTGCGATGCCTATTACCTAAACGTGAAAATAGACGGCACCCAAGACTTTAAAATTGCCGATGCCAACTGGACGAACAACGCCAGCTTCGGCAACGCACCAAATGACGTCGCAGCGCTAGAAGCCAATAAAACAGCGCCTCTCGCCCGACTAAGTGACGTGGGTCGCACTAATAATTTGAACTTCAAATTTAGCGGCGAGCACACGCTGCGCCTAGCCTTTGCGGGCGGTCAACCGCGCCTAACCATCGGCCCTAAAACTTTTGCCGATCCTGCCGCCGTATTGGTTGAAGACCCCATCGCACTCAGCGTGCGCCATGACTCACGCAAACTCACCGATAAATCACCATTTGGTGCAGTGCCTGCAGCTACCAAGGTGCAGTTTGGTTTAACGGCAAACGCAGGGGTGTCAGCCATCAATTTAGTGATCGAAAAACGTCGCTTAGAAGGCAATCAAGATATTTTGGAATACACCGAAGTTGCCCGCATTCCCATGCAAAAAACCAGCGCTAATAAATGCGATCGCTGGGACGCCAG
Organism: Betaproteobacteria bacterium; assembly: GCA_043760555.1. GTDB lineage: Bacteria > Pseudomonadota > Gammaproteobacteria > Burkholderiales > Usitatibacteraceae > JANMDR01. The sequence goes on from JAYUOW010000111.1 coordinate 18,929, forward strand.
CCACGCTTTCAACGATGTGAGCGTATACGGCTATTACTTTGAAGTGGTGGTGAACGGTAAAACCTTCATCTACCAAAACAACCGCGAAGCCATTTATTGGACGCGCGAAAAAGGCAGCAATGGCGTGGGGCGCGTTGAAGATAAGCCCGACAATATCCGCACCATTCGGCGCTTCCGTCACACCGTGTATGCGGCAGATTACGTCGTGCCTGCGTGGGCAAAAGATGTTGTGTACTACTATATTTTTCCTGATCGCTTTCGCAACGGCAACACAGCCAACAATCAAAAAGTGGGCGTAACAACGTATCACGACAAGCAAATAGAGTTCCACAACAACTGGCTCGATAAGCCCTACAAACCAAATAGCGGTGATGGGTCGGATGCACATTACAACAATGATTTTTTTGGTGGCGATTTAGCCGGCATTATCGAAAAGCTCGACTACATCGCCGACCTTGGTGCCAACACCATTTATATGACACCGGTGTTTCAAGCGTCCAGCAATCACAAATACGACACTGCCGATTATAAAAATATTGATCCCAATTTCGGCACCAACGACGACTTCATCAAACTCACGAAAGAAGCCGCCAAACGGGGCATTCGGGTGATTCCGGACACGTCATTGAACCATACCGGATCGGACTCTATTTACTTCGATCGCTTCAACAAATACAAAACCGGCGGCGCGAGTTTAGGTGCGTTCGCTGGGGCAAAAATTCAAGAAAATTCCCCCTATGCCAGTTGGTACACGTTCGATAGAACCCAAACCGAACCCGACAAACAATACAAAGGCTGGGTTGATGTGCTTGACCTACCAGAGTTGAATAAAAACGCACCCGCATGGCGCAACTTTGCTTACAACGACGCAGATTCCGTGATGAAACTATGGCTAGACCGCGGTGCCGCCGGTTGGCGCATGGACGTCGTGCCGTGGGTGCCAGACAGCTTCTGGCGCGAATGGCGCACAGCGATCCGTAAGCACACGCCCGATGCACTGACCATTGCCGAAACATGGTTCGATTCATCGAAGTATTTTTTAGGCGACAGCTTTGATTCCACCATGAACTACATCTTCCGCAACGCTGTGCAAGACTACGCCAAAGGCGGCAAAGCGCCCCTGCATTACAGCAATATCGAATACATGCGCGAAGTGTATCCGCAGCAATCGTTCTACGCGCTCATGAATTTGCTGTCATCCCACGATTCCGCCAGAAGCCTGCACGTGTTCGGTGCCACGGATGAAAAGGACGAAGCCGCGTTAGTACTTGCCAAGAAACGCCTGCGCCTCGCCGCTTTCTTCCAAATGACCTTCCCCGGCGCGCCTACCATTTACTACGGCGACGAAGTAGGTGTAGGCGGCGGTGACGACCCCTACAACCGCGCCACTTACCCATGGGCTGATCTGGGCGGAAAGCCAGATTTGGCGCTGCTTGCCGACTTCAAAATGCTAGTTAAAATGCGCAAAGACAATCCCATTTTGCGCCACGGCAGCCTAGAGGCTCCGATATATATGGACGATAATGTGATTGGTTTGGTTCGCAGATTAAACAGCGCAATCGCGTTGACGTTTAGCAATAATGCGGAAGCAGCGAAGCAGATTACGGTGACGCTACCTGCGGATGTGAAGGCTTTGGGCTTTAGGGATGTGTTGAGTGGTGAAGCGCTTAGCGCGGTCAACGGTGCGATTACGGTCAGTGTACCCGCGTTGTTTGGACGGGTATTGATTGCGCAGTAGTGCAAATTTAATGCGCTGAAGATGCCCTAAAATAGGGCGTTTCCAAGCACTGCTATTTGACGGTATGTCGCCACAAATATTCTCAGTGCGTAGGTTGGGTATCGCTTTTGTGCCCAACATTGGCGACGAAGAAAACGTCGCGGCGATTCATGCACCAAAGTTAGGTTGCGGACCACCCCGAAGTTTGTTCTACCTCTTAGATTCACGGTGTTCACTACTGATCAAAAAACAAATTATGTGGAAAAATGCCTTACAACTTTTAGAAGAACTTCGCTCGCTGGACAAGCAATGTCAGGCTTTTGGTTCAGATGTCCATGGGTATCGGCTTCAAAAGTGCGTCAGCGATCATGACTGTGACCAAGTCGAAGCTCGACTTGGTGCGCAGCTTCCCGAGCAACTAAGAGCGTTTTACCGCACTTCGGGCAATGGGCTAGCAGGGCCGTATTACGGGATGCACTCCATTCAAAATCTTATGGGCTTGAGACCAGACGAACCGTATTCAAACACTAATGGCCTAGAAACATCACCAGACCACTCCGACGACAACACAGAGTCTACGGAAAGATTTTCAAACTTAACGGGTCTTATCGGTATTATTGACTTCGGATGTGGGGACGAGGTTTGCATTGTCACTAATGGCGACCAATTGGGTCAAATTGTTATGACCAATGAAGCTGAAGGCAATACAGTGCAGCTTGCTGATAACTTGTTGGACTTTTATACCAATTGGCTTCAGATGGAAATAGGGATATTTAAAACTACAAAAGCGTTAATTGAGAATGGCTCATCATTAGAAACAATCTCGAATGTAGTCCGTGACAAGTACCAGCGTCACAACGCAGGCGACTTAGTCTCGAGCGTTTTAGACACCAAAAAACCTACTGGACTATTCGGCAACATAGGTGCCAAACGCTATCATGGCGCAACGCAGCAACCTTGGTATGAAAAGCTATTAGAATCCTATCGCCGACGGAAATAGCGCACAGCCAGTGCATGCAAAACGTGTTGAGACGTCTGAAAACAGGGCGTTTCCAAACAGTGCAATTTGATGGTAAGTCGTCACAAACATTCTCAGTGCGTAGGTTGGGTACCGCTTTTGTGCCCAACATCGGTGGTAGAAAAACGATACCGATTACTTTGAAACAGATGTTGGGCTTGACCATATCCGCCAGCCCAACCTACATCCCTAAAAAACACTTCTATTCTGAGGCGGTATCTACCTCTTGGAGATGCCGGATAATAGGACATCTACGCCGCCAAACGTTGCACGCGCAATGCTGGCCTACACGATACTAACCAAAGCTCATGCTGCATTTGCAACCCTAGCCACAAATCTGCCGTGGTACCCAGCGCCTTAGATAACCGTACCGCCATTTCAGCACTCACACCAGATCGACCATTTAAAATAGCCGATAAAGTATGCCGCGTAACACCTAAGCGCTTCGCCACTTCAATGAGCGTTAGGTGTTCTGGTAAATACTCTCTCAGTACTTCGCCGGGATGCGGCGGATTATGCATTTTGCTCATAAAAACCTTGATTCAAAAAGATTGTAGATGCCCGAGAATGGGGCATTTCCAAGCAGCTGCAGCGAAGCAAATAACCTCAATCCGTAGGTTGGGTACCGCTTTTGTGCCCAACATCGGTGGTGGAAAAACGAGTGCCACTCAAGGTGAGGATATTACGAAAAACAGACACCACCTCACTTTCACCGTTTGGGCGCATGCAATGCGCCCCTACAAGTGCGGTGCGATGCCACATGTCGCGCTATACAATCTCTCCCCGCTTCGCCGCTGCCCTCCGCGTCCACTGAAAAATCGGCGTTGCCATCAACGTTGTAACGATAGCCATAAACACCATAATCGTAAACAATGCAGGTTCAATAATACCGCGCTGCAAGCCGATGTTTAGGATAATTAGCTCCATCAATCCTCGTGCATTCATTAGCGTGCCGATGGCCATGGATTGATAATGCGTTTCGCCATTTAAGCGTGCGGCACCGTAGCAGGCAACCCCTTTTCCAAACACCGCTACAAACAGCACAATGCCTGCAATCGCCCATAAATAGGGCGTGTTGACCAATCCAAGCTTTGTGTTTAGGCCGGAATAAATGAAGAACATGGGTAACAATAAGGCGGTGGTAAGCGGCATAATTTGGCGGATTAGCTCGGCTGCAAATTTGCCGCGCGGCATGGCCAGACCCATCATGAAAGCGCCGAATACGGCGTAGATTTGAATGATGTCGGTAAACCATGAGCCTAGCATTACCAACATCAATACAAACACTAAAATACCTGGGCTCATTTCCCCTACAGCTTCCACATGCCGACCTAGCTTTACCAATGCTGGCCGCACCACAAACAAGCACAGCAAACAAAACCCGATGCCACCGCCGATGGCAAAAAGTGCAATATTGAAGTTGTTCTGAAAGCTCGCCAACACCACCGCCAACACGCACCATGCGGCTGCATCATCAATTGAGCCTGCGGCCAGCACCAAGGTGCCTAAGGATGTTTTAGCCAAGCCATTTTCTAAAATAATTCTGGCCAACATCGGGAAAGCGGTAATCGACATCGCCGCACCCATAAACAGCATTGCCTGCACAGACGTAGTTTTAAGCGAAAAAAGCTGGCCATCCCCGCTCGCACTGCCCACAATCCAATACGCGAGCGTGGCACCCAGCGTAAAGGGCACGGCGATGCCTGCAAACGAGACGCTGGCGGCACTACGCAGGCGTTTACGTATTAAGTCATGGTCAAACTCCACACCGACTAAAAACATATAAAGCGACAAGCCAATTTGGCAGACCGCAAAAATGATGGGCTTAGATTCTGGCGGAAACAGCGCGGCACTTACGCCCGGTGCCAACCAACCTAAAAGCGAAGGCCCCAACAGCACACCAGTAATCATTTCGCTCACTACCTGCGGCTGGCCAAGGTGTTTGAACACAATGCCAACCAGACGACACGCGCCAAGGATAACGGCAATTTGAAGAAAGAAAAGGACGGAGAGATCAAAGGTGGACATGGGACGCCTACGTTGTAAGAAATTTCAAGTTAATGATGGGATTGTTCAAGTTGTGCACAAAAGTTTTGGATACAGTTTGCTGCCTTTTGCGCGCATGTTTGTAGCAAAAAATGCGGTGCATCAAACACCGTTTCTTGCGCATGGGTGCAATGCGCCAGCACGTGCTTGGTAGCGCGATGCGGCACCAAGCGGTCATGCGTGGCACGTAGGTAGGCGACAGGTATCCGGATTTTTGCAAGCTGCGCAGTCACATCAACAGTAAGTACCGCCGCCATGCGGGCACGCAATGCCGTGGCAGATACCTGCGCCAAACTATGCGCTAATGCCGCCCGCAATGCTGGTGTAGCAAAATTACCCATCAACAACTGGTGGGCAACAAACGGTGGGGCTAATTTAACAGGCAACAGCTTCAACCAATTTTGACTGAAGACCAGCGCTGGCTGGGGATTTGCAGAAAAAGTAGCGCATAAGACTAAGCCCAATAGATTTGCTGACGCGCGCGCTGCAAGAGCAATCGCTACTGGGCCGGAGAACGACTCGCCTAACAGCACATAAGGTTCACTGTTCGGCAATTGAGCGGCTGCAATTTCGGTTAATTCGTCGTAACCCAATGCTCCATCGCCAGGGTAAGAAATGATTTTCACCCTAAATTGATTGCCAAGCGCTGCGACTAATGGCGCAAACATTTCGCCTGTGCCGTCCATGCCCGGTAGCAAAACCAAGGTTAACGGTGGCGCGCCCGCGCTCAAAACCTACTCGTCCAACACCTCATCCTTCAAACCCTTCGGTATCGGGAACGTAATGTTCTCAATAATGCCATCGAGCTCGCGCACGCTGGCTACACCTAAGTGGCGCAGGCGCGCGATCACGTCCTTTACTAAGACTTCTGGCGCGGAGGCACCTGAGGTGATGCCGATGCGGCGCTTGCCTGCTACCCACTCGGCTTGGAGCTCGTCGGCGGAATCTACCTGATAAGTCTCACAGCCGAAAGTTTGCGCTAGTTCACGCAGGCGATTAGTGTTGGAGCTGGTGCGGGAGCCTACTACGATGACTAAATCGCAAAGTGGAGCCATAAACTTAACCGCATCTTGGCGGTTTTGCGTGGCGTAGCAAATATCGGCTTGCTTGGGGCCAACTATGTGTGGAAAGCGCGTCTTTAGGGCATCTATGACAGTTTTGGCATCATCAACTGATAACGTAGTTTGCGTAACGTAGGTGAGTTTAGGCGCGTCAACGTGCAGCTTGGCGACGTCTTCAGCGGTTTCAACTAGGTACATGCCTGCATCAGATTGCCCCATCGTGCCTTCCACTTCAGGGTGACCGTCGTGGCCGACCATGATGACTTCAAACCCTTCGGCGCGGCGTTTAGAAACTTCAATGTGTACTTTTTTAACCAACGGACAGGTGGCGTCAAACACTTCGAAACCGCGCGCATCGGCTTCGGCGCGAATGGCTTTAGAAACGCCGTGAGCACTAAAAATTAGCGTGGCTCCTTTTGGTACTTCGGCTAAATCTTCAATAAAAATAGCACCCTTGCCGCGCAAATCTTCCACCACAAATTTGTTATGCACAATCTCGTGACGCACGTAAATAGGCGCACCGCGCTGGTTCAGCGCGCGCTCGACAATTTCAATCGCACGATCAACACCTGCACAAAACCCGCGTGGATTGGCAAGAATTAAATCGGGGAAATTGGCTTCAATATTTGTTTGGCTTTGCATGATAAAACCTTTCTACTTAATTAACGGTGCACCGCTAAATGATACCGCTACTCGACTACGCTTCAAAATATCCAAACCGCTCTTCGCGGAACGGATCAGCCACGTTGTGATAGCCGCGTTGTTCCCAAAATCCGGGTTTGTCTTTAACGTGGAACTCCATCGCGCTTAACCACTTGGCACCCTTCCATGCGTACAACTTCGGCACAACCATGCGTGCGGGCCAACCGTGATCTTCACTCAAAGGCTCGCCAAAAACGCTGTGCGCTATTAGCACGTCGTCATCAATCAATGCGGCCAATGGCACGTTGGTGGTATAGCCGTCCAGCCCGTGAAGGGTCACAAATTGGGCGTCTTCAGCTGGTTGGGCGAGTGCTACGATGTCGCGCGCCAGCACGCCTTGCCAGGTCATATCAAGCTGGCTCCAGCGGGTAACGCAATGCATATCGGCTTCTACATGTGCCTGTGGTAGCGCTAAAAACTGCTGCCAATCAAAGGTACATTCATTGCTAACAGCACCAAGAATTTTAAGCGACCACGTAGCGCGACTCACCACCGGACGCACGCCCATGTCCAGCACCGGAAAGTTGCTAACGCGCGTTTGTCCAGGCGGTATGCGCGCGTTTTCGTTCGCTTTACCCAGCTTCATGCCTTGCTCGATGCTGCGTCGAGCGAGCGCGGTTTTAGCCGCTATTTGTTTTGCCCAATCAGTCATGATTTTAATTCCGCTGTGGATTCCGCTTTGGGCTGGGTGCGAAAGCTGTCAATTACCATCATCACCGCACCCACGCATATCGCGGAATCGGCAATATTAAACGTGGGCCACGGTGGCAAGGTGGAGTTCGGTATGTACCATTGAATAAAATCAATCACGTAGCCGTAGGCAATGCGATCAATCACATTACCAAACGCTCCGCCCAGCACCAAGGCCAGCGCGGTGCAAAGCCATTTATTGTGCTGACTACCGCGCAACAACCATAATAATCCGGCTGAAATAATCAAGTTTAACGCGATCAAAAAATAGCGCTGCCACCCGCCTTGATCCGCTAAAAAGCTAAAACCAGCCCCTTTGTTGTAAGCCAGCAAAAGATTAAAAAACGAAGTGATTACCTTACCTTCACCAAGCTGGAAGTTTGCAGTCATCGCTAATTTCGTGGCTTGATCCAACGCCAGGATCACGAGCGAAATAAATAACCAGCGCAACCAGCTTGGTGATTTTTTAGCAGCATCAAGCATAGCTTCGTGCCTCGCCAGCGCCAAATAAATTACTTACACACCGCCTGCAGATGCCTGTATATCGGGGGTCTTCACTGACATCCGTGCGATAGTGCCAGCAACGCCCACACTTATCAAACGCGCTTGGCTGCACTGTCATAGTAGGTGCAGCCGTTGCGTCATCGGCTTTAACTACCGTCACGGCTGAGGTGATAAATAGAAACTTTAAGTCGTCACCCAGCTTTTGCAACAAGCCAAAATCCGCACCCGCATGAATCGTTAGCTCAGCCTGCAACGATGAGCCCAGCGCACCAGCGCTACGTTGGCTTTCAATTGCGCCCAACGCCATACTTCGTAGCTCGCGCAGGCGCTTCCAGCTTCCGTGCAGTGCTTGTGCATCCGCAATTTCGGGCAATTTATGGAAGGTTTCGGTAAAAATGGTGGCATCACTATTTGGGTGGAGCGTTTCCCAAATTTCTTCTGCCGTAAACGACAAAATAGGCGAAATTAACTTGGTTAGACTTTGCAGAATATGCCACAGCGTAGTTTGCGCTGCACGGCGTGCCTTGGATTTTTTACCGCAAGTGTAGAGCCGGTCTTTTAAAATATCTAAATAGAATCCGCCTAACTCTTCCGAGCAAAACTGTTGAATGCTTTGCATGGCTGGCTGGAACACAAACTTAGCATAATGCGCTTCTACATCGCGCTGCAAACTGGCGGTTAGGCTCAAGGCATAGCGATCAATTTCACTTAAATCAGCAACGACTACGGCTTCGGTTGCAAAATCAAAATCCGCCGTATTCGCCATTAAAAACCGCAGGGTGTTACGAATGCGGCGATAGCTTTCTACCACGCGTTTTAGAATTTCGTCAGAGATGCTTAGCTCGCCTGAATAGTCGGTCGAGCCCACCCACAGGCGAATAATTTCAGCGCCCAAAGTGTCAGAAACTGTGCGTGGCGCTACCGCGTTCATCAACGATTTACTCATCTTGCGGCCTTGCGCATCTACCGTAAATCCATGGGTGAGCAGCGCTTTATAGGGTGCGATGTCATTTAGCCCGCAGCTCACCAATAATGAGGAATGGAACCAACCGCGATGCTGATCCGAGCCTTCTAAATACATGTCTGCGGGAAACTGGCCGGCAAATTCTTCGCGCTGGCGCAATACGGTTTCATGTGTGGCACCGGAATCCAGCCACACATCAAGCGTGTCCGAAATTTTTGTGTAGTTGGCAGCATCTGCACCGAGCATTTCATCAGCGGTGATTTGCTGCCATGCTTCAATGCCAGTTTGCTCCACGCGCAATGCCACGGCTTCTAAAATTTCAAGCGTGCGCGGATGCGTGAGACCAGTTTCTTTATGCACAAAAAACGGAATTGGCACGCCCCAATTACGTTGGCGGGAGATACACCAATCGGGTCTATTTTTAATCATCGCGTGCAGGCGCGCGCGACCCCAATCAGGGTAGAACGTGGTGGCGTCAATGGCTGCCAAAGCGAGTTCGCGTAGGGTTTTGGTGCCACCGTGGGCGATACGATCCATGCCTACAAACCATTGCGACGTCGCACGAAATACCGTGGGCGTTTTATGGCGCCAGCAGTGCGGGTAGCTGTGTTTAAAATCTTCGCGCGCAAATAAATTGCCGGTTTCCTCAATGGCGGCAACGATAGCCGCCTGCGCCTTCCAAATAAACTGCCCACCAAAGCGCGGCAACGATTCTGCATACACGCCATTGCCCATTACTGGCGTTAGAATTTCATCATTGGTCATGCCGTAACGCTTGCAGGATGCGAAGTCGTCTTCGCCGTATGCAGGGCTTGAATGTACGATGCCCGTACCGGTATCGAGCGTAACGTAGTCCGCCAAATACACGGGCGAGTAGCGGTCATAAAACGGATGACAAAACTTGATTAATTCCAACGCTTGACCCTTACAGGTAGCAAGCACTTGCGTATCGGCAACGGCTATTTTCCAACGCGCGCAACAAGCAGCGATTAAGTCTTTAGCAATGATCGCCGCACCCTTCTCGGTTTGCAGCAATACATAGTCGAATTCAGGGTGCGCGTTCACGGCTTGGTTGGCGGGGATTGTCCATGGCGTAGTGGTCCAGATGACCAGCTTTACGCCGCTTGTTGGCAGTGCGTTAATGCCGAACGCCACTTGCAATTTAGATGCATCCTCTACCGCTAAAGGGAAAGCGACATCAATAGCGATAGATGTTTTCTCTTCATATTCAACTTCCGCTTCAGCAAGTGCAGACCCGCAATCAAAACACCAATTTACGGGCTTCAGACCACGGGTAACATAGCCGCGCGAAAACAGCTTACCAAGGGTGCGAATTTCATTGGCTTCGGTTTTGAAGTCCATCGTTTTGTAGGGCTTATACCAATCACCCAATACGCCAAGACGCATGAAATCAGTGCGTTGCAGCTCGATTTGGCTTTCTGCGTGTGCACGCGCGTAGGACAACACTTTGTCAACGGCCAAGCCTTTGCCATGCTGTTTTTCAACAAAAATCTCGATTGGCATGCCGTGGCAATCCCAGCCAGGAATATAGGCGGCATCAAAGCCCGCAAGTTGCTTTGATTTTACTACCGCGTCTTTCAACACTTTGTTTACGGCGTGGCCAATATGAATGGCGGCGTTGGCATAGGGCGGGCCATCATGCAGAATGAATTTGGGGCGACCCTTGGATGCCGCGCGAATTTTTTCGTAGCGACTTTGCGCCTGCCATTTTGCTACCCAAGCTGCCTCGCGCTTGGATAAATCACCGCGCATTGGGAAGAGCGTATCGGGTAAATTTAGGGTGCTTTTATAATCAAGCTTCGCAGCAGTTTCACTAGTCATCACAACTTCCTTTGTTAGCGTTTTTGGTCACCTGACCAAAATGGAAGTATCAGCTAAGCCATGCTTTGGCTTTCGCGCAATCGTCGTGCATTTGAACCATTAGCGCATCAAGGGACGCGAAGTTTGCTTCATTGCGGATTTTTGCGACGAACTCGATGCGAAGACGTTTTCCGTATAAATCACCAGAAAAGTCAAAGAGGAAGGCTTCTAGACTGTATTTGCCGCCCGATTGGACTGCAGGATTTGTCCCGAGGTTTGCAACACCATTAAAGGTTTGCAATCCATCGCCCGCCACTCCCTCGAGCCCGCGAGATACAAGCGTGCATTTTACCGCAAACACGCCGTGTAATGCGGGTTTTTGGCGTCTTGCATGGCCGAGGGCGATGTTAACGGTGGGAAAGCCCAAGGTGCAGCCTAGCTTTTTACCATGAATTACGCGCCCTACGATCGCATAATGATGCTTCAAGACGCCCGTATTGAGGGCATCTTCAGCCATTGTTTGGAGTGGCCAATCGGCTAATTTTTGACGTAATTGCGTAGACGACACGCGCAAACCATGCACCGTCACATCCGCCAACACTTCTACCGCAAAACCGTGCACAGCACCCGCCTGCTGCAAGGTATGCACATCACCCGCACGTTGCCCGCCAAAGCGAAAATCAGCGCCCACCATTAAATATCGCAAGTTTAACTTCACCAAAGTTTCAATAAACTGCGTGGGCGTTTGTGAGGAAAATGCGTGATTAAACTTAGCGATAAATAAGCCTTCAACTCCATCGCGTTGCAAATACGCTGCTTTTTCAATCACGCTGGAAAGCCTCGCCGGTTGGGCGTCTTGCGTATTGGACTGTGCAGCAAAATACTCACGCGGCAATGGCTCAAAGCTCATCACCGCTGGCTGTAAATTATGTTGTGCGGCATAACCTGTAAGCCGCGCCAAAATTGCACGATGGCCTTCGTGCACGCCATCAAAATTACCGATTGCTAGTGCCAAACCGCGTCCATTTGCGTTGGGCAATGGCTGCTTTAAGCCACGCGCAATCATCAGCTTTACTTGATAAACCTTAACCATTACGTCGAAAATCCTTTACCCGAAAGCCCAGTGCGTACAAAGTGCCAAAATAAACTGCGGCCGCCGCACTTATTACCCACGTTAATTTTAAGCCGCGCTGCAGCGCAGTCACGCCTGTCCACGCCTTCGCATCACTCGCGCACAGCCACAACAACAATCCCATCACTGCAAGCGCCAAACATAACTTGACGATAAATTTTAGCCATCCCGCGTTCGGGATGTAGCCACCATTTTTGCGAATAAAATAAAACAACACCGCTGCGTTAAAAACCGCGCCTAAGCCCGTAGATAGGGCTAATCCAGCGTGTCCAATATAGGGCACAAAGGCGAAATTTAGCAACTGCGTAATGACTAACGTGGCGATGGCTATTTTTACTGGTGTTTTAATATTTTGCCGCGCATAAAAACCGGGCGCTAAAATTTTAACCAGAATAATGCCACCCAACCCGACACTGTACGCCACCAACGCATAGCTTGCTTGCGTAACATCATTAGGCAAAATTTTGCCATGTTGAAATAGGGTAGAAAGCAATGGCAAAGCCAACATTGCCAAGCCCAAAGCCGCTGGCAAACACAACATAAATGTAAGTCGTAATCCCCAATCGAGTAGCTGCGAGTATTGCGCGGTATCTGCCATCGCGTGCGAACGTGCGAGCGATGGCAACAACACCGTTCCAATCGCCACACCTAACATCGCGGAAGGAAACTCCATCAAGCGGTCCGCCATCGTCAACCAAGACACTGCCCCATTGCCCAAGTGCGAGGCTATTTGCGTGTTAATCAAGATAGATATTTGCGCAACAGAAACGCCAAACAGTGCGGGCACCATTAGCTTCAAGATGCGCGCCACTGCTGGGTCTAAGGGTTTTAAAGGTGGCAACCGTAACCGTGGCAACATGCCAATACGTTTGAGCGCTGGCCACTGAAACGCCAGCTGCACCACCCCCCCTACCATCGTGCCAATGGCTAGCGCGAGTATTGGTGTTTTCAAATACGGCCCTAACAAAAGCATCGTGCCAATCACGCTTAAATTTAGCAGCACGGGTGTGAACGCCGGCGTTTTAAAAGATGCAAAAGTGTTCAACACCCCCGCACAACAAGCCACCAGCGAGATAAAGAAAATATACGGAAACGTAATGCGCACCATCTGCACCGTGACATCAAATTTTTCACTACCAAACTCAAAACCAGACGCCATCATCCACACCAAAGCCGGTGCCGCAATCACGCCGATGATGCTTACCACCAGCAATACCAACGCCAAGGTAGCGGCAACACGCTCAAACAACAGCCGCGTTTCACCCTCCCCTCGCTGCGCCTTGTACTCGGCAAACACCGGCACAAAAGCCTGCGAAAAAGCACCCTCAGCAAACAAGCGCCGCAAAAAATTAGGGATGCGCCAAGCCACCTGAAACGCGTCCATCAAAGGCCCCGCGCCAAAAAATGCAAAGCTGATCACTTCACGCGCCAAACCCGTGATGCGCGAGAGCAAAGTCATAACTGAAACCGCACCGGCGGCTTTAAGAAGATTCATGGGGTTTATTTTAGAAAGTGGCAGGCAAAAATGGGCGCCGAGATGCGAAATGATAACCTGCAACTGTGGCAAAAATATGGGCTAATACGGTTGCAGCCACCCGCTAAAGCATTAGATGCCACCCGCATCGCTACCTTGTGCTGCCTGTATTTCGGCATGTAATTGCTGCAACGCTGCACGTTCACGGTCAAGCTCAATGCGCAACTCTTCCTCTGTAGGCAACACCATCATGTAACGGCTGGCGAATAACTGCTCGCTACCGTTCAACACCGAAAAGCGAGCCACTGACGCATCTTTTTGCGAGCACAGCACGATGCCGACTGTGGGGTTATCATCTTTGCCGCGGCGTAGTTCATCGTACATTCTCACATACATGTCAATTTGGCCAATATCTTGGTGAGAAAGTTTGCCCGTTTTGAGATCAATAAGGACAAAACACTTTAGCAGGTAGTTGTAGAACACTAAGTCAATGTAGAAGTCCTGTGTTTCGGTGCTGATACGCTGTTGGCGTGCGACGAAAGCGAAGCCCTTGCCCAGTTCGAGCAAAAATTGTTGTAATTTATCCATCAACCCCGCCTCAAGGTCGGACTCTAGCAAACGACCCGCGCTAGGAAACCCCAAAAAATCAAGCACAATCGGGTCGCGCACAAACTCGCGTGGGGATTGATTTAGTGGTGTAATAAATCCGCTGGCCTCGGTCGTCACCGCAGCTTTGTCTCGGCTTGCCAGCAAACGGTCATAATACGATGACCCGATCTGCCGATCTAACGCGCGCGAACTCCAATTTTGGCTCGCCGCCTCATTCATATACCAATCTCTAGCGGCTACATTATCGACACGCAACAAATTCCGATAATGCGTCCAACTCAATTCGGTACGCACTGCGTTCCAAATTGGAAAAGCCCTATAAAGCGCGCGCATATTACGCAAATTACGCTCATCGAAGCCCTGTCCAAACTCAAGGGATAGGCGCTGTGCCAACTGCGGCAATAAGCGCTTGCCATAGGTTGCACGAGCTTCACCAGCTTGTTCAAACTCTACAATATGGCGCCCCATTTCCCAATAGGTACGTAGTTGAATCACATCCACTGCACGCAACGCCTGCGCGCGCGCCTGCGTGATGAGCTCTCGTAGCTGACTGACCAAAATACTAAATTCGTCTGCAGACCTTACTTCTGTTTTCACAATTTCACCAATACACGCGAGGAATAAATAAATTTTGAATCAACTGAGATTTCCAGCCGATGCAAGATTATAACTATCATTACACTCAAAAAAATTACCTTGGAAACGCCTGTATTTAGGCACTCTACAGCACATACCGCTTAGCCACGCCCATTCCCACCAACATCGCCACCGCGAAAATCAACACATCCGCACCGCCGGTAAACAGCGACGCAAACACTGGTCCCGGACAGTAACCAGCCAGCGCCCAACCTGCACCGAATAAGGCGGCACCGCCTACCAATTTAAAATCAATTTCAGTTTTTTTGGGTAAATGAAAAGCATCATCTGCCCATGGTTTTGCCATTTTTGGTGTGACGGCGAAGGCAATCAAGGTGACCATTAACGCCCCACCCATCACCAGCGCCAAAGATGGATCCCAATAGCCAGCGGCTGCCGTCCACGACACGCCTTTTGCGAGCCCTGCTAAGTGCAAAAAGCCACTTACTTTGGCAGGCTGGGTCATGCCGGACAACACTAAACCTAGGGCAAAAATTAAGCCCGCCACGAACGCAAACGCTATTTTTCTATTCATGCCAAGCTCCTTAAATTAGCGCGCGGCCAATAATTGAAAACACCACAAACGTGGTTGCAAAACCAACACCCATAAACACCAAAGTGGCCGCTAACGACCGCCCAGAGCGGCGTCCCAAGCCACAGACACCGTGGCCGCTGGTGCAGCCTGAGCCCATTACTGTACCGACACCGACAAGTAGCCCAGCTAAAATTAGCAGCCAAACCGGTCGTAGCGCTTGCGCAGGCGTAGGCAACCACACCGACACAATTGCACCGCCAATTACTAAGCCTAATATAAACGCAATACGCCAAAATCGATCGACTTTTGCGTCCGTGGGTGCTGGCACCAGCGCCGATGCGGCGATGCCGCTAATACCGGCAACACGGCCAATTGAAGCCAGCAGCAGCCAGCTAGCTAAACCAATCAAAACACCACCACCAAGTGCTTGAGCCACGGCCAGTGCGTTAAGATTCATAGTTCATGTCATTTTCTATAATGTGATGTCTTGCATTATATACCCCATGCAGTATATGATTCAAGACCCCTATTTTAGGTAGTCTACAACATGGCAACATTAAAAGACCCAACAAAACAAAAAGCCATCTGCGCCCGCTTAGCGCGTGTGGAAGGACAATTACGCGGTGTGCAGCGCGCGATTAAAAGCGAGGAATCATGCGAATTAATTGCACAGCAATTAAGCGCAGCGCGTAAAGCGTTGGACAAAGCATTTTTTACCATGGTGGCATGCGCCATTGAACAAGGTGATATTCCGGCAGATAAAGTAGCAAAAATGTTGGCAAAATTTGCATGAAAACAATACAAAATCTACTACAACTTTTCGACGATGCGTCGTCTACATTTAGCTATATTTTAGCTGACATCGTAACCGGTGATGCGATCATCATTGACCCTGTGGACGTCCATTTGGCGCGCGATTTAACGCTATTGAACCAATACGGCTTAACGCTACGCTACGTGCTTGAAACCCACGCGCATGCTGACCACATTACTAGCGCTGCAGCCCTTATCGAACACACCGGCGCACAGGCCGCCACACCAATTGACTGCGCTATTTTGCCGTCCGTTATTCAGCTGCATCACAACAGCGTTTTAACGTTTGGAAATGAAACTATTCAAGCTATTCACACGCCCGGCCACACGTCGGGCAGCATGTGCTTTTTGTGGCGCGATGCCCTATTTTCGGGTGATACGCTGCTGATAAATGGCTGTGGGCGCACTGATTTTCAATCGGGAGACGCAGGGCACCTTTACGACAGTATTACGCAAAAATTATTTAGCCTTCCAAGCCAGACTAACGTGTGGCCTGGGCACGATTACAACGGTAGATTGTCAAGCACTATTGGCGCTGAACAAGCTAGCAATAGCCGCATCACACAGAACCAAAAGCTTCTGGGTAGGCACGAATTTATCGCGCGGATGCAAGCGCTAAATTTGCCCCAACCCAAACGCCTTAACGAAGCCGTACCAGCAAACCAACATTTAGGCTTGCGTCAAGACGCCATCGCGCGATACGGCGACGACCTTAACTTCTCGGGTCACATCAGCCCGCAAGACGCTTACGCCCAAATACAGCGCGGAGATGCTGTGTTAGTTGATATTCGCAGCGACGCCGAACGCGCATGGGTTGGATTTGTGCCAAATTCTATCGACATCGAATGGAAAAGTTGGCCCGGGATGGAAGTTAATCCCACTTTTGCTGCGCAGCTTAAAGCCGCCGTTTCTACCGACAAACCACTGCTAATGCTGTGCCGCTCAGGCATACGCTCCATTGCCGCAGTCCAGCGGGCGCAGGCCTTGGGTTATCAGGCTTGGAATATTTTGGAAGGCTTTGAGGGTGACCCGGATGACGCCGCACACCGTGGCACCACCGGTGGTTGGCGTCATCGTGGCCTACCGTGGCGTCAAAACTGAAGGCTGAAGCTGCCCAACGACCCGAAGGTAGCCCCCTTGCGGGGTTTAGGGCATCTTCACGGCGTTTCTTCAAGCAAACGGGCGCTTTTTGTAATCAGCAACTAAAACCAACGAATTTCGGCAAGCTTTGCTTGGCAAAACCACGTAAAACTGTCATAATGTTGGGCTTCGGTGTGCATTTGCACCTGAAGTTTTAAATCCATTAGCAACACTAACCAGAACATGCGGAGTCATCATGGCAAATACAAAACAAGCAATTAAACGCGCCCGTCAAGCTGTAAAACAGCGCGCCCACAACATGGCACAGCGCTCAACATTGCGCACAGCCGTTAAAAAAGTTATCGCGGCCATTGCTGCGGGTGACAAAACTGCTGCTGAAGCAGTGTTTAAAGATTCAACATCCACCATTGATTCTTTGGCGGATAAAAACATCATCCACAAAAATAAAGCCGCACGCCACAAGAGCCGCCTATCGGCTGCCATCAAGGCAATTGGCGTTGCTAAAGCTGCTTAAAGTTTAAAGCGTTTTGGTGGCACAAAAATGCGACCCTTGGGTCGCATTTTTTATTGCTGTAAGTTAGCAGCCTGTTGGACTATGGCTAAATCGGCTCAAAATCCGTCTGCGCGACCCATATTTCACCCATTTTTGAGTCAATATGCTCGATATTTACGTCAAAAATGGGCAAAATCTGGCTCGGCGCAGCCAAATTTTGCTTCCGATTGCCATAGTCCGACAGGCTGCTAGCCAAAATTAACCCGACTTCAACCGCTCAAACTGATTATTAGGAATCGGGCAATAATCATCGCCAAACGGCTCCGTAGGGTCGATTATCACCAACTCATTATCGTTAGCAAAATCAAGCAAGAAGCGGTACGCACGGGGTTCTACGGCCGTTAATTCGGGCTCCACCACCACGCAGCGCACGCCGTCGAGCATCACCGGGCGCACATGGGGGGAATAGCGCATTTGGTTATCACCGCCAAAGGTGGACATAATGCCGCATAAGCGTTCTGCCCAGTCGCTGGGTCGAAACGCCCGCCCGTTTTGCGTGATGCCTTGGATAATAATGCGCGTTTGCTGCACTTTATCGTTCATACGCGTTGTTTGTCCGTACGCTTACACTGAGGCAGCAGATACACTAGGGCTTGATAGGATACTTTTTTCACCGTGCGATTATAGCGCGACAGCACCGTGTTGCGCTGCAACAATTGTGCAATTTGCCGTCGCCAACAACCTTTTATGATGCCCACCTTACATTCCCACACTCCCACCGCCGCGCCATCGCCGATTATTGCTATTGTGGGCGCAGGATTTAGCGGCGTAGCCGTCGCAGCACGGCTGCTGTCGCAGCGCGACACCACACCCTTAAAAATTGTATTGATAAACGCCTCTGGCAAGCGTGCGCGCGGCGTGGCTTATGGCACCGAAAGCAGCAGCCACGTGCTGAATGTACCGGCGGGGCGCATGAGTATTTGGCCTGAACAGCCGGACGATTTTTTGCAGTTTTTACGCGCCACCGCGCACGGTGCAGCGCCCATCGGCGGGCATGATTTTGTACCGCGCAGTCGCTATGGCGATTACTTAGAACGCGTGCTCGATACCGCACAACAAAATAGCCCGCACCAACTACTACACCACGTTGGGCGCGTGACAGATATTACTGAGAGTGTCGACACCGCATTCACCCTACAGTTTGCGGATGGCGCAAATTTAGTCGCTCATAAAGTGGTGCTGGCCCTTGGTAATTTTCAACCCCAAAATCCGCATCTGGCGCAGATGAATAGCGCCGATGCAAGCGCTGCATTTGCCCATTCTGCCTACCTGCGTGACCCGTGGAGTGCCGCATCCAGCGCGGCTTTACAGGCATTGCCAGCTAATGCGCGCGTGCTCTTGCTAGGCACGGGGTTATCGATGCTAGACGTGGCAATGCTGTTGCTGGCACCAACCAATAAAACCATAAATATAGACGCCATTTCGCGACGCGGCCTGCTGCCACAAGCACATCGCGATGCCGTATCGGGCGCGCATTTTGCGCCGCACGATGAGTTGATTCCGCCCGCATTAAAAGCGATGGCCGATCAGCGTTTTGGTCAATCCGCCACCATTTTAGCCATGCTGCGCGCACTACGCGAAGCCATCGCTACCCACGCACCGAGCGATTGGCGCGATGTTATTGCTGCAATTCGCCCAAATACGCCAGCCCTTTGGTGTGCGCTGTCGACACAGGAACAGCAGCGCTTTATTCGTCATCTAGCACCCTATTGGGACACCCATCGCCACCGTGCAGCACCTGTACCTGCCATGGCACTTAAAAACGCGATTAAAAGTGGCCAAATTCGCCCAAAAGCCGCGCGAATCGTGGCGATGCAAGGTAATGGTGATCAGCTTCTGGTCAGCACCAAAGCGCGTGGCAGCGATGCGGTAGTGCAACAAAAATACGATCTTGTTATCAACTGCACCGGCCCGCAAAATAGTTTGCTGCAGTTAGCCGATACCTTAATTGACTCGATCTTAAATCGCGGCTTAGCGCGCAAGCTCGGCAACGGTGCGGGTTTCGAAGTTGATGCGAATCTAAATTTGCACGCGGCTGGACTGCATTACGTGGGGCCATTATTGCGGGCAAATTTTTGGGAAGCCACCGCCGTGCCGGAACTACGAGAGCACGCCCGCACGGTGGCCAATGCGATTGTGAAAACGATGATGCGGTAGCTAAGGGATGCGGAAACTGCCAACATCCCTAACCTACGGCTAGCTTCGGCTGCGGTGCGGCCTCACATCGGCGCATTGCCGGAAAGGCAATGCTAAATTTACTGCCGTGATTTTCGGCCTTGGTACTGCTTTCGATATTAAGCACAGCACCGTGGCGCAGCGCAATATGTTTGACGATTGCTAAGCCCAAACCGGTGCCTCCGCTATCGCGCGAGCGGCCTTGATCCACCCGGTAAAAACGCTCGGTAAGCCGCGCCAAATGGGCGGGTGCAATGCCATCGCCATTATCAGCAACGCTAAATGTGGGTGCACCTTCCAGCATCGCCCAAGCAACTTTAATGTGGCTGCCTGGCGGAGAATAACGCACGGCGTTGTTGACCAAATTAGATATCGCACTCGCCATTTCATCGTGGCTCGCTACTAACCAATCGGGTGCAACATTACTTTCAATTTGATGGTGCTGCGTGCTTAAGTGATGCGCATCTTCCACCGCACTCGCAATTATTTGCGCCATGTCTACCGGTGCTTCGCGCAACAGATTAGACCGATCTTCTAGCCTAGACAACACCAGCAAATCTTCAACGATGCCGCGCATGCGCAAGGCTTGCACGCTCATGTGCGCAAGGGACTTTTTAGTAATTTCAGCGTTATCAACCCCACGCAACGTGAGGGTTTCTAAAAAGCCCGACATCACCGTGAGTGGCGTGCGCAACTCATGCGATACGTTGGCCACAAAATCGCGACGCATCGTTTCCAGACGCTCGATTTGCGTGATGTCGCGCGACAAAATTAACTTCTGTTTTGGCGTACTATCAATGGCTGGAGATGCCCTATTTTCGGCGTTCTCCAAGCCTATCAAATCAGTACCTAGCAGCCCAGAAGCACCGCCCGCAAGCTCAATTTCCGTATTGCTGCCGTAGGGAATAAACTGAATCGACAGTACTTGCTCGGAAGTTTCCCCACTATTCTCGCGGTGATGAAGGCGCAAAATTAAGGGCTCACCGTAGCGTTCGCGCGCCAAATACGCGGCAAATTCAGGCTGGCGAATTAGGTAGGTAATATTTTGCAGCCGATCTTCTTCGCGACGAATGCCCCAGTGCGCTTGCGCCACCTGATTCGCCCAGATAATGCTATTTTGCGCATCCAACATAATCGCGCCGTCGGGTAGCGCTTCAGATGCTTCTTCAAACTTCGCCACCGTTTCTAGTAGCGTTTTGCGGGCTTTAAGTTCGCGTTTAAATACGCGATTAAGCTGGCCAATAATGTTTTCCCACACGCCTGCGCCTTCTGGCACTTCGGCTTGCTGCAAGCCACGCTCGTCTTTGTACATCACCTGCACCCAATCGGCAAAGGCCGCTACACGCGACGCGTCGATAGCCCACATCAGCACCACCGCTGTCAGCGCAAAGCCTAACGCTGCCGCTGCGTTAAAAAACAAGCCGATCAATATTGCTGGCAGCGCAACGGCAATTGCTACCAGGGTGAGGCGCTTAGCGATACGCTGATAAAAATAGCTTGGTGGTTTCACAATCGATGGCCGCTAGTAGTAGTACTTGGTTTTTTTAGCCCATTCGCTACCGGGGTAATTTTTATGCAAAATTTGAAACGCTTCACGCGAAGGCTTGCCCACTACCCGCTTGGTGGTGATTAAAAAATGCAGGGCTTTTGGCGCTTCCGCGTCAGTGGGTTTTTGCTTCGCCCATGCAAGCAACGTGGTGGTTAAAAAATCTTCGCCGTTGCGCCATTTACGCAGTATTACCTGCTCTTTTTGCGCGGCGGCTGTGCTGGAGGCAGACATAAAATTGAGCGGTAACGACCCGCACGTTTTAAGCGGGTCTTCGGTGGAGTTGCCACAGCCACGATAATTTTCTGTGTATTTATTATCGAATACGGCCGTGGTGAGTTCCGGTGTATTTACCAATATCAACGCCGCCGTGATGCGCTTGGCTTCCACTGTCATATCGGTTTTTAAACGCTCGTACAAATGCTTGGTGGTAGCGCGCTCGGCGGCTAAATCGCCACCTAATTTATTGGCAGTGTCGTAGTCATCCATCACTAAGGCGCGGGTAAATATTTTTTCTGTTAGCGCTCTATTTTTGTCGCCCGATGGAAAATTGGGCGCGCTCAATAACGCCAGCAAATCAGCATTTGAGAAATCATGATAAAGCCTATCGTCGTAATCCGTATCCAGCAACGATGCGGTTTTCAAGCCCTCATTGGGAATCGGCGGTGGCATTTCTGCGTCAGCATGTTCGCGCGGCAAGGCAGCAAAAAATTCTGCTTGGGTTTTGGCGGTAGACACTTTCAAACTTAACCAACGATTACGGGTTGATTTAATCATGGCCGTTTTATGTTTAGCCAATACACGCGTGACTATTTCATCCGCATCGTTAAGCTTTTTTTCTCTTATTAGCAATTCCGCTAATGCGTAATTTAACGGCTGATAAAGCGGCGACGCTTCTGCAATATTTTGCACGGCTTTGCGTTCATCAGCGGTGATATTGCCAGTATTCGCATTTGCAAATATCGGCAGCAACCATAATGCGTTTGATTTATCCGCTTGCCAGTTTTTACGCGCAATTTCTAGGGCGCTGGTTTTGGATCCCGGCAGCACTTTGCCGGTGTCGTCACGATTGTTGCCTGCCTGCATTAGCGCTATCCATGCGGTCATCGGGTCTTTAGAGGCAGTAATTTGCGTGGCATCGGCCTTCGTGAGTAAAAACACATAGTCAGTAATCTGCTGTAACGAAGATGCGTCAATTTTACCGCTTGCCAGCAATTTTCCTAGCTCGGCTAAACGCGCCACCGGCTGTAATTGCCCATCGACAAACCCTAACAACTGTTGCGCGGGAGGGTAGGCTTTTGCCAGCTGCACGAGTTCAGCGCGGGCTTGGCTCAAAATAGCTTGTTGTTTCTTTAACAACCCTGCCCGTTCATTGCTTGGCGCATCATTTGGGCTGTAGTAAAGCGTGGCTTTGCGTACCAAACAGCGGGCAGCTAAATGGGCACCAAACGGTTGCCACGGCGACGCCTTATTGGCAGCAATGGCAGTAAAGCGTTTGCGCGCTTCATCGAACTTTTCTGCATAAAAATATGCGGCGGCGTGCTGATATTCTCTGTCGTAAACCAGCCATGGTGGGGCGTTTGCGGGCAGTTCTGGCGGTGCCGTGACAGTAATTTTAGAATCACCTTCCACTTTATTGGCATCCCACGTGCGCTTACTGTCGCAGTTTTTAAACACCGCATCTTGGCCGTCAAGCCACAATTTTAGCTGCGCTTCGGTGGCCGTTTTCGCGCGCTCATTTAGGGTGTGGGCTGCACGATTAAACGCGTCTACTGGGCAATTTTCATAGCTACCGTAGTTGCCCGAGCTGGCATCAACCCCGATGGTTTTAACCGGTGCGCCGCCTTTTACTTTCAAGCGCGCTTCAAGCCACGTGGTGACACCGGCGTCTTTGTCATAGCTAAAATAGTTTACTTTTACGGTGTTATCCACCCGCCATTCGCTGATGTTTAGCGTATCCACTTCGGCTTTTGTTAATGGATTTCCGCTTAGTGCGCGATAAGCTAAAAATTGGTACACGCGCCAATAGCTGGCGGGCACCACGCCCACATTGCCGGATGCGTAGCTGGCAATATCAATTTTCGGCACGTAAGTTTCGGGCTGAAACATGTTGTAGCTCATGCCGTCGGCGCCGCTGGCAATGGCCACCTGCTTTGACGTGACTGACAGCAACAGCCCCGAACTTGCACAAACAATAGCTAAGCTGCGGATTTTATTGATATTCTTAATGCGCATTATTTTTGCCATTGTGATTGCGTCCACGGTTTGGGTGAAAAACGATAATGCCTGAAATTTTTGTTTTGGGCATTATTTGCGACGAATAGCGATGACGAAGGTAAATTTTGCAACGGCTCGTCAGTGGCAGTGCCAATCGCTGTTTGGCAGTGTACGGGCTGGAAACGCCCGTGTTTAGCCAGTAAAGCACGAATTTCAGTATCGCCTGCGGCCATTCTGAAGGCCATCGGCACCACTTCGTCAGCCGGCAGTTTAGCCATCCAGTTATCGCCCGCGCACCACGACGCCAACGCTGTCATCGATAACGCCACATCTGGCGGCAACCGCTGGCGCGCGGCGATGACAACATCGCTTAAAAATTGGCGTTGCGAGCGGCGCACTTCAAAATCAAGCTGCACCACCTTGGTATTACTTAACGCGACCGCTTTCAGCATCGCATCCACAATTATTTGTTGCTGGTGCGCATTGAGCGCGGGCGGCGCACGCCATGATGCATCCACATGCACAACCGGCACGCGCGCAATGGTGGGTGCGAGCAGTAGCGGGTGTTGGCGCGGCAGAACAGTGGCAGTTTCGCCCTCAATCGTGATAGAAGTGGCGACATACGCCACGCCAATGTCGCTTGGTAAGCCGCGTAAATCTTCTGGCCGCTGCCACGCCCAGAGCATTTGCGACGGCAGGTTTATAAGCGCTGCGTGTTGCGTTTTTGGTTTAACAACAGGGCTGGAGATGCCCGAAATACGGGCACCTTCAGGCAATACTAAAAGCAGAATAAAGCCACCTACAAGCAATATTTTTCGTGATAAATTCATGCGCCAATTATGCAACGCATTGCGGCGCTACGCGTCGATTGAGAATCGATACCCCGCGCTACGTACCGTTTGCACCAACACATCGTGGCCGCTGGGCTGCAGGGCCGAGCGCAAGCGACGAATATGCACATCCACCGTACGTTCTTCAATAAAAATATGATCGCCCCATACGAGATCAAGCAATTGCAGACGCGAATAAACGCGATCAGTATGCGTCATAAAAAAGTGCAGCAGGCGATATTCGGTTGGCCCCATGGTCAGCGGCAAATTTGTTTCATCGCGCTTGCCAGTAATTTTGCGTGAGCTGGGATCCAAAATTAGGCCGTGATATTTCACGATATCGTCCGTCATTTGGGGCGCACGACGCCGCAAGACGGCCTTAATACGGGCTTCTAGCTCGCGAACTGAAAACGGTTTGGTTACATAATCATCCGCACCCACGCCTAGGCCGCGAATTTTATCTTCTTCTTCGCCCTTGGCGGTAAGCAAAATAATCGGCAGGCTTTTAGTGCGGCTATCTTCCCGCAATTTGCGCGAAAACTCTAACCCTGACATACCCGGCAGCATCCAATCAAGCAGCGCCAAGTCAGGTAATTCTTGCGCCAACAGCGGCATTGCGGCTTCGGCACTAATGGCGTGCATCACGCGGTAGCCACTTAATTCAAGATTAATCGTGATGAGATCAGCAATGGCTAGTTCGTCTTCGACGACTAAAATTACAGGATTCATTTGCACCCTAACGATAATAGTTTTTGTTGTTCGATTATATTTCTGAAATATGACAATTTAGTTACAGGTTTGATTTAATCGTGGAGATTGATGCGCCACCCATGCTGGTATCATCACGGTATTATTTTGCCGAGCCGCCACCATGCCCCATCCCACCCAACTTACCTTGCACCAAGCCAGCCGCGCGCTAGAAATAGCATTCGACGACGACAGTAGTTTTCGCTTGTCGTGGGAATTTTTGCGCGTGTATTCGCCGTCCGCTGAAGTGCGCGGGCACGGTGCAGGGCAAGAAGTGCTACAGGTGGGCAAGCGTGACGTGGGTATTACGGATGTTGAGCCTGTAGGCACGTATGCCGTCAAGCTAGTGTTCTCAGACGGCCATAACACGGGGCTTTACGCATGGAATTACTTTTATGATTTAGGCAAAAACCACGATGTGTACTGGCAGCAATATTTAGATCGGCTCGCTAAAGCTGGTGCCAGCCGTGATTTTCAGGATATTTCTAGTGCC
>JAYUOW010000112.1:0-5182 GCA_043760555.1 Betaproteobacteria bacterium
CCCTCCCGTACCGTTCCGCCAAGTTAATTGGAAAAGTCGGGAGGTTTCGTGGGCAATTGTTTGAGCGGGCGACGCTGTTTTCTCCACGGAGTAAATCTCTACCGCCCGCGAGTTTTGCTTAGCCCCCGACTTTTCCAATTAACTTGGGGACGCACGAGCCGCTTTTGTTTTTGGCCTCATTGACCAAGATGCGCGCCTCATTTTCGTAAATGCGGGCGGGTGTGCTTTTCTTTGGTTACTTTCTTTTTGCACAAGCAAAAGAAAGTGACTTGCCGGCGTCAACCACGCCTTGGTGGAAAAGCGCAAAACGCTAATTTGCATACACCGATGGTGGGCACGCTTCGCTTTGCGCCACACTACGTGGTAGCAAAAATTTAGCCGCCGATTATTCACCAATGCTCAAGGCCAGTGCGCGGTTTCGATGGACACTCGCGGCTGTTATAGGGCATCTACAGCGTTTTAGTTAGGGCGTCTTGCTGCCCTAACTTCATCAGCAATCTGACGCATTGTTTTGCCTGATTTTAGGGCAAGTTTTTTAGTGTATTCACGCGTGCCTAGCGCACCTTCTTCTGCAATAAAATCGAGGATTTTATCGATAAATTCGCACGAGCCTTCTGTTGCTGTCGGTGTCTCCAGTGACGACAGCGCGCCGTATACTTCGTATTCATCGCGGAGTGATTTTATGCTTTCTTCGTTCCAGCTAAATGCTGAACCCAACGCTTCACCAATTTTTGCGGCGATTCGCGAGTCAACAATGTGGTCGCCCTCACCGCCCAATAATCGGGCAATTTTATCGCAGGCAGCACGGCGTACGGCGGGTATGGTGCCATCAACAAAACAGTATTGAACAGGACCGCTCATTGGGCTTAAAGGCGTTAAACCAAGATTTCCCCACACATGGCCCGCAATGGCCTGTTGCAACATCGGGCTTTGCTCCTGCATGGCATCTACATCCAGTGCGCGGGCGATATTGGGCACGCGTCGGTTGTACGTTGTTGCTTGACTGGCGCGCAGCATCGCTTGCTCTTGTGCAGCTGTATTTTTTGCCTCCAGCGCTTTTGCCGCTACCCCTAACCAAGGCACAGTATTGGTAGGCTCTAGCATCGCCCAACCTTTCATAGAAGTTGAGTCGCATGGGGGATCGATTAGCCCATTACACGCATATACCGCCGCTGCGTAGGCATCTACGTTTTTTGTTGAGAGTGCAAGCTTAACTAATGGCGCTGCCGCTGCTAATGCCCTATTTTCGGCAGTCTTCGCGCTATCAATATCACAGCTACTGGTTTTTCGATCAGGCAGATTGCAGCTTGGTGTCGTTAATTTTGCCTCTGCGTGCGCTTCAGCTTTCAACGCATTTGCACGAAGGGTTGCGCCTACTATTTGCTCGCTTATTTCGGTGCTGCCAATCAGTTCATCTCCTGCAAGGGTCAGAAACTTTTGGACTTTTAAGTCGTTCCAATCGTGTGGACGCGCTAAATGCTGCAAGGTTTCTTCATGTGTTAAACCGCAATAGGCAGTTTTGTCCGCTTTAACTTTTTCAATCTGCTCCTGTCGCCAATCCAGCGTTGGCGCGCTCGCTGCTTGAGTCGAGTAGCTGGAGCCTTTTTGTGCATTTGGTTTAAAGGTAATGTTTTCGCTTGCGGAATTACCCGACGCGCCCGCGACTTTGGTCGCAGCAGGCGTACCAGTGCCACTCGCGCGCAACGATGCTAAAAACGTGGAAAAGCCCGCTGGTGGGGCAACAGCAAGGTATGTGCCAACGCACAGCAACAGCACGACCCCAATCAAAATGATGCGATTGCGTTTCAATGCAGCTGGTTTTTTAACCCGTCCCATCAACGCTAATCTTTCATCCGCCCCATCATATGCGCATCCACATATACGCCATTGCGAAACGCATACTTGCGCATGGTGCCTTCAATTTCAAAGCCGAATTTTTTGTACAGCGCGATGGCAGGCGCGTTGTCGACATACACCGTTAACTCTACCCGTGTTGCTTGCAGCCAGTTATCGGTGAGGTTAAGTGCAGCCGCAACGAGTGCAGCGCCCGCACCCTGCCGCGTGTACGCGTCATGAACAGCCATGCCAATGCCGTATACGTGGCGCATCCGCATGGATTTGCTGACCGCGTGAATGCCTAAATTACCGATCACCTTATCGCCCAATTGCGCCACTAAAAAAGGGTCGCTTGTTGGACGATCCGCAAAGCGGTTTTTCCACATTTCTTGCGATGGCATGGGCAATTGCAGGGTGTTGGCTTGTGCGTTAGGCTGCGACATGGTTTCGCAAATGGCGATGTAGTCAGCCGGTTCGGCAGCACGAATTTTTAGGGTCATGGAGTGTACTTTTTGATAGATTAGTAGGCTGTAGATTACCAAAAATAGGGTGTTTACAACTTATCGTGACGATACTTTTTGCGCTAGCTCGCGCATCGACTTTCCATTTTTAGCAACATAATCACGTAATGCACGCCGGTTGCCTTCGAACATAAATTGCTGCATCAGCGTGGACGTTTTTAGCGATTCTTGGCAAGAGGTTGTTGGGGTAATTTCCTCTATTTTTTCAATGGGCAGCAGCGCCAAAAGTTTGCTCTCATCTTCAATGCGCTGCAGTTTTTCGGTGCTCCAGCCTAATTCTTTGCCTTGTAAAAATGCGGCGTATGTGCCCGCGCTGGTTTCGTCATATTCAGCAATTTTTGCGTTAAGGATTTCGCACTGCTCCCGCGTAGCGGGGTCGAGGTCTTTAGGTTTTCCGCAGCGGCTAAAATGCGCGTGGTCAGGGCCTCGCAAATTGGAGTCGGGCGAGCTGGCGTATTTCCGCGCGAGTTCAAGTTGCAACCACACTGGTAAGTTGGGCATGGTCGTGCTCAGCACATTGTTGAGCCCTTGAATTCGCGTGCTGTAACCGCGCGCTTGGCTGGCACGTTCGAAGGCCTGCAATTTTGCCGCGTCATCGCCGCGCTTAGCCGCTTCGTTAGCCACGCCTAGCCAAATAAATGTGTTGTCTGGGTCAAGCTTCGCCCAGGATGCGAATGAAATTTGGGCGCATGCACCCACGTTGCGCCCAGCGCATACTTGCATTGCGGCCGCGTATACGTCAGCGTCGGTGCTAGAAAGCGCTAGATTTACAATCGATGTGGCGTTGGCACTGATGGCGTTGTCGCGCGTGGCAGCGTATTTGCTTACGCATGTGCCATCGCGCGTTTTGGCGTCTTTCATGCAGCTAAGCTCGGTGTCGCGTTTTGCGGCCATTGCGGCTTTTATCGCTTCGCTAGCTTGAAATTGAGCTGCAAATGCGGCTTCCCGTTCGTTACTGCTGCGCGTAAAGTTAGCCATGGTTTCGGCTAATGCTACTTTTCCTGCGGCGAGTTTTGCGGCAGCGCTTGCCACATTACCGTTGAGCATTAAGGGCGCGCACAGTTCGGCCTCGCTCTGTTGGCTGCTGTTGCTATTGGCCGCACTTGCGGGGCTAGACGCTGTGTTAGTTTGGCTGGCGTTTGAGTTAACCGTTGGCATCGGCGCGATATTTGTGGCGAAGGCAGTAACAGTATTGGCATTGGCGTTGGCGCTTTTGGCCGCAGCCGCGCCATCTTTATTTTGCGCGCTGGCTGTGGGTACCGTGACGTTGGTGGCATCGCGCGGTTTGCTTTCCCCCTTAAAAAATAGCAAGGCGGCGGCAATGGTCAAAGCCACAATAGCGATGTAGGTTGTTTTGCTGCGTTTGGGGTTGTTCATGTATTTAACCTTTTGATTGAGCCGTCAATTATGCCGTAGAAGTTGCAAACCCAACCAATTTCGCCCCAATAAACCGCCTCCCGCCCCAATGAAATTGAAGTTTTTAACGCGTGTGATGTGTTAAAATATTGGGTTAGTAAATTTTTAATCCGCTCATTTTCGGAACTTATCCATGTTAGAAGCTATTCGCCAAGCCGCACAAACCACTGTGGCTAAAATTATTCTTGTTTTGATCACCATCCCTTTTGCGTTTTGGGGTGTGGAATCTTATATCCGAACCAACCCGGGTGGAGATGCTGTGGCTACCGTTGAGGGCGCGAGTATTACCCAGCAAGAATTTAGCAATGCTCAGCGTAATCAGCTGGAGCGTTTCCGCCAGCAGTTCGGTGGCAATATCGATCAGTCGATTATGGACACGCCAGAAATGCGTAAAAATATTTTGGATCAAATGATCGATCAACGCTTGGTTACTACGGTGACTAAAGCCAGCGGTTTGAAGGTGAGCGATGCGGCGCTAAAAGAGAAATTAAGTGCCGAAGCGTCGTTGCAAGATAACGGTAAATTCTCCGTTACGCGCTATGAAAATTTCCTAAAAAATCAAAATATGTCGGCCACTAATTTTGAAAACGTGTTGCGCCAAGATTTAGAGCGCGCGCAGTTTACCGAAAGCGTGGTTAACACCTCCATCGTTGGTAAAAAAAGCGTAGCGCAATATTTAGAAGCCACTGAACAGCAGCGCGAAGTTGCGGTGGTTAATCTCACGCAAGACCAATATGCGTCTAAGGTTGTGATCACGCCAGAGCGTATTAAAACCTACTACGAAGAGAAAAAAATTGAATTCACCATTCCTGAGCAAGTAAAGCTTGAGTATGTGGAGCTATCCGTTGATGCGGTGGCTTCGCAAACAACGCTAACGGCAGAAGAAATTCAAAAAGCGTACGACGGCAAAAAAGAAAGCTACACCACCAAAGAAGAGCGTAAAGCCAGCCATATTTTGATCTCCGTTACGCCGTCATCAAAAGACGCTGAAAAAGCCACGGCCAAAGCCAAAGCCGATTCTTTGTATGCAGAAGTTAAAAAAACACCCGCCAAATTTGCCGAGCTTGCCAAGACTAATTCGCAAGATCCAGGTTCCGCACCAAGTGGCGGCGATTTAGGTTTCTTTGGTCGCGGCTCGATGGTAAAGCCGTTTGAAGAAGCCGTATTTGGTGCAGCCGTGGGCGACATCATGCCGCCGGTTTTGTCTGACTTCGGCTACCACATCATCACCTTAACTGGCCTAAAAGCGCAGAAGGTAAAAACGCTTGCTGAAGCCACACCAGAAATTGAAGGCGAGCTGAAAAAATCAAAAGCGCAAACAGCATTTGCAGCCTCTGCCGAAAAGTTTAGAGACCTTGTGTTTGAAAAACCAAGCAGCCTAAAAGACGCAGCCGACGCCGTAAAGCTCA
>JAYUOW010000113.1:0-15536 GCA_043760555.1 Betaproteobacteria bacterium
GGTAAAATTACCTAGTTAGCAATAGGCTGGAGATGCCCTATTTTTGGGCGTCTCCAGCCTATTGAGCTACAATAATTTAATCAAACTCGACGTATCACCTCTACCTTCACCCTGCTTTTGCAGCGCTTGATAATAGCCATCAACAATCGTCGTAACCGGTAATTTAGCGCCGTTGCGAGCGGCTTCATCCAGACAAATGCCTAAGTCTTTGTGCATCCAATCAACAGCGAAGCCAAAATTAAATTCGCGCTTCAACATCGTTTTGCCACGGTTTTCCATCTGCCAGCTTTGCGCGGCACCTTTGGAAATCACATCTAACACCAAGTTGCCATCCAGCCCTGCCTTTTGTGCAAAAGCCATGCCTTCGGACAATCCCTGCAGCAAGCTAGCGATACAAATTTGGTTGACCATCTTCGTCAATTGCCCCGCGCCGTGCGTGCCCATATGTGTGGTGGCGCGCGCGTAGACATTCATCGCATCCAAGGTTTTTGCAAATGTGGCCGCTTCACCACCCACCATGATCGTGAGCTTGCCGTTTACCGCACCCGCTTGACCACCAGATACCGGTGCATCTAAAAACCCTATCCCTGCCTTGGAAGCAGCCGCCGCTAATTCACGCGCCAAGTCAGCCGATGTGGTTGTGTGGTCAATCAACACTGCACCGGCTTTCATGCCCGCCAACGCGCCATCCGCACCTAAAATCACGCCGCGCACATCGTCATCATTGCCTACACACACAAATACGAAGTCCTTATTTAGCGCAGCTTCACGTGGGGTAATGGCTGAAGATGCCTGATATTCGGCGTTCTTCGCGGCGTGCTCTGCTACCCATGCGTCCGCTTTTGCTTGCGTACGGTTGTATACGCACACCGCGTAACCGGCGGCCAACAAATGCCCGGCCATAGGATAGCCCATTGCGCCTAAGCCGATAAAAGCGACGCTGCCGCGTGAAGAAGTTGTCATGCTGGTTTCCTTAATTTAATTTTTGAGTGCGTCTGGATTGACGATATTTTGCAACACAGTATTTTGATTGCCGCCCCGGTATTGCAATGCCACAGTTAAGTTTTGCGCGGCCAGCATCGCCATTTTCATGCGCGTGCTATGGGTGGCGCTGCCGATATGCGGCGTGAGCACCACATTTTTGCAGGCCAATAATGCCGGGTTCACCACCGGCTCGCCCTCGAACACATCGAGTCCCGCCGCCGCGATCGTACCGTTAGCCAATGCCGCCGCTAGTGCTACGTCGTCCACCACGCCACCGCGCGCGATGTTGATCAAAATAGCGCTCGGTTTCATCAACAAAAGTTCAGCAGCACCAATTAAATGGTGCGCAGCGGGGCTGTAAGGGACCAGCAGCAGCACGAAATCGCTCTGAGCGAGCAAAGCAGCCTGCGGCACCCACGACGCGTTTAAAGCCTGTTCTTGCGCGTTTGGCAACTGTGTGCGGTTGCAATACAGCACCCGCATGTCAAATCCCACCGCCCGCCGCGCCACAGCCTGCCCAATGCGCCCCATGCCGATAATGCCCAACGTAGCACCGGCAACGTCGTGGCCTAAAAATTGATTCACTGCAAACGCTTTTTTCCAATCGCCAGCACGCACAAATTGCTCGGCTTCGGTGATGCGGCGGGCGGTGGCCAGCAGCAGCGCAAAGCCTAAATCGGCTGTGGCGGCATTGAGCACATCGGGGGTATTGCACACCAAAATTCCCCGCGCCGTACAGGCGGCAAGGTCGATATTGTTTACGCCCACCCCAATATTCGAGATTGCCTTAAGGTTTGGGCAAGCCGCTAAAAACGTCGCATCGACGCGATCAGTCACAGCTGTGATTAACCCCTCACAGTCCGCTGCGCGTGCGCTTAACTCATTCGGTTGAAAAATTTGGTCTGACGGATTAGCAGACACCTCAAAATCGCGCTGCAAAAGCTGCAGAACGTCGTCGAATACCCAGCGGGCAATGGTAATTTTTGGTTTCATAATATGCATATTAACGGTTTTTGATGGGGGTGAACGGCTCGAACCACGCTCCGGTCTCGCGCAACAGGAACTGGGGCGAAATGTCTAAAAATTACACTATAATGTAATTTGAATGATAAGGAGAATGTTATGCCAACAGCAACGCTTCGTACCGTCGGCGGCTCGGTAGTAATTGCCATTCCTAAAAAATTACTTGAACTTGTACACTTGCAGTCGGGCTCGCAAGTGAGCATAGACGTTCAACAGGGTCAACTTATTGTCAAAGCAAAAAAAGTCAAGCGCTACACCCTCACAGAGCTGATCGCACAGTGCGACCCGTCCCGGCCGATCACACCGGAAGAGCAGGAATGGTTAGATGCGCCTCCCGTGGGGCTTGAGATTGATGAGACTGCGCACTGATGCGGACGCCGTCTGCAGGCGAAATTTGGTTCGTCAATCTCAACCCAGCGGTTGGCCGCGAACAGCAGGGCACACGACCAGTCTTGATCGTTTCGGACAAAGCGTTTAACAAACTCGGACTTAGTGTCATATGCCCCATCACGCAAGGCGGTCAACAATCCCGATATTCTGGATTTGCCGTTCCACTCATGGGTACAAAATCCGAAACGCAAGGTGTAGTGATGTGCAATCACCCCCGCGCGATTGATCTAGCCACTCGTCAAGGCCGTTATGTAGAAACATTGGGACAAGACGTGCTTGACGAAGCTTACGCAAGAATGCTCCCTATATTTGGCGTCAATGATTTGAACTAAACCAATGCGTATCTGCCTAAAGAAGCCCGTATTTAGGGCATCTTCAGCCTACTCGCTGATACCGGCCCAGCTCAAGCCATATTTCATCAAATATTTCCGCAGCCTATCCCCATCGTTGGTGCTACCTTTTGCCACACGCGATGCCGCAAACAAGTGCCGTCCGGCGTCAGACAGCGTGCGGTGCTTGCGACATTCCTTCAGCACGTTGTTTAGTTGCAGTTGATCGAATAAATCCAGCGCTGCAAATGCGCTGTCGCCGAGCAAACGTCGAACAATATCATCAGCGGCTTCAACGGCACCTTCACCCCGCCACAAATGTCGCAGTCGTGCGATTTCAGCGCTCACTAATTCAACGGTAATTCGCCCTCCGGTTGCCAATGTAGCTAGGCGATTTACGCTTGCGGACAAATCGCGGAAGTTACCGTTCCATGTGGCCTCAGATGCGGTGGCAAATTTTAGGTATTGCTTTTTAGCTTCTAAATTAAACCGCACCACCTCCCCAGCTTCTTGGCAAAATTGCGCAAGCAAATAATCTAAATTCGGCTCAATATCTTCAACCCGTTGCGCTAGGCCTGGCAAGGCGTAGGTCCACATATTTATTCTGGCAAATAAATCCTCTCGAAACTGCCCTGCCAGCACGGCTTCGCGCAAATCGCGATTGGTGCCTGCGATAAGTTGAAAATCACTCTCTACTTCTTCATCAGCACCCACCGGAAAGAAGCGTTTTTCTTCGATGGCTTTGAGCAGCATGGCTTGTTCGTCCAGCCCTAACTCGCCGATTTCATCTAAAAACAAAACGCCTAAGTGCGCCGTGCGCAGCAAGCCCGGGCGTGCGTTGGCCGCTCCCGTGAAGGCGCCGCGCACGTGACCGAACAAAGTAGATGCGGCAGTGTCGCCGCGCAAGGTGGCGCAATTGACGTCCACCATCGCCCCGCTGATGGTGTGACGCGCCTTTTTTAGCGCAAATAATCGCTTGGCCAAAAATGATTTTCCTGCACCGGTTGGGCCCATGAGCAACATCGGTGCTTTTGATCTCACTGCGACTTGTTCAATTTCTTCTACTAGCTTGTTGAAGCCCGTATTTCGGGTTTCTATGCCACTTTTAAGGAAGGCAATCGCGTCTTCTTGCTCACGATTAAAGCGTTGTGCTAATTGGTTGTAACGCTTTAAATCAAGGTCAATCAGCGCGTATTCACCGGTGGCACCCACCTTCTGCTTTTTCGGCGGCGATGTTTGCAACAACACACCAGGAAAATAGCGCGCCTCCACCATTAAAAACAAACAAATTTGTGCGACGTGCGTGCCGGTGGTGATGTGAATCCAATAAGTTTCTTCGTCGGGACGAAAATCATAGCTTTTCGCAAAATCAAACAGCGCGCCGTACACATCGCCAAAATCCCACGCGTCGCGAATGTGGAGTTTGCGCTCGATCAATGTAGTTTCAGGGGAAACGATTTTTATGTCCGCACGAATGGCTTCCACCATTTTTTCATGGTGAATGTGAAAGAGCTCGAAGCGATCAATGAGCAGATCTTCACGCTGCAGCAAGGCGATAGTCGGGCGCCAGCGCTCCCACCGATTTGCGCCTGAGCCAGAATCAAGCTGCGTGCCTAAGAAACCAAGTACAACTGTTTTCTTCACGATAATTTATTCTTAAAGTAAATAATATTTTCTAGTTTATCGGAATTTCGGCAAGCGTGCAAACTTGTGCTAAAAATACAGAAGTAATTTAAACATAATAAAATCAATGTGTTACAGCTGTTTTATGATGCCATCGAAAAAGTGGCACGGCAGTTGCTATGTAGATGATGTAGCAGTCGGCAACGCAGCAAAAGCCGAGTGCTTTATTTACTTTACGAAAAAAGGAAACACCATGAAACTAGCCGAAGCCCTACTTGAACGTGCGGACGCCCAAAAGCGTTATGCGCAAACGGTTGAACGTATTAAACGGGTTGTAAAAGTGCAATCTGGCGATGCGCCTGCTGAGTCCCCAGATACTTTAATGCGCGAATTAGAAGGCTTGGCCAACCGAATTACCGAATTAGTGCAGCGTATTAACCGCACTAATTGCCTTACCGCGTTCGATGCAAATTTAACCTTAGCTGATGCCTTAGCCGAGCGCGATATTTTGCTACAAAAGCGAAACGCCTTCGCCGGTTTCGCCGAAACAGCAACGACAACGCAAGATCGTTATTCGCGTTCAGAAATTAAGTTTGAAGCCGTGATTAACGTGGCGGAAACCCAAAAGCGTGCCGATGCGTTCGCAAAGCAATATCGCGAATGTGATTCGAAGGTGCAAGCGATGAATTGGACGACGGAATTAGCGGCATAGATTAGAAAAAGAAACTGCGTTGCGCGGGAAAAGCGCCTTTGAAAAAGAGGTATTCAAAGGCGCCGGCGGTTCAGTTTCGCCAAAGATTATTAACGAGTTCAAGCGGTAACACTGCAATAAAAGTGAGCACAAAAAAACGCCCTGCGGAGCGCTTCCGCCTACTGGTAATGTCGGGGCAATGTTGTGGGTTCGAATCCCATTATTACTTCTTAGCCCAGTATTTATACAAGCGTATTATTTACTGTCAATGTAATTACCAAGTGCTGGTTTATTGTAGTGTGAGGGTGGAAAGTTTCAAAGTGGCGCGGGTGGGCTTGAGCTAAATAAATTAAGGATTTAAAAATGAAAAACGAAAATTTTGATGTGATGCATGTTGAAGGCGGACGCCATGTAAAAATGTGGACGCAGGGCGTGCAGGTAGATGATGGTGCGCGCGCGCAGCTAAGCAATACGGCTCGCCTACCTTTTATTTTCAAGCATTTAGCTGCCATGCCTGATGTGCACTTTGGTAAGGGTTCCACCATTGGTAGCGTGATTCCAACCAAAGGCGCGATTATTCCGGCCGGCGTGGGTGTGGATATTGGGTGCGGAATGATGGCCTGCAAGACCACGCTGACCGCAACTGATTTGCCGGATAACTTGGCACCCTTGCGTGCCGCAATTGAACGCGCGGTGCCGCACGGTATGACGCCAAAGAATCGCGGAAGAGATAAAGGTGGATGGGAAAACACGCCCGCCGCTGTGGATACATTTTGGGCTGAACTATTTCCGGATTTTGAAAAAATTACTGAGAAATATCCGCGCTTAAAAAACACCAATAACCATCGTCACCTAGGTACGTTAGGTGGTGGAAACCACTTTGTAGAAGTGTGTTTGGATGAAACGAACGCGGTGTGGTTTATGTTGCATTCAGGCTCACGCGGCGTGGGTAATGCCATTGGTACGTTGTTTATTGAAAAGGCAAAGGAAGATATGCGTAAGCACTTCATCAATTTACCCGATGAAGATTTGGCTTATTTTTCTGAAGGTACTGAGCATTATGATGATTATGTGTTTGCAGTAGGTTGGGCGCAGCGTTTTGCGCGGGCTAATCGTGAAGCGATGATGACGGCGGTAATTGCAGCCACTAAAACCATTATTGCCAAGCCGTTTGAAACCCATATCGAGGCCGTAAACTGTCACCACAACTATGTGCAAGAAGAAACCCACTTCGGTGAAAAGGTGCTCATCACCCGTAAAGGTGCCGTACGCGCCGGTAAGGGCGAGATGGGGATTATTCCGGGCTCAATGGGAGCGAAATCTTTCATCGTGCGCGGCAAGGGTAACCCGGATTCGTTTGAAAGCTGTAGTCACGGTGCAGGACGCGCCATGAGCCGAAACGAGGCCATGCGCCGCTTTACCGTAGCCGATCAAATTAAGGCCACAGAAGGCGTGGAATGCCGTAAAGATAAAGCCGTAATTGATGAAATTCCGATGGCCTACAAAAACATTGATGCAGTAATGCACGCACAACGGGATTTGGTAGAAGTGGTGCATACCTTGAAGCAAGTGGTTTGCATCAAAGGCTAGTTGCGGAAGGCTAGTTGTTTTATAAATCGCCGCGTCCAATGAAATGGGCGCGGCAAACCAATAAGTAAAAACCATGAATACAAAAATTATTATCGACGGTGCGCAAGGTGAAGGCGGCGGGCAAATTTTGCGCTCGGCGTTGTCGCTTTCAGTTTGCACGGGTCAGCCGTTTCATATTAAAAACATTCGCGCTGGCCGCGCCAAGCCGGGTTTGATGCGTCAGCATTTAACCTCCGTACAGGCTGCTGCTGAAATTTCTAACGCAATCGCGGAAGGTGCGGCGATTGGCTCGACCGAACTACACTTTGCGCCAGATGCCCTGAAATCGGGCATCTCCGGCGGATCGTATAACTTTGCGATTGGGTCTGCAGGCAGCGCAATGTTAGTGCTGCAAACCATTTTTCCGCCGTTGCTATTTGCAAAATCACCAAGCGAAATTACGTTATGCGGCGGCACACATAACGGCATGGCACCGCCTTTTGAATTTTTAACGCGCGCGTTTTTACCGCAACTAAACGCCATGGGTGTGGACACAACACTGACCCTCGATCGTCATGGATTCTACCCAGCAGGCGGCGGCAAAATTAGCGTCAAAATTACGCCGTGCACCCGCTGGAAACCCTTATTTTTAGTGGCTCGCGGGGCATTGATCAAACGCTACGCCGAAGCCATTATCGCCGGTGTGCCGGTAGATGTGGCAAGGCGCGAATTGGCTACCATCGGTGAAGCCTTAACGCTGGACGAGGCTAATTTAAAAATTCGCGGCCTACCTGCCACCGAAGGCCCCGGCAACGCGCTGTTGCTGACGCTTGAATATGCGAATTGCACGGAGGTGTTTATGCGCTTAGGCGAAAGAGGATTGGCGGCTGAGGCGGTTGGAAAAAAGCTGCTGCGCGAAAGCGGCGACTACGCAAAAAGTGACGCCGCCGCCAGCGAATATTTAGCCGATCAGTTGCTGTTGCCGATGGCGCTAGGCGCGGGCGGCGAGTTTACGGCGGTGGCAATTAGCGATCATTTCAAAACCAATGTGGACGTGATTCAGCAGTTTTTAGACGTGAAAGTTAGCGTAGAAAAAATTTCTGAGCATTGTCATCATGTTAGCGTTGTCACTTAAAAAATTCTGGAGATGCCCTATTTTAGGGCGTCTTCAGCATTTACAGGGGATTTAAAGATGATTTAATTGGAGCGCTTAGGTTTGCGTAAAATGAAAAAAATTAATCAGCTAACCGCACTCGTCAGTTTGAATCATGCGCCCAAAGGGACATCTAGCGCGCCGAACAGGAAAATGATATACATCTTCTACGCATTTTCAGCGGCTTACACGGAATTTTTTAATGATTAATCGCAT
Organism: Betaproteobacteria bacterium; assembly: GCA_043760555.1. GTDB lineage: Bacteria > Pseudomonadota > Gammaproteobacteria > Burkholderiales > Usitatibacteraceae > JANMDR01. The sequence goes on from JAYUOW010000113.1 coordinate 7,979, forward strand.
TCGCACCGAGAGTAGTCTTGTCAACGTCATATTTGCCACTTTCTTTGTCGCCTGCTCCATTGCGATGCCTGATGCAACCGCGCAATCACAGCAACAACAAGCAATAGAATATCATTTTCATATAAAACCGCAGCTCGACAAACAAGCTGCGGAAACTGCGGCTATTTTGGCGCGACCATCAAATTGGGGACCCGGTGAAATTCGGGATGCTGTAAATTACGGTGCGTTGGCGTGGTACCAAAAAGGCAAAGATGACTACGGCTATGTGTTTAATAAAGGCAACATCCGAGATATTTCCGCCAGTTTAAACGTCGATATCGAGTGCTCGAAGCGCAAAATAAAGTGCGAAGGCAAATTAATTGTTCTAAACGAATGGCTTGTTATCGGCAGCTACAAAAGTCGGGTGCATTTTGCAACCGCCACCGGCGCAACGCAGGCCGCAGCCGAGGCTTTAGTGCATGAGCAATGCCGTAAAGACGGCACTACATGCACCATCAAAGACGCATTCGAAGTACTGCCCCACCCGCGCGGCGTGTCAAGCCAACGGCAATTTACGGTGGTACGGTAGGTAATTCTGCATCTATGGCGAGTTTGAAGATGTCCTATTATTAGGCGTCTCCATCGATCAGCGATTACTTTGAGTAAAGCCTCCATTCACCATGCGGGTTATGAAATAAATCGTCTACCGCATGACGCTCATCTGGCACTAAGATCAACCGAAAGCGGGGAGAGTCTGCCGCAAGGCTGAAAGTGTGCCCAGATACTAACTTCGGTTGCTCCTCAATTTGATAGGTATTGAAGCGATTCATCAGGTCGGCTGCCTCACCTACATCAACGGCGCGTGGCACGCTACATTCAGGCATATTGAAATGGTGCATCCCGCAAGAATAGTAACGCTCGGCGTCGGCGATGAGAGTAACGGCGGCACAATAGGCGTCGAACGTCGTTCCGCAAAGCAACCCAAACCAACGCTCCCACTCGTGAGCGACACCCGACGATTCCACCTTTACCGCGATGCCGCCTGCTCGTTGCACCACTTGCGTAAACAGCATCAAACGGTCGCGCTGGTCAAGCCAACCAAAGGGAAAGTGAAGGTAGACCACCGCGCAGTGGCCGTGGATAGCGTCCAAGGTCGGTTCTGAAATTCGCCCCTGTCCAGCAATGCGAAATGCGTCCCGCATCGCGTCGTCTGACTCACAAAAATCCAGTTGTACGTGGTCATTGCTTTTTGAATGCGCCAAAAGCATTCCAGCAAACAAGAACTCGCCCGCTGGTGCTTGGGTGATGATAGCTCGTAGAAATGCACTGCGATCAGCCCAAGGACCTGGGATGCAGATGACGGTTTCATAGTTCATGTTAAACGACCTATCAAGTTAAAAATGCCTGAAAACGCCCGAAAGATCCCGCAAGGGGACTACCTACGGGTCGCGGGCATCTTCAGGCATTCTCCAAACCTAAAATCACCTATTTATACAACACCGTCGGCAACCACATACCAATTTGCGGGAACACATAAAGCAAAATAATGGCCAATACTTGAATGCCCATAAACGGCATCATGCCGGCAAATATTTGGTTTAGCGTTACATGCGGTGGCGATACCCCTTTTAAATAAAACGCGGCCATGGCAACTGGCGGCGATAAAAACGCTGTTTGCAAATTAAGTGCAACCAACAAGCCGAAGAACAATGGGTCAATGCCAAACTTAGGCAATAGCGGAATAAAAATCGGCATAAAAATAACAATAATTTCAGTCCACTCCAGCGGCCAGCCAAGAATAAAAATAATAAACTGCGCTAACAACATAAATTGCAGCGGCGTTAGGCCAAGCGATAACACCCATTCTTCTACAATATTTTGCCCGCCCAATAACGCAAAGGCGGCGGAGAAAATGGATGAGCCAACAAATAACCAGCACACCATTGCGGAAGTTTTGGCAGTGAGATAAGTTGATTCGCGAATCGTCGACATCATTTTGGCTTGCACGGTGGCAATGAAGCCCCACACCAAAAACGCTGCCATTGAAATCCAGCCGATCCAGTCGGTTGGCGGGGTTGCGACCACTTCGGACTTGTACAAAATAAACCACACCACTGCGATCAAAAATACGATCCAGAGCGGCACCCAAATTTTTGCCGCGCTAATAATTTTTTCGCGTGGTTGCGTAAGCAATAAATAAACGGAGGCCAACACAAAGCCGCCTAGCGAGCCGACTGCCGCCGCTTCAGTAGGTGTGGCTAGCCCAAATAAAATCGTGCCCAACACCGCAAGAATCATTACCGATAACGGGAAAAATGACGTGAGCAACATTTTAAAAATTTCTAGCCGCGCGAAGGTGAGCAAAATGTACAGCACCGCTAGTAACCCCAAGCCAATGCCTAAGGTAATCCAAAACGCTTTCGGCGTTGCTTCACGCGCACCCGCAACGGCAGCTACAGGCGCAGCGGTCACAGCGGGCGCAGCAACAGGCGCAACTACTACTGGTTTAGCAACTGCTTCGGTGCCCGGAGGTTCTTGCAAACCGCTTGACGACGCTACCGGCTCAGCACCCGGTGGCTCTTGTAAACCACTTGCTGACGGGCTTGAGCTGGTACTACTGGAGCTAGCGCCCATTTCTTGCAAGCCGGTTAAATCTTGAATTTCGTTAGGCTTAGTTAGCGCGTTCCACGTGAGTCCCATGAGCACTAAAAATACGATAAATGGCGCCAGTGTAATGCCTAACTCTTTCATGATGACGCGGCTGGAAACGGTGGCGTTGCGCTCACCTTTCAGCGCTTTGAGCAATGACGGCAATGCCAGCGGACCATTGAGCGCACTGATCATTGCATTCGCTGGTGGCAATGCCACCACGCGATCACTTTCAGGCAGTGGCGGCGCCAAATGTGGCTTCCACTTTGCAACGATCATCACGTAGCCGCAATACAAACCAGCGAGCATCAAGCCCGGGAAAAACGCGCCAGCATAAAGCTTAGGCACCGAAACGCCTGCCGTTGCACCGTAAACAATCAGCAAAACGGAAGGTGGAATTAAAATGCCCAAACAGCCGCCCGCCGTGATCACGCCCGCACACAAGCGCACGTCATAGCCCGCACGCAACATGGCTGGAAACGCCAACAAACCCATCAGCGTTACTACGGCACCAACAATCCCGGTAGCGGTCGCAAAAATAGCGCAGGTAATCAGTGTGGCCACGGCCAACGATCCCGGTACGCGTGCTAAAGCGAGGTGCAGCGACTTAAATAGCTTGGTCACCAAATTAGCACGTTCGACCAAATAGCCCATGAACACAAATAACGGGATGGAGATCAGCACATCGTTGCGCATGACACCAAACGTGCTGGCTACCATGAGATCAAGCGTTTGCTGCATCGCCATGCCAGATTGCCCGCTACTGCGCGAATAATAGGCATAGAACCCAAACAACATGCCCATGCCCATCAGCGTAAATGCGGTAGGAAAGCCCAACATAATTGCCACAACGACTAAGCCCAACATGAGCAAGCCTAAATGGCCGTTAGTCATATTGGTCCACGGCATAAATATAACGACGGCCAACAAAATAATCGCCATCAAGGTAAAGCCAAACCAAAGTTCTTTACGGACGCGAATCATTTTTTCTCTCCCGCTGCGATCACGTATTTATCCAGCGCGGCAATATCTTCATCTTTTACCTGCACCATTTCTTTTAGTTTTTCGACGTCCACTTCTTCGACGTCTTCAGTACGTGACGGCCATGCGCCTTCTTTAATGCAAATGATGCAGCGGATAATTTCTACCACACCCTGCATCAACAGCAGCCCCCCCGCAAGTGGGATAATGAATTTGAAGGGATAAAGCGGCAACGGATCGGCAGAAAAAGTTTGCTCGTTGATTTTTACCGAATCGGTAAAAAACGACCATCCCGCGTAGGTGAGCGCGAGCACGCCTGGCAGGAAAAATACAAAATACAAAAGCAGATCAAGGGACGCTTGTGTGCGTGGTTTAAAGAAACCGTAAAGCACGTCACCACGCACATGGCCGTTTTTAGACAGGGTATAAGCACCCGCCATCATAAACAGCACGCCGTACAACATAATTTGCGCATCAAGCACCCAGCCGTGGGGCTTATTGAGCACATAGCGCGAAAAAACCTCCCAACCAATAAGTACGGTTAGCACCAGCACGCTGTAGGCGCAAATTTGGCCAAACCAGGTGGATATTTTATCAATACCCAGTAATATTTTTTGCATGTGATGCCCCTTAATTGATGTGCCCGCCGAAGCATTTATTTTTTATACAATAAAACGCTTACACAACGCTTACGCGGATAACGCCTATAAATAAAACGGCGACGCAGCCAATATGCCTGCGTCGCCGTTTTTCACCAAACTAAGCCGTTATTTTTTACCGGCAAAGAAATGGTTGTAAGCCATTTTGTAATCAACCAGGGTGTCGTTTTGCCAGCCAGCTGCGCGCTGTGCAAACGCCTTCATGGAAGCATTTACTTTCTTAAACATTGGGTTCGTGGCTTCTTTTGACGCCACAATTTTGTCCCATGCCGCCAGCTGCGCACGCAAAATCGCATCGGGCGTTTTGTAGAACTTCACGCCCTTGGTTTTCATCTCGTTGTAGTCGGTTGAATAACGATCGATGGCCTTCCAAGACATATCAGCCGATGAGGCTTGCACGGCATAATCAATAATCGACTTTAATTCAGTCGATAACGCGTCATATTTCTTCTTGTTGAACAAGATTTCGAAGCTCTCTGAAGCTTGGTGGAAGCTTTGTAACATGCAGTTTTTAGACACATCAGGGAAGCCCAAGGTTTTGTCCGAGCTGGCATTGTTAAACTCCGCCGCATCGAGCAAGCCACGGTCTAAGGCGGACACAATCTCAGCACCTGGCAGCGGATTTACCGCTGCACCCATTTCATTGTAAATATCCACCGCCAAACCCACCGTGCGGAACTTAACGCCCTTCAAATCTTCAACCTTGGTTACCGGTTTTTTGAACCAACCAAAGGGCTGCGTTGGCATTGGCGCATAGATAAATGACTTCACATCTAAGTTCAGGCTGCCGTAAATTTCGTCCAGCAATTGCTTGCCACCGCCGTAGTTGTGCCAAGCCAACACCATATTGGCGTCCATACCCCAAGCAGGTCCGGAACCCCAGAGCGCTAAAGCTTGCTGCTTACCGTACCAGTAAGCCACCACGCCGTGGCCACCATCCAATACGCCCTTAGAAACAGCATCTAAAAGCTCAAACGCCTTAACCACTGAGCCTGAAGGCAAAACTTCAATTTTTAGCCGTCCGCCCGCCATGTCATTCACTTTTTTAGCAAAGTCGTTAGCGTACTCGTGGAAAATATCTTTTGCAGGCCATGTAGATTGAAAGCGCAGATTAACTGTTTGCGCGCTGGCAATCATCGGGAAACCCGTAATTGCAGCACCGCTGGCGGCAGCCGCGCCAGCTATAAATTTACGACGCGCCGGTTTTTTTTCAACAGGCGTTGCAGTTGCGTTAGTTGATTTGATATTTTCAGTCATACATCCTCCAAGATGTTATTTATGATGCAATCGAATTTTGCGGTGCGAACTGACGCCAAATTGTGAAGCGTATTTTCGCCAACGAGGTGCGATAAATTACTGTTATAAACCACACTCACGCACAGATGCTAATCGGTATGAAATAAATAAGCAATAGCTGGAACACATGAAAGGAAATACACACTTTCAAGAAGTTTAAAATGCTGCGGTGCAGCATTTTAAACTGCTTCGCGAAGGCGCGTGGCGCTGATTTAGGCGCTGCAAATGATGCCTGAAGACGCCCTATTTTAGGGCGTCTTCAGGCAGGTGGCACGTAATATATTTCCGAAATTAACAACTAAAAGTTCAAAATTTAACCCATTTCGATCAGTAGACTCGGATCAGTTTCATTTGCGTCTACGATGCGATTGTAGGCCTCCACCAACTTGGTCAAAGTAGTTTGTCTTGCTGCAACTTTAAACAAGCTCAGCTCGTGCAGATTACCTGCTAAAAATTGTACCGCGTCCAAAATATCAACGCGCCCGCCGAGCTGGGCATTGCCAGCGAGAGCCTGCGCAACCACCACACCTTCGGACAAAGTGATAATGATGGGCTTTAATCCTGCGTCGATATTGCGCTGGCATTTTCTAATTACCGCTTCGCTAGGAGCGGTTGTAATATGAATAATGCTATCGTCAATTACAAAATCACCGCTACGCCCGCTCACTGTATCGGCGACTGACGCACCATTATGGATAATTTCTATTTCTGGCATGACCAATTCGAGCTTGGCACCGATCAAATGCTGCAGCATCGTCCCTTGATACATTGCTCCCGATGCCGCTTGTTGCCGCTTCTTTGCTTGGCTCAATAAGTCGTGAATAATGGCTTGAAAACCCACTGCTGGGTCAAAGCGTAAGCGAAACGGTTTTGCTGTGAAGTGCGCGCGCACTTGTTCAATCCACCACGCTTCAATTATGGCAAGGGCTGCCAATTTATCGGCATACAATTGATTCAAAAAAATAACGTACTCGCGCATTATTCCAATGCTGCCTCGGCTAGTGCGGCCACCTTCCTCCGCAAGCACTTGCGTAATGCCATGTTCTTTCAGAATTTTTTGAACCGCACCTTTACCTAGCCCGAGTACCTGACCAGAACCGTCAGTAATTAAACTATCCGCGACCAGTGGCAAGCCAATTTCATGGGCCTGTGGAGTGATATGCACAACGACCGCTAATGCACCCTTACCAATGATTTTATTTTCGACGCGAAACGCCTGTAAGCGAGCCAGCAATATTTGATCAACCATTTGTCTCGGCCAAAGGGAATAAAAGATGCTTGCACAGCCACTCAACCACAGGAACAGCTACGGCGTCGCCCATAGCCTGATAACCGTCGTTGTAGGAACCTGGAATTTTATAGCTTTCGGGTGCTTCCATGAGGCGCGCTGTCTCTCGTACCGTTAACAATCGGCTGCGCAACGCATCGTTGTCTTTAATTACAACAACTTGCCGACTACTCCCGCCTTTGGGTGTTCGCAGGCAGCCTGCAAGTTCATCAAACCGAAGCTCTAGCACTTGGCCGCCGCTCCTAGTACGTTTGTACCCGGGTGCAGCAAATTTTTTAGTCGCGGGAAGTCGGCTAAGGAAGTCCTTGTGTTTCGGTGCAATGAGTGCGGCATTTCGCGCCTCGGTAGCAGCGGACGCGTAAGGAGCATCCCAATCCACAATATCCGAAAAATTACACGCACGAACTGCTGGCTCCGGCATGTGCCACCAGATCCATTCATAGACCGACGTAGCAGCCTTTCTCACCAAATCGGGATGTAACCAACTTGGTCCATTGCGAACTAACTCCATGGGAATCTCGTCGAGCCGCAGATTGACTGCGATTACAAACACTCGCGGTCGTGATTGCGGCACCCAATGCGACGCGTTAATAAGCACGGTGCCAACCGCATATCCCAGATCAATTAGTGCCTGATGCAAGCTGCGGTAGTGCGCGCCGCTAGCTGTCGAAAGTAAACCTGCAACATTTTCAGCGACAAGCACTGT
>JAYUOW010000114.1:0-15500 GCA_043760555.1 Betaproteobacteria bacterium
GCATGGGGCATAGACCCGCTCCCTGAGTAGCAAAACCACTAAACGCTATCGCGGGCGCAGCTACATTTCGCCATAAATATTACGTGAAACGGCAACTAGTCGCTGTCATCTATTGTGTCTGGTAGGTGTCTGCAGTTCATGGAGGATGAACTATTTTTAGAAGCAAACCTATTGCAGGACGCGACAAATCCTATCGTGCGCCGCGTGCGCGACGGTGATTGCGAGCAAGCCTGAAAACAGCAGCGATACATTATCGCTGCGCATCAAGTCGCTACCCAGTGGCAACACCTTGCTCAAGCCCCAAATTAGGGCAACGGCGGCCAAACTCACCGCCAAAGCTTCCAGCAATAGAAATCGCGGCTTAAATTGCCCCGCCAATTCCTGCAACGACATGGCGGTGTGGCGCGGCGCGTGGATGAAGCAAAAATAGAGGGTAAAAGCGAGCAAAACTGGCGTGAGCATAAATATCGCGAAGGTTAAAAACACCTCCATCACATCAAGCACGCAGCTGAACCGACGTGAAGACGACGCCCGCGCAATGCGCCATATTCCGAACGCCATTGCCAACAGTGGCATAAAATAAAAAAACGCCATACCGAGTAAACAAACCGCGACCGTTGATTGCGCCGCGGCTTCCCCACCGATGGCCGTGAACAGCGCAAACGCTTCCGTAGTGGCCACTTTTGTTGAAGAAAAAGCCAACACCGCCAAGGTGATCGGCAGCGCGCCAATCGCAAAAGCGCCCAACACCGATACCGTGCGAAGCCAGTATTGACGGGGCGCTTCAGCGTTAGGATGATAAAATATCAAACGATACGTTTCACCAAAATGCCAAGACGCAATGCCTAACAACAAGGGCAACATAAATTGCGGAAACCGTCTCAACAGATAAAAACTCAGCGCCGTCACACCCACGTAAGCCAGCACATAACGCGTCATCGCAAGAAGCCGCAACTGCCTGCGCGCCTTCACAAAATCCAGCGCGCCGTGCGGTATGCCGAGCAAAATTATCGTCAATACCAGCAGCCAATTAGGCAGCGCGATCAGTGCGGAACGACCGCCGAAATCAATGCCCGTAGCAGCGCCGAACAACGCCACCACCAATACAACCACAGCAAAGCATAGGCTGAAGAACCTTATAAATAGGGCGTTTACAGGCATATTATTGGAAAAATTATGCGCATTAGCTCTGGGCTGGTTCATCTAACGCTACTGCCAGCCGCGTTTAAATATCGCCAAACGCAAACAAAAAAACTACGCATAAACACCCACTTCGGGCAGGCCACCACCACTGCCAACACATCGGCGGCACGCGCATTGCCGTCTAAAAACCGCACCAGCCGTGTGGCAGGCACGGTGTTAAATAGTCGCGCCATGAGCTTGCCCACATCCAAATCAGGCGCGCCGATGGCTTCTAAAAATACCGCATCTAGCCACGGCACCACACCCGATTGAAAGGTGATTGGCACCGGTAAATGTTGCGCAATATCGCCTAATGAATGTGCTGTAAACGCCCGTAATACGGCCATCTCCAAGGCATCACAGGCACGCTGTGTGCGGGTAAAGCTGTAGCCCGTGGCCGCGCGTACAAACCCACCGCCCGCCCCTATTTTTGTGATGGTTTGCAATGAGGCGCAAGGCGCAATAGCTGCATCCATCACAATGCGTCCGGCCTCAGCAGTTTGCGCAATGATGTTGAGTTCGCCAAATTTAGTCCGCAAATATTGCAATGCCAATGCCTGCAAAGCCGCGTCAGTAGGCACGATAGCGCCGGGTGGCACAAACACCGTTGCTTGCACCAGCGCTTGCGTAGCGCTACTTGGCAACAGGTAAATGAAAGTCGGCATTGGCCGCCCGGCAGCGTCGCGCAGGGACGGCATAAAATCCATCAGCACCGCCTCACTTGCAGAAATGAGTGCAGCAAACGGTTGGCCGGTTGCCGCCACGGTAATTTCCCAGCCCGCAAAAGCCTGAATCCACGCAGATCTGGAGCTTGCCGAACCCGCTGGCGGACGCGAATCAAACACCAGCTTTGCTTCTAATTGCATCGCTTCGCCAGTCGGGACATTAACTGCCGCTACGGTTGCACCACCGTCATCAAGCGCCCGCACGCTATCCACACGATGCCCGAAGAAGCCCTGAATACGGGCGTTTACAGCCATTGTTTTTAGACATTTTTCATAAAACGCAGTGGATTCAATGCTGCAATATGGCGTTGCCGTAAAATCATACGAAGCCGATTGCACACCGTTAGCATTCACCTGCAACTTGCGCCATTGCCGTTGCGGCAATATGCAATCCATAAACGGATGCGGTGCTTGCTGAAAAAAACTCCACGTATGCGTTGCGCCAAATGATGTGCGCGGGTCGATCACCGCCACCCGTAAATGCGCAAATTGCGGCGCGCAAAAGCGCGTAGCAAGGCTTAAGCCCGCAAGCCCTGCGCCGATAATAACGATGTCAAATTGCTGTTCATCCATTGGCCTAGTTTAACGTTTTTCTAGCTAAACTTTGGGCAAACCGAACGCATGCATCCGCTATCGCCAGCGCCTTGCCAAACGGCGAAACCACCGTGCGTTGCTGCCAATAGGTAGCACCGCCATCCGCAACGCCGCGCGCGATTTTCACCCCAATCGCTCGATAAACTCTGGCCGCGACAAAAATTGCAAACCGTGTCCGCCACGGAATATACACAAAGCCGGGTTCAGCACGTTTGTAGTAATCATCCGCTAAAACGATTAGCTGCAATACGGCGCTGAACGCCTGTTTACGGGCGTTTACGGCATCATTACCGTTTAAATAAACATGCATCGCAACAGGGGTTTGCATCCACGTTTGCGGAATATAGCAGCGCTGCATGGCGGCGTCTTCCAACACATCGCGCGCGATATTGGTTAACTGCATCGCAATGCCTAAATTAGCGGCGTAAGGGCGCGCAGCATCGGCGTTTGCGCCCAATACCGGGCACATCATCACGCCCACCGTGCCTGCCACACCATAGCAAAAATCGAGTAAATCCGCCTGTGTTTGAATTGGCCAATGCGCGGCGTCGCGCAACGACGCCTCGATCAAATTTGTAGCGGCTGCTGTTTCAATGTCGGAAGTAAATACGGGGATTGCAACCGTGGGCAAACTGGTTTGCTTTAACTGCGCCAACAGCGCATTTAGCTGCGTTTGCTTCACACCTAATGGCGCATCGCCATCGGCAATATCATCAACCTGCCGACAAAATCCATACAACGCCATTGCACGTTGCGCTACCGCACGCGGCAGCACCATTGACGCCAAATAAAACGACTTGCCGCGCTCACGCATTAGCGCTGCAAAATCAATTGGCGCGGGCATTAAAGCAGCGCTGTTACTGGTCACGCACGAGCCTTTCTAGCACTTTTGCTGAATTTATTACACCAGGCACACCTGCACCCGGATGCGTGCCAGCACCCACGAAATAAAGGTTCTCCAAGCCCTCAGCCTTGTTGTGAAAGCGAAACCAAGCCGATTGGGTGAACTCTGGCGCAATCGAAAACCCACTGCCGTTAAAGGTGTTTAATTCATCCCTAAAATAATTGGGTGTGTGATGCGAAGCTGTGACTAATCTGCCCCGCAAACCGGGCATCAAGGTAGCTTCTAAACGGCCAAACACGCGCTCGCGCAACGCGGGGCCTTCTACATCCCAATCAATATTGCCCGCGCAATTTGGTACGGCCACTAGGGCGTAAAACGCATCGCAATCAGCCGGTGCCATCGCGGTATCCGTAGCTGTGGGGCGATGCAGATACAGGCTAAAGTTTGGCTCAAGCTGATGCTTATCAAATACCGCTGTGAGCTCGCGCTCAAACTGCCCACCAAATAAGATCGTGTGGTGTTTAACATCGTCATACCGCCCTCGCGTGCCAAAAAACACCACGAATAATCCCATGGAGTAATGCATATTTTTTACGCGCTTTGTATGCCAGCGCGGCGACACCACATCACCCAACATATTTTGATACACAAACGGTGGATCAACATTGCACACCACATTAGTTGCCTCGATGACTTCGTTACTACCAAGCCGAACACCCCGTATTACGGGCGTCTTCAGCTTATCATCGTGAAACAATATTTGCTTCACATCCGCATTCAAACGGATTTCAACGCCCTCCTCCACCATCAATTTTGCCATTGCCGCCACCAAGGCACCCGTGCCACCTTGCGCAAACCACACACCGCCTCGGCGTTCTAGCGAGTGAATCAAGCAATAAATTGATGTGGTTTTAAGCGGATTCCCCCCCACCAAAAGCGGATGCACGCTGAAGGCTTGCCGCATCTCGGGGCTTTTTAAGTGCTTATTCACCAACTGCGCCACGCTCCGGTCGCAACGCAACTTAAGCATCTGCGGCGTGGCTTTTAGCAAGGTGGTGAGCGAATCAAACGACACATCGGCCAACTGCTCATAGCCAATTTTATACAGCGCTTCAGCGTGCGCTAAAAGCTTCAAATAGCCCGCGCCATCGCCCTTGGCGAAGGTTTCGGCCTGCCGCACGGTGTCGTCTAAATCCGCACCGTAATCTAGGTATCGGCCATCATTAAACTGCATTCGATACCACGGGGCTACCGGCAAAAATGTGATGTAGTCTTCGCGCTTTTTATCGAACAGCGCAAACAACTCGCTAAATAATTCCGGTGCCGTGAGCACGGTGGGGCCCGCATCAAACGCAAAGCCGTCTTGCTCAACCACTCGCGCTCTGCCACCTAAGCTGGCCCCGCGCTCAAGCAAGGTCACACGATGCCCAAGCGCTCGTAAGCGCAAGCTTGATGCAATGCCGCCGAAGCCCGCGCCGATGACGATTGAATGAACTTCTTGTTGCATGAGATTTCGTTTGCTTTCTAAAAATCAGTTTTGGCGGGCAGCATCAAGCAACTTTAGGGGTTTAACTTTTAGTGCCGCAATGTCTATAGATGGCCTAAAACAAGGGGTTTTAAACCCATTTGCACAGTATAAAGTAAAGCCTCTTGTTCCCAGTGCGCATTCAATGAAGTTTTGTATTGTTAGGCTTACCGACTAAGTTTTGCGCTAATTTTTGCACCAAGGTTTGCGCTAAATCCCGCAGCAAATTACCGGCAATACACGGCAGTTGTGTTGATTGCGCGATCGCATTTTCAAGGTGCCGCTGTGCTATTGAAATTGCAATCGTGGTGGCCTCTATCGTGGGCTCGCTATGGTGTTGTTCTATCAACAACACAATATTGCAACAGCCGGTCGCGCGATCATGGTCTGCATCGCATACATCGTCGGCAATTTGATAGCCGATCGCAAAGGCATTCACTGCATTTTTCGCAACCCCTACAAACTGCGCCATACCTGCCCCAATAAGCGCCATTTCGATTGGCAAACTTAATAGCGCACCTGATTTCGCCTGCACAATATTTTCGTAATCGGCTAACCAAGCTGTTTGGGTTTGGGGCTCGCTACGTTGATTGCGTACCGACAAATTTAAGTCTGCAAGTTGCCCTTCTACAGCCATTGCGGTATTCACATGCACTAGCGCCATAAGCTGTGCAAGATAACGCGTTTGGCTAAACGTTGCTAACGCCGCATACGCGGCAGATAGCATTAAATCACCGCTGCAAATTGCCGCGTTATCGCCATATTGAAGCCACGCGGTTTCTTGGCCGCGCCGCAGGCGGTCGCGGTCTTGCAGATCATCATGGATGAGCGAGGCATTGTGTAAAAGCTCGACTGCCGCTGCAATAGATACGGCGTCAGCGTGCGATAAACCAAGTGCTACGCTAGCGTGCAACGCCAAGCGCGCGCGCATCCGTTGACCACCAGATTTGAGATGGTATCGACCCACATCAGCCGCACTCACGACCACTGCCGTTGCGGCTTGCGTGATGACGCCGAGCGCGTTCGCTGGCGCCATTAAATCCAGCATCCGCAGCTCGACCTGCGATAGCAATTGCGCAATGAGCGGTGCGGGTGACGCAAGCGCTGCCGACGCCATGGTGGCGTCGGCAAGCGTATTTGATGCTATTTCCAAGTTCACTGATCGTTTAAAACGAAGCTTACTTCGACTCACTTTGTAGGCGATCCGTTTCACTCACTGCAACCATCCAAATAATAATGCCGAAGGCAATTTTATTAAGCACATCGGCTAGGTTGTAAATGATATTGAGCGCATTGGCACTGGCCGCTGGGCTGCTGCCGGTGAAGTAACCAAAGAAGTAGCCGATTGGATAAATTGCCCAGCCGATAGTGACAATCCAGCGCATCAATTTAAACGCAGATTGCACGGCTGGTGGTGCCATTTCGGCATTCATACGACCCGCTTGGCCTAAGAAAATCTCATACAAAATATAAGCCCAGCCAGCCATACCGATGATAAACGCTGGCAATACTGCCATGTAGCCAGCTTCGCCTAAATAACCGCCAACCAACATGATTACCGTACCGATGAGCAAGCGCCAAAACACGCCGCCTGGCACTTTAGCAATCGCCGAAAGAACTAAATAAAACTCGATCATTAACAACGGCACCGTGATAAGCCAGTCGATGTAACGAAACACGGTGGGTGACGTGCCGGTAGCTACCCATACTTCGCGCATGTAAAAATAATGCACAGCCGCAACGAGCGTGACTAAGCCAGATACAGTGAGGGACGTTTTCCATTTTGCCGAAACGCGATCGCGCTCGATAAAAAAGAATACCGTGGACGCAATCAGCGCCATTGAAATTAACCAAAATGAAATACCAACAAAGTCGTTCGGATTTAGTACAGCACTAGATGCTGCCTGTGCCTGGCTAGATGCGAGTGTGATTGCGGTGGTGAGGGTTGCTACAGAGGTAGTACGAGCAGATTTGGAACGTAGAAGTTTTGAAATAATGGACATCATGCGGGTCTCCCTAAAAAAGCATGACTGGTTATGTTCGGAGAAATTTTTCTCCACCTGTCACGATTCCAGTTCGCCCTGTACGTTAGTACTTAAAGCCCAGATCAATCATGAATTTGCAGTATATGCCAAATAAAAGCGTTTTTGCAAGCGCACCGATTTTGGGCAATAAAAAAAGTCCGCACCAACAAGGCACGGACTCTTAGTATGGTATTGGTGCGAAATTAGCTAAATTAAATATCGGACAACTGCGCTTTTAACGCACGGTCTTTAGCAATTTGTTTGGCTGCAAAAAGCGCTACCAAACCAAAGCCTACTTTGTTGAACAGGTCGGCGAAGTTGTACACCAATTCGCGTATCACTTTAGGCGTATCGCCACCGGCTAGTAAAGCGATTGCAAAGCCCAGTGGATAAATTAACCAGCCAAAAACGATAAACAATTTCATCTTGCTGAGCGCATCTGAAATTGGGCCTAATGATGCTTCTTGCGCATTTGAAACCACCGTGTACAACACGCCTGCCACGCCCAAAAATGCTAAGCAGCTTACAAAATAAAACGCCCACGCAATCATCGGCTGGCCGCCACGGTTCAACATGGTTTCAGCCACGTAGCCGGTCAAAATCATGATGATGTCGGCAACTACCAACACAGCAATCAGCGGTTTATTTTTATCGGCACCCAATAACACCGGAAATTTGATTAGCATCAATGGCGTGGTGATCAGCCAGTCAATGTAACGAAACTCAGTTTGGAAGTTCATCACTGATACCCACTGGCCATCCAAGCCCACTGTTTTTTGCATGATGTAATAATTAAACGCGGCAATGCCCACGTAACAGGCAGCGATACTGGCCGTTGAGCGAAATTCAGGCGCCAACGAATCGCGTTCCATGATGAAGTAAAGACATGCGGCACACATGCCGATGAAGGTAATAAGAAATGAATATTGGGTGAGAAGTGCCAGACTAACCATGATTGCTCCCGATTAAGTGAATGAAAAAGTGTTTGTTTTGCCGAATTCAAGCCCAATTCGGACTAAATTCAAAGTGCATTGTGTACAGCATATGTCAAATAAAACGTAAAAAGAAGTTTTACTACACGCGGGATACACTTGTTCAAATGATGACCGTAAAGTTATGCCACAGTGTTGGTATAGGAAATTGTTGTGCACGGCGCTCTAATGCGGTACTGTGTAATTTAATTGTACATTTAATTATCTCTTTGATTTTAAAGAGAAAAATGGGCTTTTATATGACAATATAGTGACAGCGCCTCTGCACAGTGATATTTTTTTAACATGCAGCCCATTGGTCGACATACATCAGCTCATCGACAAGCTAAAATAATTCAAGGAATTTCACCATGATGCCCGACTCAAAAGATCTCAGTTACGGCCTAGAACCTAACTCAGTCCTCCGCAAAACCCGCAAAGGGTATTCGGAGGTAGCCAACCAAGACTCTTTTTTGCATCCCAAACTACGTCGTCTGCTGATTTTGATCGATGGCGCGTCCACTGTCACAGAAATTGTTGAGCGCATGGGTGCAATTGGCGATGTGAAGCCGATGGTGACTGAATTGTTTTTTCAAGGCTTTATCACCGGCAGCAATTCTGACTTCAATAACACCATACCCCCGGGCGGCGCGCTGCGTCCAGTGCAACAAGTGGCAGCGCCTATTCGTGCCGAAGTGAACAACCCTTGGCAAAATACCCCAGCGCAGACTGCAGCCGCAAACGCGCAACTGAATGTCCCGCAACAAGCACCTGCCCCGAGCCCTAACGCGCAACTCAATAATCTTTTGATGATTAAAAGCGCGCTGATCGACGACATGCAGGCGCGCTTAGGCAAAGATGCAGAACGTGTCATTCCAAAAATTCAAGCGTGTCAAAGCAATGGTGATTTACTCATGCTCATCATTAAGCTGCGCGACTTTTTAATTTCATACTCGGGAAAAGAACAAGCCGATGCGTTTTTAGCGCGCTTTCAAAAGCTGCTTGGATAGCTATCGCCGCTGCGTGCAATCCTTAAGTTGCACGCAAGCCCTATTTATCAGCACTCAGTAATTTGCCTATTTTTGCACTCAACAATAATAAGGATTGCCGTATGTTTCCAGAGTCAACTACGGGTGCGCCGCGTATTCAACCTGAAACCGTTTTGCGTAAAACACGCCGAGGTTATGCCGAACTCGCTAACCAAGAAACGTTTCTCCATCCAAAATTGCGCACGGTGCTCATGTTGGTCGATGGTGCCGCGTCTATGGCCGAGATTCTTGCACGTACCGGCACGCTTGGTGATGTGACTGGGCTAATTATTGAGCTTCATTTGCAAGGCCTAATTAACGGCGGACATTTGGACACTGGGGAAGATTCAACCACCAAATCGCCGCTACACCCTAGCGCACCACGCCCAAATTTGCAGGTAGTGCCAACCTATTCGCGTGGCATCGAGCCGGATATTACGCATATCAATCGCCCGCAACCTGTGGCCTATCGCCACGATGAATTAGAAGAAATATCCTCGGCTGCTTCAACTGAAAGCATCCAACTACAAATGGTGATCAGCGCATTGGTAGACGACATGCAGCGCCACCTAGGCAAAGATGCCGCACGCGTCGTACCAAAAATTCAAGCCTGCAAAAACAACGGCGAGTTGTTGATGTTAATTGTAAAGCTAAGGGATTTTTTAGTAGCTTATGCCGGACGCGAAAAAGCGGATGCGTTTTTAGCGCGGTTTCAAAAACTGCTCGGCTAGAAACACTGGCTGTAAACGCCCTAAATTAGGGCGTCTTCCGCATATGGCATGACGATTGCCTTGTAGGTTGGGCAGGGGTTTTGCCCAGCAGCGGTGGTGATTCGATCACCACGCTTCGTTGCGACCAACCCCCTCTCCCCAACCCCTCTCCCTCGAGGGGCGAGGGGCTTTTGCGCGGTGGGATTTTGGGCGTTGCGCATATCTTTGCATCAATTTTTTACTATGCTTTTACCGTCACACATACGCTGTAAACGCCCTAAATTAGGGCTTCTTCAGACTATTTAGCATGCGCTGCAACCGGTGTTGTCACCGGTGGCGTACGCCGCAATTTTCTAGCTCCCGCAGCACCTAATTGCTTGGCGAACATTACATTTTGCATCGCTGATTGCATGTAGGGGTTCGCACCACCAAAATGGTTTGCGGCGTAGTGATATACGCCGTTTAGTTCGGTGTTAAGCCGTGAAACGGCATGCTTGAAAAACGTGGGGGTTTTGGATACCAAATCGCTGCCGGATCGGTAAACCACATTCGCGCCTTGCGGTGTTTCGCGAATGGCGATGCCGCCGCGCACAAACTCTGGATACAAGCGATCGCGGCATTTTTCTAAATAACAACGGTCAGCCATTTGCGCGATGATGTCGGCAGTACCCAGCAAGCTGCCTAGCAGCCGCAACAGCGGATCGCTCACATCAATGGTCGCTACCGTCTGCTCAAAGCCGGTAAAGTGAATGAGTTTGGCAGCTGTTTCAGCGTGTTCGCCCAAACCAATTGCGGGCATATAGTGTTGCAAAAAAGTAGCGCCTCGGCTTACGTGTTTTAGCGTGTATTCAGCACCGTTACGCGCCACTTTATCGCCCTGCTCCCGCACATAACCCATGTCGTGTAGCAGCGCCAAAATAATGCCTACCTGAAACAACGTGGAACCTAAAGTTGGTGCGTCCTTGCGCGATTGCTCGTAGCCGTCCATCAAGCGCGCCATCGCTAATGTGACTTCTAGCACATGCTGCATATCGTGATAAGCCGTGTCGCAAGCCTGATAACCCGGGAACGCACCGCGATACATATTGGCCTGGTCGCTGAAGGTAATCGCCATGTATTTGGGGTTGGCACCCGGATAAAGTGCCGTGAATATCCGCTCTATTTCTGCTTGCACTGCCCCGCTATCGACGGTGCAAATTTGGTTGGTAACATCGTAATCATTGCGCGCTTCGGCGGGCGGTGGCAGTGCGCCATAGGCATTACGACGAGTGCGCTGCGTTGGCGCAGTTTTAATTTCATCTGGCATTGGGGGCGTTTCTGTGGACTGAGCAAAGGTTGAACTACGTTTTGTCACAAAATATACGCCTGCATCGACTGTAGCGCAATATTGTTACACTTGTACGGACAAGTCGCGCTAATTTTGGTCAATACGAATGGCTGGAGACGCCCTAATTTAGGGCGTCTCCAGCCGGTCTCTTAAATACAAAAAAGCACCCTATTTCGCGTGCGGCATCTTCGGAAGTTGCAGGGTAATGCCCAAGCCTGTGCCATCAATGCCTTCATGCAGCAAAATAGACGCGCCGTGGGCTGCAGCCACTTTTTTGACGATCGCCAAGCCCAACCCACTGCCCGAAGCTTCTGTACCCGGCACGCGGTAAAACCGTTCAAACACGCGTTCTCGAAACTGCACATCAATGCCAGGACCAGTATCTTTTACCGTCAAAGTGCCTGCCGACGCAGCGCCAGTATCAGCCACTAACGAAATCGCCACCACGCCGCCGCTGGGGGTGTAGCGAATGGCATTGTCTACCAAGTTATCGATGATGGATGTAAACCCCGTCGGGCTGACCGTGAGGTGCAAGGTGTCGGGCGCTTCTAAATCTAGCGTGATAGATTTTAAGCGCGCTTGTGGCACATGATCGGCCACCCGTTGGCGCAACAATTCAGCGGCATCAATATGCTCCACTTTTGAAAACGCGGTAGACGCATCCACCCGAGCAATCGTGAGTAATTGGCTGAGCAAATTTGATACCCGTTTTAGCCCCGTTTGCAGTTGCACCGCCGCATGGGTACGCGTGCCGTCATCATGCGCCTGCAGCAGCAAATGCGCTTGCGCGCTCATGGCGGCCATGGGGGTGCGCAGCTCGTGCGCGGCATCAGCTAAAAAGCCACGTTCAATATCAAGGCGACGCGATTCACGGTCCAGCAAGTCATTTAGCGAATCTACCAAGGGCGCTACTTCTGAGTAGGTTTGGGTATTTTCAAGCGGCACTAAATCGCCCGCCCGACGCTGGCGCAGTTCATTTGCGAGTGTAATCATTGGCTTAAAACTAGCGCGTGCAATCCACCACAACACGACAATACACAGCAAAAAAATCAGCACCTGTGAAGTGATAATGCGCGCAACAATCGGAAACATCGTTTCGCGACGCATCGATGCTGATTCAGCAATCGCCACCGATATAGTGCCGTCAGCACTTTGGGTGCGCAGGGTGCGATACCCAATGCCGTTAATTTGCGTGTCGGCATAGCCTTGCTGCAGCGTAATAGCCTGCAACGGCGCGTTGTTTGAGCGATACAGTAACGTGCCTTGGGCATCAAAAACTTGGTAGGTTGGCGTATAAAATTTGGCGTTGGCAGCGGCCAGCGCCTCAGCATAATTGGCGCTATCGACATTGTTTAGTTTTTCAATCACTCCCTTGGTAAACACCTCTTCTACGGCCGATAAACGCAGCTTAGTGTTGACTGGATCTGCTTGCAGGCCCGATGCTGTCTCCGCCAAAATTTGCCCGAAGTTACGCATGCGACGGTCTAGATCACCGTTTTCATATACCGTCATCGAATAGGTTAGCCAGCACACCGTCAGCGCTAAAGTCGCCATCATCGCAAACACCTGCCAGCGGATAAGGCGAACGATCAGCGATGGTCGCGCTGCAATGTTGGATTTTGTAGTCAACAACACTAGGTTGCTCGCTCTTCCAAGGCATAGCCCACGCCGCGCACCGTGCTAATTAAATTTGCACCCAAATGCTTGCGCAGGCTGTAAATATGGACATCTATGGCATTACTGCCGCCAAGCTCCTGCGTGTCCGAGCCCTGCGCCAGCTGCGCGCGCGTAAGCACTTTGCCGGGGCTTTGCGCCAACAAAATCAGCAGCTCGTATTCGCGCTTAGATAAACTCAACACTTCATCGGCCAACTTAACCTGACGCCGCGCGGTATCTATACTTAAAGCGCCTACCCGCCACAGTGCGGTTTTTTGCGGTAAATGGCGGCGCAGTAATGCGCGACTGCGCGACAATAATTCTTCCACCGCAAACGGCTTCGCCAAATAATCGTCCGCCCCACCGTCTAAACCAATCACCCGATCCGTCACACCATCGCGCGCAGTCAACATCATAATCGGCCCGTCCACATCATTTTCACGGCAATTTTTAAGCAACTCAAGACCCGACATGCCGGGCAAAACAATATCGAACAAATGCAGATCAAATTTTTCGCTACCCAAAAATCGCTGCGCGTCCTCCGCCGTACGCACCCATGTGGAATCGTATTGATTTAGTTTTAAGACAGCATGCAAAGCCTCACCAAGGCCAATATCGTCTTCAACAAGCAGCACTTTCATAGCGTTATCCTTAATATTAGTTACCGTTACTGTACTGCAAGGTAGCGTCAATGGGGTGATGCAATAGAAAAGTAGGTAATGGGTTCACGAAATGTTAATACAAACACGGCGGCACTAACTAGCTCGCCGCCGCCGTAGGGGCGCTCTGCGTGCGCCCTCTTTGCTTATCCGATGCGCATCTTTTAGGCGACGATCGCGGCGAAACGCAATCGCCCGTGCCCTGCCAAGAGGGCGCATGCAATGCGCCCCTACAGAGGCAACGTAGTGTCCCGTAGGTCGGATTAGCGGCTTTTTCGCGTAATCCGACACTAATTTCCGCGCTGCCGCTGTAGGGGCGCTCTGTGCAGATCCGATGCGCATCTTGTAAGTGACAATCTCGGCTAAACGCGATTACCCGTGCCCTGCCAAGAGAGCGCATGCAATGCGCCCCTACAGCGGCAACGTAGCCGATATTGTCGGATTACGCGATAAAGCCGCTAATCCGACCTACATTCGACTACAGAGGCAACGTATTCGACTACAGAGGCAACGCAGATATTGCGTTAAGCCGAGATCATAACCAAGCCGCTCCAAAAACGACTATTTTCTTATCGAAAGTGGTCGTCAAAATGCCTTGTAGACGCCTTAATATAGGGCATCTCCAAGGCATCATTTCATGCGTTTATAGCGTTAAATTACCTACGGAAACACATACCCATCCACACCCGATGCATTTCCCGGCTGGCCTTCTGCTGTCCAGCCGTTGTTGCGCAGGAAATTAAACTCGTTGCTATCGGTGGTCCACAAATGGCTGTTGATGGCGGAGTTGTACAAGCGATACAGTGCGGTGGTGCCGGGTACACCGTATTTGGGGAAGATGTAGCCGGTTGTACCTTCATCGCTCGCAAATGCGGTGTTGGCGCGGATGGCGTTGTATTCGTTAAAGTCGGACGTGTAAAAATGCCGTTGCTGCGGTTTGAAGTACAGCCGATAGTACGGGATCGCTGTTTGCGCAGCACGGTTTACGGGTGCACGGTACAGATAATGGTTAATGCCTTCACCGCTGTAAGTTGCTGAGATTCCTGTGAGCACGTTATATTCATTGGTATCTGTCGTGTACAAATGGCGTTTTAAACTTGGCACATAAATACGATAACGCGGTAGCAAATCAGGATCAAGTGTTAGCACCGTAAATGGGGAAGCCGTATTATTGACCCTAAATTTTGCTGTTCGCGCATCCCCCGCTGCTGTGCCCGCCGTTACCCGTAAACACACGGTTTGCGGGGGATTGCTGATGGTTAAACTGGTGATGCCGCTTATGAAGGGATTAGCTGCACTACAGCCGATATTGTATTCACCACCTTCGATACTCAAACTTACCGTGCCAGTAAAGCCGGTAAAGCTGCGCACATCAGATAACGCCGTGGTACCTGCCGCAATACGCGCACGGGTGGGGAAATTGATGGCAAAGCCTGGATTATCAATAAAGCGTACCGCTCGGAGAAGCCCTAATTCAGCGGTGTACAGGCTACCCATCGCATCAAAATACAAACCATACGGGTTGAAAGTCGCATTATTGACGCTGAAGGTGCTAATCAATCCAGTGAGCAAATTCAACCGACGAATACGATTGTTACCGGCGTCTGAAATATAGAGCTGACCAAAATAATCAAACGCAATATAACGTATATCGCGGAACAGCGCGCTAGTGGCTAGGCCACCATCACCGCCAAAGCCTATCGCACCCGTTCCCGCTACCGGCAACACGATACCCGCGCGGTTGATGCAGCGAATACGGTTATTGCCACGATCAACGATAAACAAATTACCTTGGAAGTCGAAGGTGATGTAGTAGATGTCGCTAAATACGGCAGACAACGCAGCACCGTTATCACCGCCGTAACCCGCCACACCAGTTCCGGCAAAGAAGCTCAGCACGCCGGTGGCCACATTCAAACGACGAATACGGTTAGCGCCTTCAGCGATATACAGCAGCCCATCTGGCCCAAACGCCAAGCTACGCGGTGCGGTCAGCAGCGCTGTGGTGCCTTGAATATTGTCAGCGGTAGACGCGCCACCACCCGCAATCGTGGTCACAATACCCGTCACCAAATTGATGCGTCGCACGCGATTATTGCCGGTGTCAGCGATGTACAAATTACCTGCAGCATCAAACACCAAACCTGTCGGGTTGTTAAACGAAGCTAACGTAGCTGGCCCGCCATCACCACCGAAACCATTGATGCCAAGCGTAGCCGAACCAATGCCACCAATCGTAAACAACAAGCCAGACC
>JAYUOW010000115.1:0-15482 GCA_043760555.1 Betaproteobacteria bacterium
CAGCATTCCGGCAGCTTCCGCGATGTAGATTTTTGCGAGCCGCCAGCCGCAACCATCGAGCAACTAACGCTGGCTCACGCACCGGATTACGTACACGCAGTAGAGCAGGGCACGCTTACGCCTGCGCAAATCCGCCAGATTGGTTTTCCATGGTCACCCCAAATGGTCGAACGCTCCAAGCGCTCCAGTGGCGCTACTATTGCGGCTGCCAGAGAAGCCCTATTTTCGGGCATCTCCGCGAATCTTGCTGGCGGCACCCACCATGCGCATTATGATTTTGGCGCGGGGTTTTGTGTGTTTAATGATGCCGTGATCGCTGCCCGCACCTTGCAGCAAGATGGCCTAGTTAAGCGTGTTGCCATCGTTGATTGCGACGTGCATCAAGGCGACGGCACGGCAGCAATTTGTCAGGGTGACGATTCAATTTTTACCTTCTCAATTCACGGTGCCAAAAATTTCCCAGCCCGCAAGCAACATAGTGATTTAGATATTGATTGCGAAGACGGCATGGCTGATGACGCTTATTTAACGGCACTCTCCAGCGGGTTAACCACTACGTTTGCAGCAATTAAACCAGAGCTGGTGATCTATCTGGCAGGTGCCGATCCGTTTGAAGATGATCGTCTGGGACGCTTAAAAATTAGTAAAGCAGGCTTAGCCACGCGCGACCGCATGGTGTTTGCCGCGTGTGCGGATGCCAACGCTGCTTTGGCAATTGTCATGGCAGGCGGCTACGCAAATAATATTCAAGACACGGTGGATATTCATGTGGCCACATTGCTGCAAGCCGCGCATTGGAAGCGATCAGGACGGCAATTAAGTTGATGCCACCTGTCATTGCCGATTGGTTTTCGCAGCAAGGTTGGCAGCCTTTTGCGTTCCAGCATGAAGTGTGGGACGCGTATCTAGCGGGTGAATCAGGGCTTATTCATTGCGCCACGGGTTCAGGTAAAACGCTGGCTGCTTGCCTAGGCCCGGTAATCGGATGGTTGCATGAAAATTCCGACTTCAAAGCATCTATACCGTTACCAGCGATAGGTCGAAAACGCCCTAATAACGGACATCTTGAGGCATTCAATAATGAGCATCCGCTCACGATGTTATGGATCACGCCGATGCGTGCATTGGCTGCAGACACCGTTGATTCCATTCAAAAACCCATTACCCAATTAGGTCTGCCGTGGACAGTTGGCCTGCGCACGGGTGATACGTCCACAGCCACGCGCGCCAAGCAAAATAAGCGGATGCCCACTGCATTGGTCACCACGCCAGAAAGCCTGTGTTTAATGCTCTCGCAGCCGGATGCGGCACAAACGCTATCGACCGTGCGTTGCGTGGTGGTGGACGAATGGCATGAACTTTTAGGCAGTAAGCGCGGTGTGCAAGTGGAGTTAGCGTTGGCGCGATTGCGGCATTGGAATCCGAAATTGAAAGTGTGGGGTTTAAGCGCCACGCTCGGCAATTTAGAGCAAGCGCGCGATGTTTTGTTGGCGGGCAGGCCCGGCCGCATGGTGGCTGGCGTGCAAAATAAGCGGGTAATAATTGATACGCTAATTCCTGCCAACACCCACAAATTTCCGTGGGCGGGGCATTTGGGCTTGGTGATGGCAGAAGAGGTGGCAGCGCAACTGGACGCTTGCTTTGATATGGAACGCACCGATACAGGCACTGCACTCGTGTTTACCAACACCCGCTCGCAAGCCGAAATTTGGTATCAGGCATTGCTGGCGATTCGCCCGATGTGGGCGGGCGAGCTTGCATTGCATCACGGTTCACTTGATAAATCGGTACGGCAATACGTTGAAGATGGCCTAAAATCGGGCGTCTTGAGGGCAGTAGTGGCAACATCTAGTCTTGATTTAGGGGTTGATTTTTCACCTGTGGGTCGAGTGTTGCAAATTGGCAGCCCCAAGGGCGTAGCGCGGTTGCTGCAACGCGCAGGGCGGTCTGGCCATGCACCGGGGCAGGTATCGCGCATTAGCTGCGTGCCAAGTCATGCGTTTGAATTTATTGAAGCGGCAGCCGCGCGGGTGGCTGCCAATGCGCGCCAAATTGAATCGCGTCGCTTAATCGAAGCGCCGCTTGATGTGTTGGTGCAGCATTTAGTTACGCTCGCGCTGGGCGATGGTTTCATTCCGGTGGACGTGTATCCTGAAATAAAAACTGCCTACGCGTATCGCAACTTAACACCCACGCAATGGCAGTGGGCGCTTGATTTTATTACGCGTGGCGGCGATGCGCTGCAGGCTTATCCTGAATACCGAAAAGTAGAAATTGATGCGGGCATTTACGTGGTGCGCGATACCACTATCGCGCGTCGCCACCGGATGAATGTGGGCACGATCGTATCTGACGCGATGATGGAAGTGCGCTATGCCAACGCGGCACGCTTGGGCTATGTGGAAGAAAGTTTTATTGCGCGTTTGAAAATAGGCGATGCCTTTACCTTTGCCGGTCGCACCTTGGCGCTAACCCGCATAAAAGACATGACGGCCTATGTAAAACCTGCGCCATTGAGTAAAAAAACCGTGCCCACATGGGGTGGCGGCAAGATGCCGCTTTCCAGTGAGTTAGCTGCAGCAGTACGAAAAATCTTGCAAGATTTTAAAACCAATAAAGCGCAAGAGCCAGAAGTGGCGGCCATCTCGCGCATGTTGACGGTGCAACAGCGCGTGTCGCGCATACCCGACGCGGCGGAGCTGTTGATCGAACAGTTTGAATCAAAAGAAGGTCATCATATTTTTATGTTTCCCTTTGCTGGGCGGCATGTACACACTGGATTAGCCGCATTGCTCAGCTATCGTATGAGCGTAATTGCGCCTGCTACGTTTTCAATGTCGGTAAATGACTATGGACTGGAGCTGTTATCAATAACGCCATTTGTGCTCAATCGAAATTTACTCGACACTATTTTTAGCGCTGATAATTTGTTAGAAGATGTGCTAAAAAGTATCAATGCTGCCGAGCTGTCGAAGCGCCATTTTAGGGAGGTTGCAAGGGTGGCGGGGCTGGTGTTTCAAGGTTTCCCCGGTGCCAGTAAAACCAACAAGCAAGTGCAAGCTAGCAGCGGTTTAATTTACGACGTGTTCGCGCAATGGGATGCTAACAACCCGCTACTCGCGCAATCCACCCGCGAAGTGCTGGAGCGTGAACTAGAATTCGCACGCTTAGAAGATGCGTTAGCGCTGATAAAAACCCAACGCCTAACGCTGATTCGCTGTGATAAACCAACGCCGTTTGCGTTTCCGTTAATGCTAGAACGCCTGCGTGAAAAATTAAGCAGCGAAAAATTAGCAGACCGTGTGCAGCGTATGCAAATGGTGTGGGATGATTGAGCCCTATGCAAACATCACTGCTTGAAAATTATTTAGCACCGGCTACAAACAGGCTGGAGATGCCCTTAAATAAAGGCGAAGCGCTGACTTGCGTTGCCGAAGAGTGGCTAGTTTTAATGCCCGAAAAGGCGCTGTACTGGCCACGCATGAAAACGCTTTTCGCGGCGGACGTACACGTGGGTAAGGGTACGGCTTTCCGTGCGCAGGGCGTGGCGCTGCCGGACGGTAGCACCGGCGATTCGTTGGCGCGGCTTTCTACCTGTATTGAAAAAACGCAAGCCACCCGCCTAATTTTGTTGGGCGATTTTTTGCACAATAAAGATGCCACAAAGTCCTCGATTCAAGTAAAGCTTGAAGCGTGGCGCGCACAGCATGAAGCCTTATCGATTATGCTTATTCGCGGTAATCATGATTTAAAAGCAGGTGATCCAGCAGCTGCTTTACGCATAGATTGCGTGCCCGAGGGGCAGCTGTGCGCACCCTTCGTTTTAAACCACCATCCCACGCCAAGCCCCGTAGGTTATGCCTTGGCGGGTCATGTGCATCCCGCTGTGCGTCTCACTGGGCGTGCGGGCGAGACTGCGCGCTTGCCGTGTTTTTGGTTTGGGCAAGATGTGGGTTTGTTGCCCTCGTTTGGCGCTTTTACCGGTAGCCACGTCATAAAACCAAAGCGTGGTGACCACGTGTTTGTCGTTGCCGATACCGAAGTGGTCGCGCTCCACGAGATAAGCGTAAAATCTGGGCAATTGCCTACGCTAAACATTGAAAATGCATACCGAAAAAACACCCGTCGCTGAATTCCCTCCCGAGCCATTTTTGCTAAAGCCGCCGCGCTTGCCCGAGCCCGGCGAATGCTGCGGCACCGGTTGCATTCCCTGCGTGATGGATTTATACGAAGACGAATTATATGACTATCAAAAAGCGCTGAAAGCGTGGCAAGCGTTACATCCCACAGCAGAACTTGATGCAACTTTGGATAAGCCAAACGATATAGGTCTAACTTAAAATGGCCGTGAACCAACCGTTCTCAGATGCGCAACCCTATGCTTCGCAACGCGTGCCGGTATACGCACGCAACGTCGTTGCCACATCCCAGCCATTAGCCGCGCAAGCTGGCTTGCAAATGGTGCAACAGGGCGGAAACGCCGTAGATGCGGCCATCGCCACGGCAATTGCCCTAACGGTGGTGGAGCCCACTAGCAACGGTATTGGGTCTGACGGTTTTGCGATTATTTCCGATCCAGCGTCGCCTAATCAACTAATCGGATTGAATGCCTCTGGCCGCAGTCCCGCCGCGTGGGACGAAGCCTACTTTGCTAAGCACCACTCGCAGCGCAGCGATATGCCTGATCGTGGCTGGGATTCTGTCACCGTGCCGGGCGCGGTATCGCAATGGGTGGCGTTGTCGCAACGGTTTGGCAAGCTCGATTTTGCGCAACTTTTTACGCCCGCAATCGGCTATGCGCGCGATGGTTTTTTAGTGTCGCCTATCACCGCGCATTCATGGGGTCGGCAGATTCAAACCTTGTCTGCCAAGCCTGAATGTGCAAGCTTAGTTTCTGCTTTTACCCATAATGGCAATGCCCCGAAGACAGCCGAATATTGGCGCTTTCCAGCCCAAGCGCAGACCCTAGAATTGATCGCAAAAACCAATGGTGAAGCGTTTTATCGTGGGGTATTAGCGCAACAAATGGTAGACGATGCGAAGCGCCACGGCGGCGCGCTAACCATAGCTGATTTAGCTGAGCATAAAGCTGATTGGGTCACCCCAATATCGGTGCGGTATCGCGATGTGGCGTTGCATGAAACCCCGCCCAATGGACAAGGGTTGGCGGCGCTTATTGCGCTGGGAATTTTAGAAAACTTCAACCTGCGCCAGTACCCCGTCGATAGCGTAGAAACCATCCACCTACAAATTGAAGCCATGAAACTCGCCTTCGCCGACGCGCATCGTTATATCGCTGATAGCGCAGCGATGGACGTCACCATTGAAGCCTTGCTGGCACCAGCCTATTTAAAGCAACGCGCAGCTTTAATCCGCATGCAAGAAGCCAAGCCAGTCACATTCGGCCTGCCCAAACACGGGGGCACGGTGTATCTCACCACGGCAGATAGCACCGGCATGATGTGCTCGCTCATCCAATCAAATTACATGGGCTTCGGCGCAGGTGTCGTCGTGCCTAACACGGGTATCAGCCTACAAAATCGCGGCGCGGGATTTAACCGAATTTCTGGCCATCCAAACTGCGTAGCCCCCAAAAAACGTCCCTTCCAAACCATCATCCCCGGCTTCCTAACTGACGCAAATGGCGCACCCAGAATGAGCTTTGGCGTAATGGGCGGCCCGATGCAACCGCAAGGCCACATTCAAATGGTCATCCGCATGATCGACTACGGCCAAAACCCACAAACCGCCAGCGATGCGCCAAGATGGGTAGTGAATCCTGACTACACGATAGGGCTGGAGACGGCCGTAAATAGGGCGTTTCCAGCTAGCGTTGTAGAAGCTTTAATAGCCAAAGGCCACACAATTGCCCCCGCTGAAATGCAGTCATTCGCCTACGGTGGCGCGCAGCTTATTTGGCGGTTAGATGATGGTGATGTGTTGCGTGGATATGTGGCGGGTAGCGACCATCGGAAGGATGGCGGGGCGGTGGGGTATTAGGGCGCTTGAGTTAGTTCTGGGGCTGTGTTGAATAATAGGTTACTATCCCTTTGCTGTAAATTATGTAAATAACTATAACAAATCAATGGCGCAACGTTATCCTTAACCTTAGGAGCTTTCGTTGTGAAAAAACTGTACTTTGTCGGATCGTTTATTAAAAACATTTCTCGCGGCCTTATTTTTGCAGCGGCCGCACTTGCTCCCATCGGACTCGTTGGCCTCGCTGGTGCTGCGGCACCAACTTTACTAACGCCTAAACTAGCACACGCGCAGCTAAACATACCGTATTCGCAGGCGCTGCTTGTCGGTGGCAACCCGCCTCCGACCGACATTGAAATAAGTGGTTTGCCCACCGGCTTGCGCTATCAGCACAACGGTAGCGGTGCGATTACTATCGGCGGTACGCCGCTTAACGCGGGTCGATTTGATTTGGCATTTACGATATCCACGGCCAATGGTGCAGTTGTCAAAGGTGCTAGCTTTGGTGCTGTACTTACGGTGCGCGACGCTGATTTAAGTGCGAGCGGCGCGACTTCCGTTGCCGTGGGCGCGGGCAGTTGCGCCGTAGTGGCAGGCGGTGTGCAATGTTGGACTGCTAGCCCCCATGCGAAGGTAATTGATGGTGCCGCATCGCCACGCGCCGATGTGGCGCGCGTGATCGCGGCGGGTAGTAACGCTACAGCGGTGAATACAAGTGGCCACTCATGCGCGGTAGTGGCCGGCGGCGTGCAATGCTGGGGAACAAATGAAAAAGGCAGGCTTGGCGTTGTGGAAAACGCGCCTTTAAACACACCTAAAGCGGCGATTGCAGCTGGTAGTGGCGCCTCGGCTGTGGCGGTCGGTTTTGAGCATTCATGTGCGGTGGTGAATAGTGAATTGCAATGTTGGGGTGATTATCCGGGTTCGCTGACGCGGTATTCAAGTGATGCTTACCGGCCGTCGTCAGCTATTGCGGCTGGGTCGGGTGTTTCGGCGATCGCTGCTAGTTATGGCAGCACCTGTGCAGTGGTGCAGGGTGGCGTGAAGTGCTGGGGCTACATTAAGCAAGCCATGGTAAACGACGCGGTGAACCCAGCAACGCCTGCCGCACTGCAAGTTATTGCAGCGAACCAAGGCGTAACAGCAGTGGCGCTCGCCAACGCACATGGTTGCGCGCTAAGCAACGGCGGCGTGATGTGCTGGGGACACAATACTAACGGCCAGTTAGGAGACGGCTCAAAGGCGGTACGGCTTGCGCCGGTTTGGGCTATCGCTGCGGGCAGTGGCGTAACCGCGATTGCAACTGGTGGTGATTTTAGCTGTGCCGTGATGGCAGGCGGGTTGACGTGCTGGGGCAAAAATAGCGGCGTTAAATTACCAAGTGGGCATGCTTTGGAATCGGCCGTGCCCACTAAAGTGCTTGACGCGGGATCGGGTGTGCTGCAAGTAGCCATAAGCCAGGGCTATTCTTGTGCCGTAGTACGCGATGCGGTGAAATGTTGGGGTACGACTGGGCAAGTTGGTGACTTAGATTTTTTCGGCAGTGTGATGCGGCCACTGCAAGATCGGCCAGCGCTGGTGGTACCTGCCGTGGTAGCTGCCGACACCGTCAGTCTCGCCTTAGGCCATGGACATAGTTGCGCGGCCATTGCGGACGCGGTGAAGTGTTGGGGTCGCAATCATTCTGGGCAACTTGGCGACGGTAGTTTAATCAACCGTTTTGCGCCGGTGGTGACGATACCAAGCGCGCAATTGCCTGCGCAGAAATCCTATATTGCAACTGGCGCTTCGCATACCTGCGCGGTCGTCGACGGTGGTGTTGGCTGTTGGGGAGATAACACCAGCGCACAGTTGAGCCTGGGGAGTCAGGGCAGTCTTGGCATTGTTAATAGTCGAACGGTTCCGGCCGAAGTTTTTCCCGTTCGCAGTGGGGCAAGCGCAATTGCTACTGGTGATATTCATACTTGCGCAGTTATCGCTGGCGGTGTTCAGTGTTGGGGTGGATATCCGAGACCGATTATCGGATTGCCAGTTCCTGACCCAACGCCAAATCGCTACGGTGGTCTACTGGGCAACGGCTCCGCGGCACCTAGTGCAGTACCAGTTGTTGCAATTGCCGCAGCGGGTGGCGCAACGCATGTTGCTGTGGGTAGCAGGCACAGTTGCGCTGTCGTGGATGGCGGTGTGCAATGTTGGGGCGAGAACTGGGTGGGGCAGTTGGGCGATGGTACAAGCTCACGCAGTTTAGTGCCAGTGCAGGTTATTCCTAGTCGAAGTGGTGTTAGTGCGATCGCCGCAACGGGTGCGCGCACCTGCGCTGTGTTGGGTGATGGCTTACGGTGTTGGGGATCTAACGAGTTCGGCGCGTTAGGGGATGGCACCACGGTTACGCGGCCACAACCGGTGCAAATATTGCCAATGGGTAGTGCAGTAACTGCGGTGTCTGTCGGCAACAACCATACTTGCGCCGTTGTTGATGGTGGGCTCAAGTGTTGGGGATGGAACGCTAGGGGCCAATTGGGTGACGGTAGCACCACCGATCGATTATTGCCGGTCGACATCATGCCCGCTGGCGCTGGCGTTACCGCGGTTGGTGCAGGTTATGCGCACACCTGCGCCGTGGTAAATGCCAATATTTTATGCTGGGGTGCCAACAGCGTTGGGCAGCTTGCGCTGGCGTTGCCTGTGGTTGCCGAACCGCATGAGATACACTTTTTAGCGCCAACGCCCAAGCCACTGGTGTTTCCGGCGCTTTATCATGTGGGACTAAATACCGATATTGTTTCAGATCCGCAATTGGTGAGTGGTTTGGATTCGTTTTATCCCATCAGTATTGTGGGTGGTAGTTATTTGGTCGATTGCAATGCCAGCAATCGGCTTACGGGTGACTATGTTTCGACGCCTAGCACCGTCATGAGCAATCAAGCGGTATGCGTGAAAATTCGAAGCGGTGGCAACAGTGGTGAAACGCGTGAGCTTACCTTAACCGTAGGTGCGGCCAACGGCATTATTGGTGACTCAACGGTGAGTAAGTTTATTGTGGTCACTTTCAACCCGTCCGTTGCCCTAAGAAATCGGGCGTACGTCCCCGCAACTTACGGTCACCTATTGATCACTAATTTTAGTGTGTATTGGAAACTGGTGTTTCCAGAAAATACGCAATTTGTTGGCGAAAGACCAGACCACGCTTTGTATACAGAGCCTGCTACTAAAAACGGAGTGACTACCGTGCCGCACTATCGTCTGCTGAACTTACGCACTGGACGTTATCTGTGGACGGGTAACGCAGCGGAATATGCGCTGCTGCGCGCTGATACCGCTAGCTACAAAGATGAGGGAATTGACGTGTATATATTCCCAACTAATGGGGTGCCGAACACCGTGCCGCTATACCGACTTCGCTATG
This sequence comes from Betaproteobacteria bacterium, assembly GCA_043760555.1. Classification (GTDB taxonomy): domain Bacteria; phylum Pseudomonadota; class Gammaproteobacteria; order Burkholderiales; family Usitatibacteraceae; genus JANMDR01. Next base: position 9,386 of record JAYUOW010000115.1, read on the forward strand.
CGCCGCTAGATATTTTGCACTGGACGGCGGACACGAATGAAGTCCAACATCTGCTAAAGCATGGCTGGGAAGCACTTGGCGAAGCGCGGTATCCGGCTGGCGTTGTTGGCTACGTTTGGCCGATGAACCTCGGCTACGCTCCGTAAGGGTAATGGCATCAACAATATCGTGCACTAATGCCTTGAAGATGCCCTAAAATAGGGCGTCTTCAAGGTTCTAAAGAAATTCAAACGTTAGATTTTAGCGGCAATTGCATCCGATGCTGCTGGTTCTTGCAATACCGCCTGCGCCGCCGCCCGCTTTTGCTGCTGCCGCCCCAAATACGCGCCAAATCCCACCATCGCTAACGCCAACGGAATTACCGCAAAGGTAATTTGCGATGTGCCTAGTCCTAGTCCGCGGAGCCCTGCTGTTCCCCACGTGGCTACGGCGTCAGCTCCTCGGCTTACTACGGTGTCGATTACGTTTTTGGCTTTGTAGCGCTCCTCTCTGGAGGCGACCGTAAATAGGACTTCTCTGGCCGGTTTGGCAATCGCAAATTCGGCTGTGCGACGGATCACCGTGCACACGGCTACCACCATCAGCGTGGGTGCCAATCCGGTGACAGTTAGCAGTATTACGCCAATAATTGGCAGGACTGTTAGGCAAAATACAATGCCTAGTTTGCGCAGCATTGCGCTGGTGATGAATAGTTGAATGAAGAGCGCTAATGCGTTCACGGCCAAATCGAGTTGCGCAAAAAATTGTGTGCGCAATGCTGGGGTGGGAATTTCGATGGATACAACGCGCAGTTGCTCGACGTAAAAAACGTTGCCCACCATTTGCAGCAGCATGACGTACACGCAAATGCCAAGTAGATAAGGGGACGAAAAGGTAAGTTTGATTCCGTCCCACACGCCGCCGCCGATCGCTGCATCGGCGTTGCCGCGTTGGGTGTCTACATTCATAACCGCCCAACGATTTAAATAAAGTATGCAGCCGATACAGCTAACTAATAGCGCGGCTGAGATTAGTAACAAATTAGGGATGCCGATGGCGGTGACTAGCGTGCTCGTGATAATGGGTCCCACCATCGCGCCCGCGCTGCCGCCTGCGGCGATCGCGCCAAACAGGCGTTTAGCACTTAGGTCGTTAAAAATATCGGTCATGAAGCTCCAAAAAACGCTCACGATCATGTAGTTAAAAACCGATAACCAAATAAAAAATGCAATGGCTGTTTGCGCGGCATCAATGAAGGGTAATTGGCCTTTCATGGCCGCATAAAACAAAATTAAATTGCTGCTAAAAAATAAATAAACGATAGGCAAAAATATGCGGCGCGGCAGGCGCGATGAAATCCAGCCAAACAAAGGCGTCATCAGCAGCATACCCACGAAGACGCCGGTGTATAGCCACGTTATGTTTTTTAAACCCGCTTGAATTGCCATTTCTTCGCGCACGGGACGCAACACGTAATAGGCGCACAACACGAGAAAAAAGTATACAAATGCGCCGGCAAAAGCAGGCCATTCTTCGCGGCGAATATCGAGTACTAGTTTTTCTTTAAGTGCCATGAAGTGTGTTTATTCGCTAAGGTGGTTATATGTGCGGGATATTTTTGTAATTTTACGCAAATAGCCCTTGAAAAACGCCAGATTCGCCCCATTGTCTCATAGGTAAATCAGCAATAATCTTGAATTTTCTCGATTATTGACGGATGTTTATGCTTAATTTTGTTTTTGAATTCAACCTTTTATAACATTGCATTGCCTTATTTTTTGATGAGATTCCTATGACGACAGCCACAGTACAAAAAGCCGAACCGCAAACCCTGAGTTTTCAAACTGAAGTAAAACAGCTTTTACAGTTGATGATTCACTCGCTATATTCAAACAAAGAGATTTTTCTGCGCGAATTAGTTTCTAACGCGTCGGATGCGTGCGATAAGTTGCGTTTCGATTCCGTGACCACCCCTGGTTTGTTTGAAAATGATGCCGATTTAAAAATCCGCATCAGCATTGACGAAGAAGCGAAGACCATTACCATCACCGACAATGGTATCGGCATGAGTCGCGATGAAGTGATCGCGAACGTCGGTACGATTGCGAAGTCGGGCACGAAAGAGTTTTTTTCCAAGCTCACAGGTGATCAGCAAAAAGACGCGAATTTAATCGGTCAATTTGGTGTGGGTTTTTATTCCGCATTCATCGTTGCTGACAAGGTAACGCTGCGCACGCGTCGCGCTGGTTTGAGTGCTGCTGAAGGCGTGGAATGGTCAAGTGGGGGCGATGGCGAATACGTGTTGGCGCAGATTGACCAAGCCGCGCGTGGCACCGAAGTTATCTTGCATTTAAAAGACGACAGTAAAGAGTTTTTAGAAGAGTGGAAGCTAAAAGCCATCATTCGCAAATATTCTGATCACATTCAAATGCCGATTGTGATGAAGAAATCGGAATGGAATGATGAAGCGAAGAAACAAGTAAAAACCGATGAAGATGAAACGGTAAACAAGGCAAGTGCGTTGTGGGCGCGCAGCAAAAGCGACATTACGGAAGAGCAGTACGAAGAATTCTATAAGCATGTTTCGCACGACTGGGAGAAGCCGTTGGTGTGGAGCCATGCGCGGGTGGAAGGCCGTCAGGAATACACTGAGTTGTTGTACATCCCTTCAAAAGCCCCGTTTGACTTGTGGGATCGCGAGCGTAAGCATGGTGTGAAGCTGTACGTGCGCCGCGTATTTATTATGGATGATGCCGAACAATTGCTGCCGCGCTATTTGCGCTTTGTAAAAGGCGTGGTTGACTCAAACGATTTGCCGCTAAACGTATCGCGCGAAATTTTGCAGCAATCAAAAGATGTTGACGCTATTAAGAACGGTTGTGTAAAAAAAGTGCTGGGCGTGTTGGAAGATTTAGCTGAGAAAGAAAAAGATAAATTCACTACGTTTTGGACAGCATTTGGCCGCGTGTTTAAAGAAGGTATTGGCGAAGATATGCCCAACAAAGAGCGCGTGGCTAAGCTATGCCGCTTCTCGTCAACACACAATAGCGACGATACCCAAAACGTGTCGCTGGCCGATTATGTTTCGCGCATGAAGCATGGACAAGAAAACATTTATTACGCCACGGCCGATACGTATGCCGGTGCAAAAAACAGCCCGCATCTGGAAGTGTTCAACAAAAAAGGCATTGAAGTATTGCTATTCACCGAGCCGGTGGATGAGTGGTGGTTAAGCAGCCTCGATGCATTTGAAGGTAAGAAATTGCAGAGCGTTGCCAAGGGTGATTTAGACCTAGGTGCATTGGCGGACGAAGCTGAAAAAGAAGAGCAGAAAAAAGTATCGGATGATTTAAAACCGTTGCTTGAAAAGCTCACTGCGGCGCTGACTGAAAAGGTCAAAGAAGTCCGTATTACGCACCGTTTGACGGATTCTCCAGCTTGTTTGGTGGTGGAAGATAACGATATGTCCGGCAATATGGAACGCATGATGCGCGCTGCTGGGCAAAACTTTAACGCCGCTAAACCGATACTTGAAATTAACCCAACTCATGCTTATGTAACCAAGTTGCAAGGGGCATCGGACGCGCAATTTGCGGACTGGGCGAGTGTGTTGTTAGATCAATCTATTCTTGCTGAGGGCGGCAAATTAGATGACCCAGCAGCGTTCGTTAAGCGCTTAAACAGCCTCATGTTAGGAACCACCGAGGGAACCACAGCGTGACCACAATTGTAGTAGTTAAAAAAGCCGGACAAGTGGTGATAGCGGGCGACACGCTCACCACCTTTGGCTCGGTGCGCTTAGGCCATAGCCATGATGGCTCGCCTGAAAAATTGCTTAAACACGGTGAATCTTACTTCGGCATTTCAGGCTCCGCCGCGCATCAATTGGTGCTTGAAAACCTGCTAAAACGTCATCCTGATTTTTCGTTTAACAGCAAAGAAGAAATTTTTGAGAGCTTTAGAAAAATTCATCCATTGCTAAAAGACGAAGCGTTTTTGAATGCGAAAGAAGAAGATGATGATCCTTATGAGTCATCACAACTCACCGCTTTAATCGCCAATCCATACGGTATTTTTGGCGTGTATTCGATGCGTGAAGTCTTTGAGTTTGAAAAGTTTTGGGCCAGTGGGTCGGGGCGTGATTTTGCTTTGGGCGCGATGTTTACGGTGTACTCCGGCAAAGCCACGCAAGACGCAAAGGCTGAAGACGTCGCATTGGCGGGCATCCACGCTGGTGTTGAATACGATACTGGCACGGCGCTACCGATGAACTTGGTGGTGATTGACATGAAGCCAAAGAGTGCGATTCCAGTGCCCGCGCAGCCAGTTGTTGTTACCCAAGCTGATGGCCAAGCCTCGGCGTAGTGGGTATTAATGGCACAACAAAAAAACGGGCGAGATAGTAAAGCCGCCAAGGCTAATACGGATAGAGCCGATCAAAACGCAAGCCAAAGTAATGAGGCTTTGCGTTTTGATAAATGGCTATTTTTCGCCCGTTTTTTTAAAACCAGATCGCTTGCCCAAGAAGCCATCGAAGGTGGCCGAGTGCAAATCGGCGGCGAAAAAGTAAAGCCATCGCGCCAAGTGCGCATCGGCGATGAAGTACATCTACGCAAGCCGCCCTACGAGTTTCACTTCAGCGTGCTAGGTCTGCCCGAGCGCCGCGGCCCCGCGCCCGAGGCGGAGCGGATGTATGCAGAATCAGTAGAAAGCATCGCCGCCCGCGAGGCGCTGTCAGCGCAGTTGAGCGACATGCCCGAACCGATATTTAAAGGCCGCCCAACGAAAAAAGATCGGCGCGATTTAGAGACGTTTTTTAATCGGCGGGATTAGCAGGAGCGGCAGATATGGCATCGCTTTTGCATGCCATCGTCAATTGTTGTACTCTACCAATCAAGACAAATTCATAGATTGATCTGATGACGCTCTTCCAACAAATGCAGCAACGCAAAGCGACTATTGTAGCGATTGCCGCACGCCATCACGCCTGTAATTTGCGCGTGTTTGGATCCGTTGCGCGCGGGGAAGAGCTACTGCAAAGTGATGTTGACCTACTGGTTGAGTTTTTACCGGGCTCGACCTTGGTTGACCACGTTAGTCTCGTCGATGCGTTGTCTGCGGAACTTGGTCGTAGGGTAGACGTTGTCAGTGAACGTGCGTTGAATCAACACATTAAACAGCGGGTTTTTAGCGAAGCGATTGCGCTTTGAAAGATCGGGAAGTTTTTCTTAGTGTAGCACTCGAAAGCGTTGCGCGAATTCAGTCTTATACGGCTGGTTACGATGAGTCGCAATTTCTTGCTGATACAAAAACACAAGACGCTGTCATTCGTAACTTAGAAGTTATTGGTCAGGCGTTAAAAGATTTTGGTATCGAAGCGCTTGTCATCGAATACCCCGTTGTGCCGTGGCGTGCGATAGCTAGGATGCGCAACGTGTTGGCGCACGAGTATTTGGGTGTTGATTTGGTGATGGTCTGGGAGACGGTGCAGACACATCTTGAGACTTTGCGCGTAACGCTGGAAGTTGTGCTGGCTACGAAGCATTAAAGCACCGCCAAATCAAACAATTTACGTCCCCTATAAGTGCCTGTAGACGCCCTAAAATAGGGCATCTACAGCCATCCTATAATGCACCTTCAAGCAACGCAATCATCTCCTTGTTCCCACGCTTCTTCGCGTGATCCAAAGCGTTCAGTCCCTTTGCGTCACGTATCGCTGTCTTCGCACCCAGCGCCAAAATAGCTTTTAGCGTTTCGATATTACCGCCTTGCACCGCGTGCATCAGCGCGGTCTCGCCATGGTGCATGCCTGCGGGCGATTGCAGATTTAAATCTGCACCTTTGGCGGCTACTTTTTTAACGATGGCAGGTGTGGCATTGAACGTAGCGTAGTTGAGGGCGGCGCGACCGTAGCTGTCGAAGGGTTTTAAATCAGCGCCTGCATTTAGCAATACATCTACTGCAGCTTCTTGACGCATTTTTATGGCGATCATAAGTGGCGTCATGCCGATGCTGTCTGGATTGTTGATGTTTGCGCCGTGCGCCAGCAGTAAGCTGACGGCTTGCGTATCGCCAAAGCGTGCTGCGTACATCAGCGGACGCAGCTTTTGATATTCAG
>JAYUOW010000116.1:0-15461 GCA_043760555.1 Betaproteobacteria bacterium
CCGCGCACGCCTTCGGTAATTAGCACGCCCGCACCAGCAACACCGGTTGGATGAAACTGCCAAAATTCCATATCTTCTAGCGGAATACCTGCGCGTGCAGCCATGCCCAAACCGTCGCCGGTATTGATAAACGCATTGGTGCTGGACGCATAAATACGCCCTGCGCCGCCGGTAGCAAACAATGTGGCTTTGGCGTGGAACACCATGCTCTCGCCGGTCTCCATTTCCATCGCGGTAACACCCAGCACATTGCCTTCGTCATCACGAATTAAATCGAGCGCCATCCACTCAACAAAAAACTGGGTGTTGGCAAATACATTGCGCTGATACAGCGTGTGCAACATGGCATGGCCGGTGCGGTCTGCGGCTGCGCACGACCGTTGTACGGGCTTCTCGCCGAAGTTTTGGCTGTGTCCGCCGAAGGGGCGTTGGTAAATTGTGCCGTCGTCGTTGCGATCAAACGGCATACCAAAATGTTCTAATTCAATCACCGCTTCAGGGGCGTTTTTGCACATGAATTCAATGGCGTCTTGGTCACCTAACCAGTCCGAACCTTTGATGGTGTCGTACATATGCCAGTGCCAGTTATCCTCGCCCATGTTGCCCAGTGCTGCACCTACGCCGCCTTGTGCTGCCACCGTGTGCGAACGGGTGGGAAATACTTTCGATAACACCGCGACTTTGAGTCCTGCGGTAGATAATTGCAAAGCTGCCCGGAGGCCGGATCCGCCGGCACCGACGACAACCGCGTCAAACTTACGAACGGGTAGCGCCATTAAAAAACTCCTAATTTAAAACAATTAAAAAAATTACGACCACAAAATGGAAACAGACCAAATAGTACATCCTACTAAAAACACAATAATGCCCATCTGCAGCACCAGCTTCAAGCCAGTCGGCTTGATGTAATCCATAATGATGTCGCGCGTACCCACGAAGGCGTGCAGATAAAGCGACAGCAAAAATAATAGTGTGAGCACGCGGAACGCGGTGTTGTGAAACAGCGCTTTCCAGTTTGCAAAATTAACCTCACCCGTGGTCATCAGCAGGCCAATCAGCACCAAGGTAAAAAGCACCATAATCACGGCAGTGACCCGCTGCATTAACCAGCCTTTAAGCCCGTAATGCGCGCCAACAGGCGTTCTATCTACTTTTGCGGCTACCATATTTTCCACCCAATAATTGCTGTGATCACGATGCCCGCCACCAGCACAACTTGCGCCGTGGTACGTGCTTTGGCTTTTTCCATACCGATGTGTAAATCCATCACCAAGTAACGAATGCCCGCGCAGAAATGATGCACATAAGCCCAAATAAAACCAATGATAATCAGCTTAACAATCGGGTGCGCAAAAATGGATTTCCAATACTGGAAATTAAACTCAGAAGACAGTGAGCTTTGCGTGATGTAAAGGGCGGCGGGAATAAAAAACAGAAATAAAACGATGCCAGTGATACGGTGAAAGATGGAAACTAAGCCGGCTAGCGGCAGATTCATCAGATTCAAATCGTAGTACTTTGGGCGGGGTTTTTTAATTATTGCTTTGGCGGTGGACATTGGCTTATACCTAGCTTAATTTACCTAACGAACTTTTGGGAACTGGCCTTGCGAGAAGTGCAAAGCTGCGTGATGAGGTGATTTTCACTTGAAAGCCGCGCTTGAAAGCCGCGTTTTTTAAAAGCCCGTAGCCCGCAGCAGTAAAAATGAATCCACACACCAAGACCATGATTTTAATGCCTTTTTGCCCCTCATGCGCAAAACTGACAGCCTTAATGCACCTTAAATACCCGCTAAACGCCCCACCAAGCAATAAAACCACATTAGAGGCGCAATTGCACATTCAAAAAGCACAAAAACAGTTAAGCTAAACGCGCAACTTACACCAACTACCGCATATTCACACAACAACATTCGGAGGCATCATGCGTTCAATCCAACAATTATTTTTAGCACTATTTATTTCCACCTGCTTCGCGGCTCAAGCGTTTGCCGAAGATAAGGCGACATATCATATTGACGATGCCGCCATGCAAGCTACCAAAGCCCTGCGCAATATCCGCAACCATTTAGACGTTGCACCAGAAACAAAAATAGTGGTTGTCACTCACGCCAACGGTGTTGATTTCTTGATGGAAGGCGCTAAAGACGCTAAAAATGCCGACATCGACTACGCAGCCCTGGTGAGCTCCCTAAAATCACGCGGTGTTCAGTTTGAAGTATGCGAAATCACGCTTAAAAATCGCAACTTAAAACGCGATAAATTTGTCTTAGAAGCAAGCTTTACGCCGTCGGGCGTGGTGCGGTTAGCGCAGCTACAAAGTCGGGAGAAGTTTGCTTATATTAAGCCTTGAAGTAGCGCTTTTGGCGCTGATGATATGCTTGGAGATGCCCTAATTTAGGGCGTCTTCACCCTATATTTCCGCGCTAGTTGCAGCGGCTTAACTGATCATTCTGGCAACTCTGGCGATACCTAAACCCTTTTTCACAGCCACCACGCCCAGCAACGTCACTTCAGTTGCAACGCACCATCGCTTCAAAATGCTGCGCCAACGCATGAATTGGTGCCGGGTTCGCAAAAAGCAAGGCCGATTGCGTAGCCAACCTTGCACGTAATGCATCCCGCCAAGGCGCATCCGCACACAAGCGACTACAAATTGCCGCATAGTCGGCCACGTCTTTTGCGATCAGTTCTGTCATCGCCAATTGCTTCAGCATGCCCATGGTTTGCCGGCCACGCATAAAACGACCGGGCAGCGTCACAATGGGCAGCCCCATGCCAAGCGCATCTAGGCTGGTGTTGCCGCCAGACCAGTGGAGCGTATCGACCATAAAATCACACAGCTGATTCACGCGACGATAGTCATCAATACCTTGGTTTGGCAACACCGTAATACGCACCGTGAATTGCTGCCCTTCAACTAGCAAAGCCCGTGCGATTCTGCCCAGCACAACTTCCTGCTGGTGCGCACTTCGACCCGCAAACATCACCACATGCAAGTTTGGATTTTCGCGCAGCACACGTGCCAAAACTGCATCATTGTCTGGATGAATTTTAAACAAGGATTGTGGGTACAACGCACATACCCTATCAGCTGGAAGCCCATAATCTAGGCGGGTTTTCAGCCGGATGCTGGCATCAGCAAGCAGCGGTGCCGCATAGTTGGTGCCAATACCCGGCAGCCTCAGCAATGCTTCGCGATAATGCGCCTGCGCGGCGTCTGGCTCCATATCAGTGCACGAAATAAAATAGTCAATATTGGCGTGACCAGACGTTACCGGATGTCCCCAAGCCATGCATTGCGTGGGCGCCAAGCGCATTGCCGCTAACGCAAAAAGCTTCGGGTCCATCCCTAGTTCTGGATAAAGCAAAATATCTAAATCATCATCTCTGATGCTGGCAGCGATCTGCGCCAACGGCGGCGAAGCCTGCACAAATTTATCGGCAGACGCGCCTATTTTTGCCGAAACCGCATCGCTAAAATCATTGGTGTAGTAAACCGTAACGTCAAACCGTGAGCGGTCTAAATCAGTTATCCAGCTGCCAAAATACAGCCCCACGGGCGCCTGGTAAAACTGCCGACTGATGAAACCCACCTTGATTCGCGAAGTTGCAGCTGCGGCGCGCTTAGGCATCGGCTGAAAAAACTGCGGCATGGCACCCTGCAACAAAGAAGCTGAAAACGCCCCGTACCGCTGCATCAGCGCTCGATCGTCCTCACCCTGATACGCCAAATAAAAAAATGACCAATATAAAGCATCGCAAAGCTGCGCCGTAGGCAAGGTTGCAAACAACGCCGTCTGTGCTTCAAGCCGCGTTAAGCCCTGCGCAAAGCGCGCGCGTGCAGCCGCGATGTCCGCCTGCGAATCTACGCATGCAGGCACCTGCAATAGCCTGCGCAGGTGGGCTGCTAAGCTATTGGGTTGCAATACTATAGCCTGTGCAAATTGTGCTTGCGCGGCCGCAGTTTCACCCAGCTCAACCAGCACATCACCCGCATCAAGCCGGTAGTTAACGCTTAAACAATCGGTCGAAGACGCCCGTAAATAGGCCGTCTTCGCCCTATCAAGTTGCCCGTTCTGACGATGAATTTGCCCAATTAAACCGTGCGCTTCAGCCAAATTTTCGTTCAACAATACTGCAGCGTTAAGGTGCCGTAACGCCGCCGCACCATCACCTAAAGTAATTTCCACCGCACCTAAATTAAACAAGGCAGCAACCGCATTCGACTCCCGTTGCAGCACCGCTTCAAGATGCTGCTTAGCCAGTAGCGGACGACCATTTTTACGATGCAAAATACCTAAATTTAATTGCGCCAACACATAGCGTGGCTCGATCGCCAAAGCCATTTCAAAATGCCGCTGTGCCGCATCCACCGCCCCGCCGATCTCCAACAACACCGTGCCCAATTGATTATGCGCTTGAAAAAATGCCGGCCGCGCCGCAACCGTGCGCTGCAAATAAGTTGCCGCAATGTCTAAATTTTTTGTCTGTAAATGCAGCGTTGCACACAGCATCAACACATCCGCATTTAAAGGCTCAAGCGCACACGCCCGCAACGCCGCCGCCTGACCCTGCGCCCACTTCTGCTGCGGTGCACACACTGCGGCCAAGGTTGCCCACGCGGCGGCAAAGCGCGGGGCATCGCTAAGCAGCTGGTTGAGTAGCGCTTCGGCTTGGGCAAATTGTTTGGCCGCTGCGTTAGTGCGGGCGGTAGCGAGTAACGCTTGGTGGGCGGGGGTGATGGGTGGTTGGGGTGTTTGATTAGCTGATTCGTTCATGGTGCGCCATTATATTCGGTCAAGGATGCCCAACCGGATCAAAGATGCTTGCCAATCCGCCAGACAATGTCCAATTTTTAAAGCTGGGTGCCGTTGGCTACGCAAATTCATACTCAATACCGCAATATCCCAATCAGATAAGCGCCGAACCATCCAATCGGTAAATACGCACCAACAAACACGGTGATGCGATTGCCCCACGTGTTTTGCCAGAAGCCGAAATCAAGGCACAGGCGCAAGCATAATGCCAACGAAAAGCCGCCAAAATAGAGGCGGCGCAACAGTTCGGGTTCGTTTTTTATTTCACCTTTATCAAGCGCGTCGCCAATTGCCCAAAAACTCAAGAACACAATTGCGCAGTGGAATAGAAAAAATAGTCCGCTCATAATTGAGGGGCGTTTTAGGGATGTGCCCGCGAGGGTGAATCTTGACATCTGTAGCTTTCCAGTTACGAGCGTTGCTGCTGCGCCAAGTTGTTTACGGGTTCTTGATGCGATATGCCCGCAATCAGCACTATTTTTTTATCGCTCATCTGAATCCATTCAACCAATCAAATCTCAAAGTGTCTGGAGATAGGCTATTTTAGGGCGTCTTCGCGCTTAGTTGGTTGCATCGTCGGCTTGATCGCAGAGAATGATGGCGCCTCTTTCCGCAAAACCTTCCTGACCGCAGTTAAAAATTTTGCGCTGTATTGCCTACTATCGGAGCGCTCATTTGATAACTCTACATTTCCATTACAAGCACGTAGATAAAAATCCTGCTCCCTAAAAAATAACAACCACTCCTCATCAACCTTCAGTCGGCCTGCTGCGCAAGATGTGCCAATATTGGCATCCCTGACGATGATTGACCCTTGCGGTACGACGCCTTTGAGCACCTCAAGTATCGAAAACTCGATTGGTTCATTTGTCAATAAATCGGTACTATCGTCAACGAAAGCGAAAGGAATCACCTGCTGATCGCGGGAGTACGGTCGTGACACCAGCTTTGGAACGCGCAGATGCCCTATAACCTTAGCGCGAACAACAATGGAAGAATTCGTCGTGTGGTACTGCGCGTAAGTTTGGATTTTTTTGCTCATCGATGTACGTCCAACTTGCGCACTGGGGCGTGGCTCTGCACAACTGCACGCAACCACAGCCCCGTGCCACAATAAAAGCAAAATCCCCAGCGCGTAAAATTGCATAAAATTCCCAAACTAAAATGCCTGAAGACACCCTAAAATAGGCCATCTTCAGGCATTCATCGAGCTAAAAAATCACCCCCTAAAACATCGCCTCTTCCATCTGCGCCACACTAGAACCACCCGTAATCAACGCATCCGCAAACCCGCCCGCCTTCGTCATAATATGATCGCCATAAAAACGCGCGGTGATGATTTTGGTTTTTAGGAATTGCGCGTCGCCTTCACCTGCGGCTAATTGCTTGGCCGCAACCAACGCGCCGCGTGCCATCATCCAGCCGCCAGTAACCGTGCCGATCAGGTGTAGGTATGGTACTGCGCCTGCGAATACGCTGGCTTGGTCGGTTGGCCAAGTGGTAACGATCCAATCGGTGGCGCGTTTGGCTTCCGCTATTCCTAGGTTTAGGGCTTTGCCTAGTGCTTTTAGATTTACGTCGTTGGATGCTTCTAGCACTGGTGGTAACTTTGCCATTTCGGCTAGTAGCGCAAACGCTGTTTGACCTTGCTCACGGCCTACTTTGCGGCCAACTAAATCATTGGCTTGAATACCGGTCGTGCCTTCGTAGATGGTTGAAATACGGGCATCTCGAAGGTATTGGGCAGCGCCTGTTTCTTCGATAAAGCCCATGCCGCCGTGAATTTGTACGCCGAGTGAAGCCACATCAATGCCGATTTCGGTGCTGAAGCCTTTAACCACGGGGATCATCAAGTCAACCAACGCTTGGTTTAAGCGCTTGGCGGCAACGTCAGTTGAGCGTTCTGCAATGTCTAGGCAGGCGGATGTCCAATAGCATAGCGCTCTGGTGCATTCGGCGTAGGCGCGCATGGTGAGCAACATGCGTTTTACGTCGGGATGATGAATGATGGCGACTGATTTTGGGTTGCCGGGCATGGGAGTGACGGGGCGGCCTTGTACGCGCTCGCGCGCCCATACCAGTGCGTGCTGATAGGCGCGCTCGGCTACCGATACGCCTTCTAAGCCCACGCCTAAGCGCGCGGCGTTCATCATCACAAACATGTATTCCAAACCACGGTTTGGCTCGCCAACGACATAGCCCGTCGCGCCGCCCGCGTCGCCGTACACCATGACGCAAGTTGGGCTGGCATGGATGCCCATTTTGTGCTCGATGGATACGCACTTTACGTCGTTGCGCGTGCCCAATGAGCCATCGGCATTGACGTTTACTTTTGGCACGACGAAAAGTGAAATGCCTTTCACGCCTTCGGGTGCGCCTTCAATACGGGCTAACACCAAGTGGATAATGTTTTCGGTGTAGTCGTGTTCGCCGTAGGTAATAAATATTTTTTGGCCGGTTATTTTGAAGGTGCCGTCAGCTTGCGGAATCGCTTTGCTGCGTACTAGCGCTAAGTCTGAACCTGCTTGTGGCTCGGTTAAATTCATGGTGCCAGTCCATTTGCCAGCGACCATGTTCGGCATAAATTTGGCGCGTAATTCTACTGAACCGTGTTCTTCCAACGCTGCCAATGCGCCGTGCGTGAGCAATGGGCACAGCTTAAATGCCATATTGGCGCTGCCCCACATTTCGTTGGTTGCAGTGTCGATTAAGTGTGGCAAACCTTGGCCGCCAAATTCAACTGGAGACGCTAATTGGTTCCAGCCTGCCTCGGTAAACTTCCAATAGGCTTCTTTAAAACCGGGTGTCGTGATGACGGCATTGTTGGCCCACTTGGCTCCGTTTTTATCGCCAATTGTGTTGAGCGGCGCCAAAATATCTTTGGCAAATTTGCTGGCTTCATCAAAAATGGAATCGACTAAATCATCCGTTACTTCTTCGCAGCCGGGTAGTTTTGAAACTTGGTCTAAGCCAATAACATGCTTAAGCAAAAAGGTCATGTCTTTGACGGGGGCGTTGTAATCACTCATGGTATTTTCCTTGTTGTTTTAAAATTATTTAAAGCGCCGCAACCAGCTCGGGCACAATTTGAAATAGATCACCCACCAGCCCGTAGTCAGCCACTTGAAAAATCGCGGCCTCTGGGTCTTTATTGATGGCAACAATTACTTTGCTGTCTTTCATACCCGCCAAGTGTTGGATAGCACCAGAAATGCCGACGGCGATGTACAACTCAGGGGCAACAATTTTGCCGGTTTGGCCTACTTGATAATCGTTTGGCACAAAACCCGCATCTACGGCCGCGCGCGAGGCACCCATCGCTGCACCTAATTTGTCGGCCAATGGCTCTAGCACCGAACGATATTTATCGCCATCGCCCATGCCGCGTCCACCGGACACAATACGCTTGGCAGCCGCTAATTCAGGGCGGCTCGACTTCACTACCTCTTGGCTAATTTGCCGCGACAAACCGGAATCGGCCGTAGTTGTGATAGCTTCCACCGATGCACTGCCACCAGCACCAGTGGCAACTGAGGCCGCCGCATCAAAGCCTGTTGCCCGCACCGTAATTACCTTAATCGCATCGCTTGATTTTACGGTGGCAAACGCGTTACCCGCATAAATTGGTCGCACAAATGTATCGGCTGAATCGACGGCGATAATGTCCGAAATTTGCGCTACGTCCAGTAATGCCGCCACACGTGGCATTAGGTTTTTACCGAAGGCGCTTGATGCAACCAACACATGCGAATAATTAGCCGCCAAGGCTTTTACCAAGGGCGCGCAGTTTTCTGGCAGGCTGTGCGCGTAGGCGCTCGCGTCGGCCAGCAATACCTTTACCACGCCAGCTACTTGTGCAGCCGCGTCGGCTGCGGCTTTGCAGGCTTCGCCCATTACAAGCACATGTAACTCGCCGCCGATTTTTGTGGCGGCCGCAATAGCGTTAGTGGTACCCGGTTTTAAGTTTGTTTGATCGTGTTCTGCGATTACTAATACAGCCATCTTAATCTCCAAAAATCCAATATTTGTACGCCAAAATAGGCTCAAAGAATAGGCTGAAGAAGCCCTATTTTAGGGCATCTCCAAGGCACTGCTTAGATAACTTTTGCTTCGTTTTTTAGCTTATCCACCAAAGCCGCTACATCCGCTACCATCACCCCACCTTTGCGTTTTGGCGGCTCTACCACTTTTAGCGTGGTTAAGCGCGGCGTCACATCCACGCCCAAGGCTTCTGGCGTGACGACATCCAAAGGCTTTTTCTTAGCCTTCATAATGTTCGGCAAGGTGGCGTAACGGGGCGTGTTTAGGCGCAAATCGGTGGTGATAATGGCGGGCAATTTGATGGCCAATGTTTCTAAGCCGCCGTCGATTTCACGGGTAACATGCGCTTCACCATTAGCGACCACCACTTTTGAAGCAAAGGTTGCCTGCGGCCAGCCCAACAACGCGGCTAACATTTGGCCAGTTTGGTTGGAATCATCATCAATGGCTTGTTTGCCCAAAATGACCAGCTGCGGGGCTTCTTTATCGACTAGCGCCTTCATCAATTTGGCGACGGCCAGAGGCTGCAAATCAACGGTGGATTCCACCAAAATAGCGCGATCAGCACCCATCGCAAGCGCAGTACGCAGGGTTTCTTGGCACTGGGTCACACCCATGGAAACGGCCACAATTTCAGTGGCCACACCGGCTTCTTTTAGCTTCACGGCTTCTTCGATAGAAATTTCATCGAATGGGTTCATCGACATTTTTACGTTCGCCAGCTCAACCCCAGTTTGGTCAGCCTTTACGCGCACTTTTACGTTGTAATCAACAACACGTTTGACGGGAACTAAAATCTTCATTTTTCTGCGCCTCAATACTAAAATTGAAAAAATTAAACGAGCGTTTGAATTATAGCGGAGATAATTGAAATTGGTACGGTCTACTCACTGGTTTTTAGGGCAAATAGCCGTCTATTTGAGCCACCCTCCCAACCCATCCCGCTGCAAACACACGGCTAGCGCCTGCTGCAGCCGTGCGCCCTGCATTAAGTCGGCTTCGGTGATTTCGTCGTGCATTTGCAACAGTTGCGCCACGTCATCGTCTGTTATGCCGTGAAATTTGGCGATTTGGGTGGCCAAAGCCGCACTTTCTTGCGGTTTTAAGGCTGTAAAAGTCTGCCGCAAATCTGGCAAATGCGCTAAAAACGCAGTGTCATCCCAGCCGCGCACAATTGAATCCATGCCCGCAAGCAAATCCGGTAGGCGCAGCAACAATTCCGGCGCTGCAGCCATCACACCGCCTAAAAATGCGACAGAATCAGCAGGTACGCTGCCGGCGCCAAACCGTTGGTGCGTGCTGCGATTAAACGCCGCTTCGTCCCACGTACCGTCGATAAACAATAACGCCGCTGCAGCACCCGCCACGGCAGGCGCTGTGAGCGCATCTTGCGTAAAGCGTTGCAAGGCGGCTTGTAGTTGATTGGTATCAATCGCAATTTGCACACCTTCCGATTGCAAACTATCGAGCAAGCGCCCCAGCTCGCGCAGCGACAGCAACAACTTCACCGCCTCTCCACTCCCTACGGCAATATTGGGTGCTAAGAACAACGCTGCTGGCCACACACGCTCTAGCAGTTTAAGCAACTGCGGATTTTGCTGAACGCCCAAAGGCTCACGCGCGCGCCATAGCGTAAGCAGGCGATGCCCGCAATCAACTACCGATTCGCACGATGCATCGTCATCTAAGTGCGCTGAAATGGTCTGCATCAACTGTGGCAGTTTGCTGTGCAAACCCACCGTGCAAGCCCGTAATAGCAGCATGGCGGCGGCACTGGCGCTGCGGCCACTGCCATGATTTGCTAGCGCTGCTTCTTCGCGCCGCAACTGCGCTAGGCACACTTCAAGCACCGTGGCACCGTCGCTGGAAAGCTCAATCAGCCGCGCCTCAACCATCGGCGACCATGCTACGCGCCATTCTTCAAACAACAAATGCAAACGACTACCACCAATAAAATCTGGCCCAGATTGCCACTGCGCCACGCCGGTATTTAAATAAGCCATCGCATGAAAAAACCGACTGCGCACCCGATGCGACGCTTTGCGATACACATCTAAGCGCGCCAACTTTGACGTGCTATCGTCAAGCCGTACACCAGCCGCAAGTGCTAATCTACGGGCATCTTCAATGAGTGGGGGCGATCCAGCCGATGGCGGCACGTCGCCCATTTTAGTGCCGCTTAAGTAGAGCCGTAGCGCCGCTGTGAAGCCGTGCGTGCCGTCATCAATTGCGCCCTTAATAAAGCAACTTCTAATCGCATCTAAAATATCTTGGCGCGATGGTCCGGCGTTGCCGCGCAATGCAGCCAAGCGCAACACCTGCGCTGTAGCTGCTTGTACGGATGCGGTGGAAACAGCATCGGTGGTATCTTGCGCCCGTGTCGTTTGCGCAAAACCCGCCAAACACTGCAACGCGACTTTCGTTAAATGGCTTTCAGTAGTGCCTGAAGACGCCCTATTTCCCCGCAAGGGGGCTACCTTCGGGTCGTCGGCCATCTCTAAGGCATTCCACACACTTTGATAATAGCTTGGCGACGGCATGCCGGATGCATAACCATTTAAAGCATCCAGCCGATCAAAGCTATAGCGAATTAACCAACCATTGGATTCTTCTGCATTGGCGGCTTTAGTAGGCTTCGCCACTTTTGCGGTTTTTAGCTTTAAGCCCGCTTCCACTTGGGCGATTAACTCTAAGGTATGAAAGCCGCCCGTCACCACCACAATTGCGCCCTTCACTTCTTGTCGCCAACGACAAATATGCTGCGCCATATGGCGCTCACGTGGCAGGCTTAATTCAGCCTCAAGCACTTCTGGCTCATATTCCAGCCGCGCCATCGCGCACCAGCTAAACACATCTTCAAAAAAAGCTCGCCAATTGTGCAAGGTTGCAGGCGCATGCAGCTCGAATAGGCGATCCCATAATTCGTGACTATCAACGCAACCCATTTTTTCGGCCAGCGCGTTTAAGTAGCGGTTATGCGCAAAATAGCGCTCTTGCATAAGGGTTTGGGCATCCGTTTTTTCAAGGTTTGGTTCTTTGTTACCGTCATCGCGCTCTAAATTTGCCCACGCTTTATCCTGCCAAGGAAGATCAATAAACGCCACCTTCGCACCCAGCGCATAGGCATCGCGCACGGCAATCCACTCCGGGCTGTAATCACAAAAAGGATAAAACGCGGCACGGGTTTCAACGACGGGTACAGCGGGCTCTGGCGCAGCGACGTTTTCACTTTCGTTTTGTGGCTCATCCACAACCTCTGGCGGCGGCACAAATTTACGCGTGCTTTGGCACAGCATGGCTACCGGCGTGCGGGTTTTGACATCGTTTAATAGCGGCAGCAAATGGTCTAAATTATCAGGCCCTTCGATGAGCACTGCACCAGGTTTTATTTCACGCAACAGCGCACGCAACGCAAACGCGCAAGCGGGGCTGTGATGGCGCACGGGCACAAAGTAAATTTCAGCGTGGCCAAATAACTTCGCTTTAGCGGCTTCTATTATTGGCGGCAAGGCATGGTTCGTTGTCACTTAAAAACGCACCTTGGTTTCCCAATCAGAAGCAAAGCCACTACCTCGCTGGGCAATACTCAAATAATCTGCATGGGCTTCGGCCAACAATAACGGCGGCACGTTTTGTGGCGGCATAAATCGCTCGTTCCACGATTTCGCGTTCTCAGTTTCGAAGCTCAGTGTTTTCAACGCTGCCGGAATATTTTCTTCTGGCAAAGTGTTGCCCGAAAACTCAATGCGCACTTTTATGCCAACTGCCGAATACGCTTTTACATAGCAATCAAAAAACCCACCATCTTCCGTTGCTGCACGTTGATACCCCAGCTTGGTAAAGGCACTGCGCAAGGGAAAGGTGTCACTCATCCAGCCTTGATGTGACGCGATGGCTGTAATGTCAGCGTCTTGCAATGCCAGCGTTGGTGCATTACGGGTAAGTTGAGCAAACAAAGGCGCAATTTTGTAATCTTTAAAATGCGCCAACCAGCCCGTCGTTTGAGCACTTTCAAGCAAACAACTATGCGCTAAACCCACCGTGCTATCTGCCGCCAGCACCACTTCGTTGTCATCCAATCCCACTAGGCTACCATCCTCAGACGGCCTAAATACAGACCTCTTCAGGCCATCAGCATCGTATTGAATCCACAGCAAACGCTGAATTAAGCGCCCCACAATTGGATGACCGTGCAAATATTCCCGCCATTGCGCAGCGGGCCAACGCCGTTCCACGCACATCGCCTCTTGCAGGCGCGGGGCTTGCGAATCAAGCACCATCTTCAGTTCTTTTTTACTCGTCGCAAATTGCGCTGTTGCGATTTTAATCAGCTCCGCATCATCATCGGCACGCGGTTCAGGCAGCGCTTTAATTACATGACCTTCGTTGTTTTGCAGTACAAATTTCATTCCGGCATCGAGCACCAAATTAAATGTGCGTGCGCCATACTGCAGCAGCACTTTACCGGTGTCGTCTAAGCCCGCAGTAGGCGTGGTGCGGTCAGCTAACTGCGCGGGCGTCCAACCATTTTTCTCAGCAATTTGCGCGATGAGCGCCTGCGCTTTTAGCTGTACGCTGGCTGTGCGATGACGTCGCGCTACCCCGATTAGCATTTGAATTACCAACGGCTCATTGCTAGAAGCTGCGGCCTCCAACAAAGCTTCAATCTGCGCCCGATGCAAATGGTGATCGCGCATAAACTGCATAATTTGCGCCACCAGCTCTTGTGGAGGCGTGCAGGCAGTTAGCGCCAAAATGCCTTTTTCACCGATGGCGCTGGTGATGTACTCGCGCGCAGCAACCCACTTATCGTAAGCCGACATGCCGGGCACTAACGGTAGCTGCCGCGAATCCTCCGCAATAAATTGCAGCAACACAACACGACTAAACGCCGCCCAGCTATCTGGCGCCAGCAAGTGCAAGTAGCGCGTCACCAAGGCATTGCCGCCCGGTTCTTTTAGTTTGCAGGTAAACACCACCCACCAGCGCAAAATCTCAGGCGCAACCGTGCTGCCATCACGCCAAACACACGCTGGCAACATACTAGATTTAAACCACTCAAGGCCTGAAGGTAGCTTATTTTTAAGCCCTTTTAACGCTTCAGCCAGCAATATTTCAGGTGCTAAATAAGGTGAAATATCTTCGCCTAAGCTTTCCAAGGTCGATAAAAAAGCTGCTCGCGCCGATTCACGGCTCTCCGTTTTTAATGCACTTACCAATGCGGGAATGGCAGCACGGTGCTGCATATTTGCAAGCAAGTTTGCGGCTTCAATACGGTTATCAATTTTAGAGGCGCGCAAAAACGGTAGTAACACCTCGCCTAAGTTTTTTTCTGGTGCCAGTGCAGCGATGGCCAGCGCCCTGTAGGTTTTGCCTTCACCAAGCGCTATCTCTAAAATAGCGGTCAGCCATTGCGGTTGCAGCACCGGAAAAATCGCCAGCACTTTTAACGCCGCTTCCAACTTAAATGCACGTAGGTCAAACCCTTCCGTTTGCGCTGATGCATTTACCGCAATACCCAGCGCCGCATCAATAAAATAGGGATGTTCAGCAAAAAATGGCCACACGCAGTGCGCAGGCAATCGATCACTCACCGCATGGTTATCCCACGCTTTAGCCAGCCCCGCATTCGCCACAAACAACGCGCCATGCGCTACGCCACAAGTCTGCAACGCTGCCGCCAACGCCCGCAAATCAACCGTTCCCAGCGGTTGCAAAGTAAGCCAATATTGAAACCGATAATCCACCCAAAAATGGGACGGTCTGCCTAAAGTCTGCAACCACCGAAACAACTGCTTAACGCTAAGGTGCGGTAACAAGCGATTGCGAATATCCAGCTCAATCACCTCCGTCAAACCTTTTGCTACAAGCGTCTCACGCGGCGCAAGTGTGCCCACCCCATTCAACGCCGCCAACACGCCGTGTAAATCGGCCTCAGAAATGGCCAGATACAATTCATGCGGAACATGCTGCCAGTGTTCATGCAGCGGCACGGTGGTGATTGTAATAGCGCCAAGCTGCGCTTTTTGCCGCGTCAAAATATCGTGCAAATTTTGTTTTAGCACTGCGAAGGCAGCGTCACCTAGAGGCGCATCGGTAAAGGGTTGCCAAGCGGGGGAGCTAGGGAATGGGATTGTTGGTGTTGTCATAGGTTTCTCCAAAAAATGACGAGGCTATTCCCATAACCCACGCGCGGCTTCATGAAATATTCTCCATTGCGGGTCGCGCTTGGCGCGTTCGCGCACTACTGTTTCAAAATAATGGCGGACGCGTTTTGCGTCATCAGCGCTATCTTTTAGCACCACGCCTTGCAGCTGGCTGGCGATTTCGCGCGGGGTTAATTTACCGTCGTTAAAGTGACGGGCTTGCAATGCGGCAGCGTGTGCGACGTTAACGGCTTCGGCAGTGGACATTACGGCGTCTAAACCCTTAATTAGCGCACCGTCCTGGGTTTTACCCGCGCGCAGCTCTTGAAAGGTGGTGACCAACAGCGCGACGACATCGCGCGGAATTTCTACCTTTGCTTCTTCATCTTGTAATTCATGCTGCACCTGCGCTAATACTAAATCTACTTCAAATTGCAGATCGCGAATTGGCTTCA
>JAYUOW010000117.1:0-5104 GCA_043760555.1 Betaproteobacteria bacterium
TCTCCAGCTTTGGGATAGCTCGCGTTGAGTCAGAAGCCGCCATTGTCTTTTATGCGGCCTTCAGGGTCTAATATAAATACCTGTTGGTCTCCGCCATGGCACTCTTGAACACCCCTTGAACCTCCAGACGAGCTCAAGCAAAACGTACGGCCTGGCTGCATGTCCGTTTGAATTACGACCATGCGATGATTTGCCGGTAATTTTACGGTAGCTTGGCTAGTTTCTAGTGCGCGCATCACGGCGGCGGTATTGGTGTTGTGCCAATTGGCTAGAGCAGCGCATTGTGCGTCGTCATAGGTGCGATTTTCCTTACCGTATTCGCCCATCACGCCAGCTGTAATGCCGTTAACATTAAATTTTGACACGTAGTCTTGAATGAGTTTGCGCTCGGCGTCGGTGTATTGATAGGTGCCGCTACGCGTGCGCCATAGATTATCAAGCGCCGATATTGGCCCAGTTACGGCTTTGGGAATAGTGTAAGCGCATTTTAATCGGTTGCGCATGGTGTTGATGCGCACTTCCATCACCTGCAAATCGTAGAGATGATCGCCGCATTTTTCACAAGTTCGCGGGTCTGTCGTTTCGCCGGGTCTAATTTCTTCTTGGGGTCTATTTTTGAATGGATGGTTTGGGTTAGCGGTTTGGAAGTCGTTCACGACGCTAAAATAGCGAAATGCGTCATCGAGCATGCGTTGCACCCATGGCGCGTACTGTGCTTTGATGGCTGGGTCTTTTGCGTAATGGGGACCGCCGGGAACGTTGTATATCCATTCATTTTCCAGCGCCGCTCTTGCTTGTAACATAGGCGTGGCGGCGTCGGACATGCGTTTGCAATGGTTAGTGTAACCCGCGTAACTCACTACAGAACCTGCGTTCGACAATCCTGACTTGCTTAAAAATTCTTCAGTTTTGCAGCGTTCTTGTGCGAGCGCGGACATGCACGTCATTAGACCTAATGCACCGACCAGCGCAGCGCCACGGCGCGCGAGATTTGAGTTTTTATTCATGGCATTCCCTTTTTGAGTTAACGCAGCTGGCTGCAAATACTGCCCACGTCAGTTTATAAAATGTGTTTTTATTACTATCCCAATGTGCAATCTAGTGCGTGAGCTGTCAAATGCAATGACTAGACTTAAGGCGTAATGGAAATCCCTAGCTTCGCTTTAGTATTTTCGAGTTTTCATAATCGATTTTAAATTCTTGTTGGTTATGGGTTTTAGCGATTCCTTGGCTTTGGTTGCCGGTTTTACTGGCGATGCCCTGAAGATTGCCTAAAATAGGCTATCTACAGACTATTTTAAAAAAATGGCGTAAATTTTTGTCCCGTGGAGCGCCCAAATAAGTAAATTAAGTTGTTCAAATTAGTCAATTGCGCTACCGATTTTATTTATGCATTCGCTGTAAATTCTTGTGTTGTGCGCGTGTCTTTGATTCATATTTTTACTTGTCGCGCTAAGGCGTGGTGCCGCACTAATCTGAAGTGCACTTTCCATCGGTAATCCGAAGAAACTCCGCCGTCATTTTTGAAAAAGCTGTGCTTTAATTTTGAATGCAAAAATTTCAACAAATAAAAATGCTTGAAGACGCCCTAAATTAGGGCATCTTCAAGCATTTAAAACCGCTATAAATGAAACTTAATTCGACTTACAAATAGGCTTGTTATAAGCCTGTACCAAGCTGGCAATGCCGGTTGGGTCGAGCGAGGCAAAATCAAAATCTTCACCCACCGCTACTTTGGCTAAATTCTCAGCTTGGCCTTCGGCCATGGCTTTGCCTTGGTCGCGGGCTAGGTCTAGGATGTTCTTTTTAATTTGATCTTTACTGGCTTGGGTAAGTAGTGTTTTTATCCCTTTTTGTGCGGCTTCGTTCGCGGCGGCTTTTACCCCTTCGCGGATGGCGGCTTTGGCACTTGCCATGGCAGCGGTTTTAATGGCAGTTGAAGCGCCACCAGTTAACACTGTGCCGACTACTGAGCCAATTACGTTTAGCACCGACACCACTTGCTCCGTCATTTCCTTCGCGCATTCCGCTTGACTGGTGGCGCAGCCCATGCCGCAGGATACGGGGTGGCTTCTTGGGCATTGACCCCAACATACGGGGCCTACTCCATCGTAGTTCTGACGGCATTGGTTGTAGCACAAGCCGGCGTCATAATTGCGGCCTTGGGTGCAGGCGTCAATCACATTGCCGATACCGCGCGCCATGGCAGGCTTAGCGCAGCCCACGCCTAGGTTGGTGAAGCCTTGCGGGCACACGGGGGTGCACACACAACAGCCCACTTTTTGAAAGCCAGGTTTACATTTTGGGTACACGATGGCGCCGTCTTTTTCGCAACTGCCTTTGCCGCCACTGGCTGCTTCGCAACGCTTAAACATGCCTTGGTCTGTTAACCCATCGGCACCATTCCACGCAAAGCCCGCACCCACGCCGTATTCGCCTTGTTTTAGGCAGGTAAAAGCGCCGTCGTCACGTAAACCGGCTGGGCAATTTTGTACGCATTGCACGCCTTTGCCGTCGGAACCTGCTGGACAGTTGTTGTAGCACAGTCCTTCGTCCACGCCACGTTTAGGGTCGCGGCAAGCGTCTGCCGGTGCGCCCACGCCTCTACCGTAACTGTCGCGCCAGCAAAATTTGGCGGTGCTATTGGCATCTACAATTTGTACACCTGCGGCATGCGTGTTTTGACTTACTGCGCCAAAGGTACTTAAAAATAATATGCAAAAAATGGCGTGTGACCAGCTGAGTATCATTGATTTCATCGCGTTCTCCCTGTGGTTGTTGGGCAGTTGCCCTGTGAAAGTTGTTGGTGCAGTTTTACCGTTGCAAGTACAGGTGCCATGGTAGTGCGCGGGTTGGTGGCCAACAATACGCACTAGTGCGTATATTGCGAGGCAAAGTGCGGTTTTATACAGTTTCAAAATTGCGTTATTTTGCTACGTGGGATGCCTGAAGAAGCCCTGAAATGGGGCGTTTTCAGGCTATTTTCGTTGGTTGGGTTGGTGTTTAACCCAACATCGGTTTTAAAATAACGAACACCGTTTTTTTGCCACCGATGTTGGGCTTGATAGTGCGCCAGCCCAACCTACGCGTAATAATTTATTGCAGCACACTATGATTTAGCGCAGCCGATGCGGCGGGGAAGTTATACGTGTCACCGCCAAATTCAGCCGTGATGGTCACGCTGCCTGCGGGAGTGAATTGCGTTGTACATTTGGCTTCGCGTATGTGGATGACGTTGCTTGCGCGTAGCGTTAGGGGTACGGCTACGCAACCGGGAATGGTTGTGCCATTGGCTTTGAAGTTGAGCACATTACTGGCGCCAGCGTATGGCACACCTGCAATATCAGTTACCCACGCTTTAAACGTCACCGCTGCACCAAGTGTTGAAGATGTAGGTGTAGGCGACGCCGGTGGCGCATACACCTGCGAACGCTCAGTGGCCGCAAATAGGGTGTTTGCAAGCATTTCGGTGCTTACGTTTACTTTAGGAATAAGCGGCACAAAGCTGACTTCTACTGTGCAGGCGCCGTTGATGATGTCGGTTACAAAGGTGTCGGTACCGGTGCCAATAGGCACAAACGCTTGCGGGCTGCTGGTTTTATTGGTGCCGCAATTGGCGTTGAGGGCGTTATTGAAACGCATCACATGGCGCGGGTTGGCGGTGACGGTAAATGGTGCGGCGCTACCAATGGGTGCTGTTTGGGTTACCGCGCTAATTTGGCCTAAGCCCAACGAATCAGCGGCTACGCGCATCGTGATTGGCACAAGCCCCAACACCAAAAAGCTGGTGCTAGCCGCCGCACCTATGGTTGAATACACACCAGTTGGGTTCAACGTGGACGCAGTGGCCATGCCCGAATAACCTGCCACAACCGTATGGGTGCCAGGTTCAGAATAGCTGGTGGCGCATTTGGCTACACCGGCCACAATGGGCACATCACCACAGCCGCTAATATCAATGCCGTTTTCACGAAAGGTCATGGTACCTGTCAAAGTCGTGTCAACCAAAGACGCGACGAAAGTGGCATTGGTGCCATCAACCACTGTCCCTTGCTCAAGCACCACCGCCATGCGCGGTGCGGTAATTTTGCGCACGCCATTGGCATTTGCATAGCTAAAGTATAAGCTGCCGTCGTTGTCGGCGTGCACCACGTTTGGAAACTGCACTTGGTTATTGGCCCCGTGCACACCGGGCGTTACTCCTGCACCCACACCATTGCCTATTACGGTGCTTACTGTGCCGTTACGGGCAATTTTACGGATGCGGTGATTAGCCTGATCGGCAATATAGAGCGTGCCGGATGGGTCAAGGCTAAGTCCTGCGGCGCTGGTGAATCGCGCGTTAAGGGCTTGCCCGCCGTCGCCTGCAAAGCCAACCACGCCATTGCCTGCGATGGTGTTTATTTTGCCGTCGGGGGTTATTTTGCGGATGCGTGCGCCTGTGGTGCTAACGCTTGTGCCAGCCACGATATAAATGGTGCCGTCACCGGCAATGGCAATGCCTCTGGGCTCAAATAACGGCGCGTTAAGGGCTTCTGCGTTTTCGCTGGTATCCGCACCGCCACCGGCCACCCGCGTAATTAAACCGCTTGGGCTAATTTTGCGGATGCTGCGATTGTTTTCGTCACTAAATAGTAAATTATTGTTTGCATCAACCGCCGCGTGCAGCGGGGTATTGAGGAGTGCAGCGGTGGATGGTCCGTCGTCGCCACTATTGCCTTGTGCACTTGGCCGACCTGCAAGGGTGGTAATAATGCCCGCATTATCCACTTTGCGAATCATGCGTGCATCAGGCCGGTAGCTGCCGATAAAAGTATTACCTAGCTTATCGCTAACAATAAAACTGCTGTTGCCTAACTTAACAGCAGCGGCAGTAGCCAAGCCATTGTCGCCAATAGTAGCAGCGGTATCAAAGAAACCAATTTGTGTGGTGCACGATGCATTACCTGCTAGTCGGGTGATGAATCCCCCGCTATCCACGCGGTGCGCGCAGTGCCGTGTGTCCGAGGCAAAAAGGATATTACCGGCCTTGTCTTGAGAAATACCTAAAATACCATTTAGAGAAACGGAGGTGGCCGCAACACCGTTTGAACCCGTTGCACCG
>JAYUOW010000118.1:0-5073 GCA_043760555.1 Betaproteobacteria bacterium
GGCTAAGCTGCGATACTCCTGCCGCGTAGGGCCGGAGTCTGCGTAACACACGGGACAGGCCAAATTGCAATGGTCCGTTATCTCAATAATCGTTAAGCACGAATGCTGCATATGGTCGGGGCAGAGGCCGCAATCGTATGGGCAGCCCCAATTGATTTCGGTATTAAATTTAAGCGGCATTTCCGGCGGCTTGATATAGGTTTCACGCCCTGCCCGCCAGTATGTTGCATCGGTGGCAATCAACACTTTTGATTGCCCGTGTTCTGGGCATCGCTTATGCATCCACACGGTGTTGTCTTGAATAACAAGCTTACCTTCGATGCGCCGCAAGCAGTGCTCGCACAGCGACACCACATGATCGTAATACAAATAGGGACGACTTTTAGCCATGACTACCTTGAGTTTAAACGATACTTTAACAAGCAACTATAGCCAATTATGCCGACTATTGCAGCCCATTGTATGGCAGTTAGGCTCATATAAAGAGCGACAGGCAAAGCGCCGTTGGCGGCTAGTCCGAAGGGTGGTTTTAAAAACTCAAGGCCAAAACGAATGATGCAATAACCCATCAAAAATGCCGCAAAGCGCGCGCCCGATGCCGCTCGTAACCTTCGGTATCGCCAGACCACACAGGCCAGTGAAAGCACCAAAATAATCTCGTAAAACGCAGTAGGATGCCGCCCAATCCCATCGCCATAATCCCACGCCCACGGCAGCGCCGTGGGGCTACCGTAAGTACCATCCCATGTGCCCGAAAACTGGCAGCCAATACGCCCCACAATTAAGCCCACAGCCAATGCAGGAACCCACACATCGCCGGTAGACGCGCGCCATCCGACCAGTTTTTTAGCGATTTCAACACCAATGGTACCGCCCAAAAACCCGCCTAAAACCGACTTGCCACCCAACCAAAGTGCCATATCATCTCGCGCTATAAGCGCAGGCAAGTGCTCAAGCACGTGCAAGCCTTTGCTACCAACCGCCGCACCGAATATCGCACCCGCAAGCAGGCAAAGGCGATCAGTTTTACTGGGCTTAATTGAATCCGCTTTTGCAAAATACCAGTACATGCGCGCCGCTAGAAAATAGGCGAGGAGTTCTAAGAGTAGATGAAAATGGTGGCCGGAAAATGATTGCACTGGTTTTTCAATTTGCAATGAAGAAATTACCTACCAGCCTAACAGCTATGCGCTCTCCAGCCCGAAATACGAGAAACGATATGCAACATTTATTTCAGCCGGTGGCACCAAAGCCACAACCATTAAAAATGCCTGAAGACGCCCTATTTATGGGCGTCTTCAGGCACTTAATTTACCTTAAAATCAAAGCCTAACGACACACCAACGTCTTACCGCCAAACCCTTGCCGCTCGATTGTCTTTGTCACGTTCACGCCGTTAACTGAGTAATTAAGCGATCCGGTAATGCCAGATGCAAAGCTCAGCGTCATCGTGCCGACCTTCGGTGCGGCCACGCCGACAAATGGCAGGGTGTTAAACACGGGGCCAGTCGTCCGGAATAAATCGCCGGTGTAGCTGCCATCTACTTGCTTGGTGCCCGCAGATAACACGAGCCACATATCGCGACCCGCCGCATCGTAGGTGAATAAAGTGGCGAATAAAATATCGCCTTGATGCGTTACGTTTACGCCCCAGCCAGATTCGGCTGGGTTCCACCAAATGTCTTGATAGTTGGTGCTGCTGGCTAAATTGGTCGATGGTGCTTCGCTGCTGCACTCCGACTTTTTGCCAAACAGTTGGGGCGTGATGGCTTTAGTCACTTCTGTGCCGTTGACATCATAGGTCAGGGTGGCCGCATTACTGGATGCAAAGGCAACTTTTAGCTTGCCCACGCGCGTCACGTTGGCACCTGTTAGCGGCACGAACGGTTGCGCGTTGAAGGCCGAGCCGGTGGTTTGCAATAGATCGCCACCGAAGCTGCCATCGGCTTGCTTGGTGCCGCCCGACATCACTAGCCATAGCCCCTTGCCGTCTGCTGCGTAGGTAAATACGGTGGCAAAAAGCGTCTCGCCTTTTTGGCTAAAATTAACGCCCCAGCCGGGTTCGGCGGTGTTGGACCATAAGCCGGTATGGTTTTCACCCGATGCGCTCGGCGGGGTCACGCCGCCACCCATCGCATCCATCACTGCTTTCACATCCATAATGCCGTAACCCCAACGGTAATTTGGGTTGGCTGGCATATTGGGCGTTGCGGCATTGTAGGTGGCTAAATTGGTGGTGAAACCGTTGGTTTGTACATGGCTAAATAGTAGTGCTTTTACCCGTTCTGGCGTTAGAGATGGGTCTTTTTGCAACATCAAGGCGACTGCGCCCGTTACATGCGGGGTTGCCATGCTGGTGCCGTTATAAGCCACGCGAACACCATCGGCTTCAATGGTAAGGGCGTTCGTAGGCTTTTTGGCGTCAGTACCTAATGCCGCCATAATCATGGCACCAGGGGCAGTAATTTCTGGCTTCATTATCGGTGGGCACTTGCTCAAGTTAGAACAATTACGGCGCGGCCCACGGCTGCTAAAGTTGGATAAATCTGTGAGCGGCCCATGGCTGGGGTCCTGCACAAACGCACCCGCGCCGGTTTCCCAGCTGTAGTTGGTGTTGTAGGCAGCGACGGCAATGTTGCGGGTAGCGGTGGCAGTATCGGTAAGAATAGTGGGCGTTTCGATGTAGTCAATATTGGTTGTAAACAACAACCCGTTTGAATCTTCACCGCATACAATTGAAAATGGCGTGTTCGCGGTGGCAACTTGATCGCCGCGAATGCTAATCGTCCAAGCGCCCACTGCCGCAGTCGCGTCCGCAGGCTGGTTTAGCGCAACTGAAATTTGCCGGTCATCATTTAAGGCGTTGACGCCGCTAGAAGTAATGTCGATGCGCCCACAGCTTAGTGGGTAGGCCTTAAACTCGCCCGCCGCTAAAAATTCACCCGTATCGCAATTGGGGCCGGTGATGCGCACCGAATATTTATTAGTGCCGGGATACCAAATTTCGAGCTTTTGAGAGCGCTTGATTGTTGCTGCCCAATTAAAGCCTACAGTTTGGGTTTCACCTGCAGAAATGGTGCCCAACGCGTTAATTTTATCGGTGCTCTCGTTGCCCGCTGCTGCAATTACAATCACGCCTGGCCCGCCGGCATTGGACATCGCGCGTTCGTAGTTAGATGTGCCGTCCCGCGCGCCAAAATAGGAGCCTAAGCTAAGATTGATGGCGATCGGTTTACCTAACGCAGCGGCTTTGGCTTTCATCCACGCAATGCCATCCACCACGGCATCACTCGCGTTTACATCATCACCGATGGAATTTGCGGCCAAAATGTCGGCTTCTGGCGCCATGCCCACGAAGCGATACGCGGCTTTGCCGTTACCCGTTTGCTGGCCATTACCCGCTGCAATTCCGCCAACGTGGGTGCCGTGATTGCCGGTGGAAGGTTGCGCGCACGCACCAGGCTCGCCGCGCGCCTTGCTCAAGCTTGCCGTATCGCATTCGCCACCGTAGGTAAAGCCCGCCGGTTTGGGGCCAGTCGAGCCGGTTTCGCGCTGATCCCACAGTGCCAGCAAACGCGACGTACCGTCGGCTTTACGAAAATCTTGGTGTACAAAATCAAGGCCGTCATCAACAATACCAACAATCACGCCCTTGCCAGTGATGCCGTTAAAGTTGGGTGCGGTGCCGCCGTGAACGATGCTGGCTTTAGTCGCGGGCACGCTTTTGTTGAGCCGAAGCGGTACAAATTTTACCGCTTCAACGTAGATCACGTCGCTTAAATCGGTCATTTTTTTAAGCGCTTTTAGCGGCACTTCGACTGCTGCAACATCACCCGAAACTGATGTAACGGTCGCGCCGAGCGCTTTGATGCTATTGACACCATCGCCCTTGAAACGGACGAGTGTGCGCACCGTTGGCGTGATGCCATCGCGGGCAGTTTCAACAAACACCCGATCATAAAGCTCAATATCGCCAAGCTTTTTACCCGACACCAAAGGCATCAGCTGCGCATCGTACTTTTGGGCTTTTTCGGCGGGGGCAGCCGTAGCTATTGCACCTAAAGTAGCCAAACATACGCCCAAAATTGCTACTAACGGCGTTATTGCATTGACTGGTTTTCTGTTCATTTCAAACTCCTGAGATGATTGATGCAGCAAAATAGTTACCGTAAACACATAAAGCGTAGCAAATGAAATTGCATTGACCTGTACTAAGTAAACGAGAAACGTTGCCAGAAACTATCAAAGGTTTTAAAAATATTTTTATCGCGGTGGTTTTTTGCGGTTTGGGGTGCGCTTTTGGGTAAAAAACACCTAATTACCCAAAATTATGCACCTTAGCAGTAAACCCAGCCTCAGTCAGCACCCGAACAATTTCTTGCACATGCTTATGATTTTTGGTTTTCAGCACAAACTCAACTTCCGTTGACTGCACCGGCAAATTGGTAAACGCACGCTGATGGTGCACTTCTTCGATGTTGGCCTGCGCCTGTGCGAGCAGCGCGGTAATTTTGGCGAGTGAACCGGGTAGGTCGCGCAATTCAACCTTTAGGCGGGTCAATCTACCCGCCCGCACCATGCCGCGCTCAATTATTTCAGCGAGTATTAGCGGATCAATATTGCCGCCGCACAGCACCAAACCGACGTGCCGACCCGCAAAATGGGCGCGATTGTGCATGAGCGCGGCGAGCGAAGCGGCACCCGCGCCTTCCACTACCGTTTTTTCAATTTCTAGCAGCATGACGATAGCTTCTTCAATGTCGCCTTCGTCTACCAGCAAAATATCTTCTACCAAGGCGCGGGTAATTTGCAGCGTTAATTCGCCCGGTTGTTTTACCGCAATGCCTTCGGCAATGGTGGAAGGCCCATAAACGGGGCTACCGCCTTTGATGGCGGCGTGCATGGACGGAAAGCGCTGGGTTTCTACACCGATGATGCGCATGTCTGGCTTTACCGCTTTGGCCGCGACGCTCATGCCGGAGATTAAACCGCCCCCCCCGATGGCGATGCACAGGGTATCAATTTGCGGATGGGCGTGGAGCATTTCGAGCGCGATGGTGCCCTGCCCTGCAA
>JAYUOW010000119.1:0-15295 GCA_043760555.1 Betaproteobacteria bacterium
AATATGGAACTTAACTCATCAACGATAGGCTCAATCGTATCTTGGCCGTGGCTCGTTGGAGCACTTTTAGCTTCACTAATGATTTAGAAATGGAATTAGTTCCGCCCGTAGTCAATCTGCAGTTATCGTAAGCGATCTTCACAGGGATAGGTCGGGTTAGGTGTTTTTTTGCCGTGAGGCTCTAAATCGACCGCTACGTCGGGTTACGGCAAAAAACGCCTAACCCGACCTACAGCTTTTAACTATCGTTGTTATAGGAAGAATCCACTTTTCAACGTTGCACTTCGAACTTGAATCCACCAGACGCTAAAGTGCGGTCGGCAAAAACGCCTTTGTTCGCCCACCGATGCTTACCACCCCAACCACTCAACCTACCATTTACATTTCGCGTTGTCCGAAACCGCACCCCAAATTAGTGGGCCGATGGCGGCTAGGCCTAGCGGGGAATCTTTGTATGCCGTGCGGCAGTCGGGTTTCCATGCTTGTTCAATGGCTATTTCTTCTTTAGTTTTACGGACTACCTTTGGTGCTAAGGCCAGCGCAAACGCCGGGCGCTTTTCGGTGGCGGTTAAAAATTCGCCGGCGTCTTTGTTGCGGGCGGACTCGCGCATGCGTTGGCGGATGGTTTCTGGGTCTAGCGTGGGGTTGGGTTTGTTATCGCCTACTTTAGTATCGGTGCTGGCTGGCCCGAAAATATTGTCTACCGTGTTGCTTGACACGGTGGTTGATGGTGCCGCAACTTTGCTAGGGGTTGTCGCAGATGGGTTTGCGCCAGCTGTGACTGTACTTGGATTGCTTGCAGATTGCGTTGGTGTGGCGACGCCCACCGCTACAGCCTGCGCGGGTGTTGGCGCAAAAACGGGTGCGGGTGCAATTTGTTGCGCGAGCGCTGGCGCGGCGATTGGTGCTATCGGCGTCGTGATAACGGGTGCTTCGCGCAAGGCTGCGACGGCTGGGGCGGGCGGCGCGATTGGCGCGATGGGTGCCGTTAAAATTGGTGCGTCTCGCATCGCTGCAACGGCAGTGCTGGGTGCGGCTATTGGCGCAATTGGGGCGCTTAAAATCGGCGCTTCGCGCATGGGTGTGATACGTGCGCTCGGTGCGGCGGTGGCGGCCAAGGGGGGGGCAATTAGTGGTGCCTCACGTAAGCTGGTCACGCTGGTGCTGGGCGCTGCAGCAGTGGTTAGGGGCGGCGCTATCAGTGGCGCATCGCGCAGGCTGGTTACGGCGGTGGAAGGCGTGCGAACGGGCGCGATTGGGGTGGCCAAAATTGGCGCATCGCGAAGTGCTGCCACTGCGGTGCTGGGGGTGTTGACGGCGGTGAGCGGTGTAGTGAAAACAGGGGTGTCGCGCAATGCACTGACTGCTGTGGCACTTAGGGTGACGGGTGCGATGGGCTGCGTTAATAACGGCGCATCGTTTAAGGTGGCTACTGCCGTGCTTGGGGCGGGGCTGGGGGCAATGGTTGTGGTTAATAACGGCGCATCGCGCATCGGGGCTACGGCAATGTTTGGCGTGGCGATGGGGCTGATGGGCTCGGTCAAAAGCGGTGCTTCGCGCAAGGGGGTGACGGCGGCGCTTGGCGTCGCAGTCGCTAGGGCGGGCGGCAACGGTTGTGATTCTGTTGGTGGCGCAGTGGGTGCAGGTTGAGCGGTAGCGGTGGTGCGCGACGTGGCGGACGGCGTTGGATTACTTTTGCTCGCACTGCTGGTCGCAGCTTGCGGTTGTGCTTTAGGGTTGATACGCAATGAAAATACAGTTGAAGATGCCCGTCCCGCGCGGCTTTCCGATCCTTTAGTGGCGTTAGGGTCAGCCACACCAATAAAAATAATGATCGCTGCGTGCAGAAGTATCGACGCTAAAAAAAACAGTTTGGTTGCTGTGCTGGTGCGCGAAGTGAGCGGTTGGTTTAGAGGGTACTCGGCTGGTGCGTCTGCTGCTGCGGTGCCCGGCGTTTGCGCAGTTGTCGGCGGAAAAATTTCAGCGGATTGCCCGGTGATGCTCACGCTAAACCCCGTGCCTAGCGCCAAATAGGGCATAAGCTCTGGGCAGCGTTCCAGCA
The DNA here is from genome assembly GCA_043760555.1 of Betaproteobacteria bacterium. Taxonomy (GTDB): domain Bacteria; phylum Pseudomonadota; class Gammaproteobacteria; order Burkholderiales; family Usitatibacteraceae; genus JANMDR01. Next base: position 2,063 of record JAYUOW010000119.1, read on the forward strand.
CATTCACCACTTTTTGCGCTTTGAAATCGAAGCTTGCATCAAAGGACGCCGTGCCACCCCATATTACCCAACCATTCCATTCGCCCCCCCCAGGCTGTCTGGTGGCGTTAATGATGTTGCCGTCGGGTTGATTTAGGCTATCGAGCGATATTTGGATTACCGTCAGCGGATCAGGCGGCATGAAGGGCGAGCCTACGCTACTACACACTTCACGCGGCAATAGTTTGCTGCTGCTCGTCAGTGTTTTAACGGTTGCCACGGGTGTGGCAATGTCCAAATCCAAAGGCAATTGCTCTGGCGAGTGATGCACGTTGTCTTGGGCGGGTGGGCGGGTTGGCATATTGCTCACCGACCTTGGTCGCGCAGGCCGGCCAAGGCGACGCTAGAACAGGTCGGGTAGCAGGCGGTAATACTTATTGCGAGCATGATGGCTTAGGGCGATTATAAAATTAGCGCACCAGAAATGGCGCGCCGATTATTTTTTATTAGCGCTATGAATTGAAAAAATCCAGATCGTCCGCTGCAGCTGTTGCAGCAACTGGCGCTACGGCAGCTGGTGCAGGTGCCGCGCCTGTTGCAGCAGGCGCATGCCCCAACGCTTCTTCCAAGTTCTTTTGAATCGTTTCAACATCCATCACCACGCGCCCCTGCGAGCGGAGCAAAATGCGCGATGGCAAATCCAGCAGTCGCACTTCGTTTAAGCGCAAATTCGCCGCTACGTTCAGCGTTGGTAACAAATAAGTGCCACGAAACCCCGCATTAGCGCGATCCACAGCGTCAATCACCGCTTGTTGAGATTTGGCAATGCCAGCCAGCAATTGCGCGAGTTGTTCGGTCGTTAAATTCATTTTTTGATCTCCTAACGCATCAATTATTTAAAGTGATTTCCCAGTATCGCACAGAGTCGTTATTAGATCGTCGCCGCCAATCGCGTCGCCTGATCAATTGCCCGCTTCGCATCCAACTCACCTGCCTCAAACGCGCCGCCGATTAAATGCACTTTTACGTTCGCCGCTTTTAGCGGCTCAACCAAGGTGCGCAACGGCTCTTGGCCGGTGCAGAGCACGATGGTATCGGCCTCAATTAGGGTAAGTTTTTCACGCTTTTCACCGAAGCTCACCAGCAGTCCGCCCGCTTCAATGGATTCATAATTTACGCCGTTGATCATCTCAACGCCGTGCATTTTAAGGGCTGCGCGGTGGATCCAACCTGTTGTTTTACCGAGGTTTTTACCGATGCTGGTGGCTTTACGTTGCAGCAGCGTAATTTGCCGCTTTGGCGTCGGTTTAACAGGCTTGGCTACACCGCCGCGCACGGTTTCAGGGTTGACGATGCCCCATTGCGCGTTAAACGCTTCAATGGTTTGTGGTTCGTGCTGGTTGTCGCCATTATCGTGCAGCAAGTATTCCGATACGTCAAAACCAATGCCGCCAGCACCCAGCACTGCCACGCGTTGACCCACTGGTTTTTTGTGTAGCAAAACATCAATGTAGGTAAGCACGTGTGGTTGGTCTTGACCCTTGATTTTCGGGTCTCTCGGTGCCACGCCGGTGGCTAAAATCACGTCGTTATAGCCGGTTAAATCGGCAGCCGTTACGCGCTGGTTCAGCTTTAATTTCACGCCGGTAAGCTCGATGCGGCGCTTGAAATAGCGCAGGGTTTCAAAAAATTCTTCCTTACCCGGAATTTGCTTGGCCATATTAAATTGCCCGCCAATCTCGGCGGCTGAATCAAATAAATCCACGCTATGGCCACGCTCGGCTAATGTAGTGGCCGCAGCCAAACCGGCCGGTCCCGCGCCCACAACGGCGATGCGGCGTTTGGCAGTGGCTTTGTGGAATACCAATTCGGTTTCATGGCAGGCTCTAGGATTAACCAAGCAAGAGGCGCGCTTATTTTGAAATACATGATCTAGGCAGGCTTGATTGCAGCCAATGCAGGTATTAATTTCGTCCGCTCGGCCTTGGCGGGCTTTTTTCACGAACTCGGGATCAGCCAATAATGGCCGCGCCATCGACACCATATCAGCACAGCCATCAGCTAAAATTTGCTCGGCAACATCCGGTGCGTTGATGCGGTTAGTGGTGCAAAGGGGAATACTCACTTCCGCCTTCATTTTTTTTGTTACCCATGCAAACGCCCCACGGGGAACCGATGTGGCGATAGTGGGTACTCGCGCTTCATGCCAGCCAATGCCGGTATTGATGATGGTGGCACCGGCTGCCTCAATCGCTTTTGCCAGCATGACTACTTCTTCCCAGCTTTGGCCATCAGGGATTAAATCGAGCATTGAAAGCCGGTAAATAATAATAAAATCATGCCCCACCGCTTCACGAATGCGCCGCACCACTTCAACTGGAAAGCGCATTCGGTTGGCGTAACTGCCGCCCCAATCGTCCGTCCGTTGGTTGGTGGCGGCCACTAAAAATTCATTGATAAAATAGCCTTCGGAACCCATCACTTCAACGCCGTCGTAGCCGCCTTCACGCGCGAGCACTGCCGCACGTACGAAGGCTTTAATTTGCTTCTCAATGCCTGCAGCGCTTAATTCGCGGGGCTTGAAAGGCGTGATGGGCGATTGAATGGCCGATGGGGCAACTGAAATTGGCGTGTAGCCGTAGCGGCCGGCGTGCAAAATTTGTAGGGCAATTTTGCCGCCCTCTTGGTGTACGGCATCTGTTACCACGTGGTGTTTTTTAGCCGCGCTGGATGACGCCAAGCGTGAGCCAAATGGCGTCAACCAGCCCGCCATATTTGGCGCAAATCCGCCGGTTACCATCAAGCCTACTTCGCCGCGCGCCCGTTCTGCAAAATAGGCGGCGAGCTTAGGAAAATCCTTCGACCGATCTTCAAGCCCGGTGTGCATCGAGCCCATGAGTACGCGATTTTTTAGAGTGGTAAAGCCTAGGTCTAGCGGCTGAAGTAAGTGTGGGTAGTTTTGCGTCATGATATTCCAACAAAAAAGCTAAAGCGGATGCTTTAAGCGAATGCACAATTGTATGTTGAAACGCATCAATTTGCCGCAAACGCGCAGAAAAATCTGACGGTTAAAGTACAAATAATAATGCCCTGAAGATGCCCTATTTACGGGCTTCTTCAGGGCATCATGGGGGCGTGATAAACGCTATTTTTCGACGAAAGCGCGTTCCACCACAAAGTGACCTGGACTATCCATATGGCCTTCGTCCCAGCCTAGGTTATGAAAATAAGTTTTCAAATCTTTTAGCATCTCTGGGCTGCCGCAAATAAGCACGCGATCATCCGCCCGGTTGATGGGCGGCAAGCCAACATCGCTGGCTAATTTACCATTGGCCAGCAAAGTGGTAATCCGGCCTTGATTGCGGAACGGTTCGCGGGTAACGGTGGGGTAGTAAATTAGTTTTTCCTTGACCAAGTCGCCAAAAAATTCATTATTGGGCAGCTCATGTTGGATTAGGTCATCGTAAGCCAGCTCAGCCACGGTGCGGGTGCCGTGCACCACGATTACTTTTTCAAACTTTTCGTAGGTTTCAGGGTCTTTAATTAGGCTCATGAACGGCGCTAAACCAGTACCTGTTGAAAGCAAATACAAATGCTTGCCCGGCAACATGTTTTGCATAATCAAGGTGCCAACGGCTTTAGCACTCACCAGCACTTCGTCACCCACTTTTAAATGCTGCAGTTTAGACGTAAGCGGGCCTTCTTGCACTTTGATGGAAAAAAACTCTAAATGCGCTTCGTAGTTAGCGCTTGCCATGCTGTAGGCGCGCACCAACGGCTTGCCTGCAATATCTAGGCCGATCATGGTGAACTGGCCGCTTAAAAAACGAAAGCTCGGATCACGGGTGGTGGTGAAGCTAAACAGTGTTGGTGTCCAGTGGTGCACGCTGAGCACTTTTTCTTTGAAATAAGCAGCCATTAGATTGAATAAACATGGAATATAGAACCCATAATTTTAGCGCAAAAGGCTTAAGTTACCTAGCGTTTCGGGGTAATTTGGCGGCGTTTTGCTAGACAGTTTTTGCATATGCTTATGTTGAAAATAGTGGGTTTCAAGGATAATGCGGTCAGGGTCAAACTCAATGAACAGGAAAACCAGTGGCAATCGACACCCCCGTATGTAGTTTTAATCCCAATCCGCAAATTCAATTGCACGCCATTGATGCCGACAATTTTTGTTTGGTTATTGACGATGCGCTGCTTCATCCCGAGCGTTTGCGGCAATTGGCGATTGAAAATTTTGTGCAATTTCAGCAAGCGCCGTATAACGCTTATCCCGGTTTACAACTAGGTATGCCGGGTGAAATAAGTGATCCGCTGGATGATTTTTTTATGGCTTATGTGCGTGCAGCCTTGGGCGGGCGTCGCACCCTGCACATGCATGCGCGCTTGGCAATGGTCACCACACCAGAGGCCGAACTGCAGCCGCGCCAAGTGATTTGCCATCGCGATAGCCAGACACTGGCGGCGGGGCATTGCTTGGCAGCGTCAGTGCTGTATTTGTTTGAGGATGCAAGTTTGGGCGGCACAAGTTTTTATAAGCCCAAGCAAGACGCGCTGGCGACGGACTTGTTGGTGCATGATTCCAGCACCATGACGATGGCTGAATTTAGCGCTAAGCACGGCATCGCGCAGGCGTATTGTGGTGAATCTAATGCTTATTTTGAGCGGATCGCAACGATTCCAGCAAAGTTTAATCGCATGATTTTTTATGACGGTAGCTTGTTTCATACCGGCGCTATTGCTACGCTTAAAAAACTGTCGAAAGACCCTAAAATAGGGCGTCTTACGCTAAATGGGTTTTTTACGTGTCGTAAAAAAGCGCAGTAATTATTGTTATTTTTGGAGATGCACTATATGAAAAATAATCCGCAGCGGCGCCAAGCCGTGCAGCATATTTTGGGACTTGGCGCCGTCGGCTTACTACCTTTGGCGGGCTGCGCGACCACGCCCCCTGCACCATTGAAGGAAGAAGGCGGGCGTTTTGTAACGCACGAAAATTTTATCGCTAAGCAAGCAGCGGTGCGGCGCATTGTCGTGTGGCTACCGCCGGGCTACGATCGTGATGCCGTTAAAAACACCCGTTATCCGGTGCTATACATGCACGATGGTCAGAATTTATTTGATCCGGCAACATCCACCAACGGCCAGCCTTGGGCGGTGGATAAAAAAGCAATTTCGCTCACGCAAGCTAAAAAAATTAGGCCGCCGATTATTGTGGGTATTGATAACACGTCGTTGCGCCGCCGCGAATACGCGCCTGCTGCGGCTGTGGTAAATATGTCGCCCGCTGCTATTGAGGCGGGTAACTACACCAAAGAGCCGTTGCTATCCGACGGTTATTTACACTTCATGGTGAGTGATTTAAAACCGTTTATTGATCGCCGTTATCGCACGCTGACTGATGCCGCAAACACCGCAATAATGGGAGCCAGCATGGGCGGTTTGATCTCACTTTACGCCTTGGCAAAATATCCAGAAACCTTTGGCGCGGCAGGCTGCATGTCTACCCACTGGCCGTTCACCACCAAACCAGAATTAGTGCGCCCTCCCGCGCCAGCTGTGGGTTTAGAAATTGCGAATAGCTTCATTACGTGGGTTGAGCAAAATTTGCCCAAAGCTGGTAAACACAAACTTTATTTTGATCACGGCACTATCAATTTAGATGCGCTTTATTTAGGTTACCAGCAACGAGTGGACGCCATCGTCAAAGCCAAAGGTTATGTGAGCAATAAAGATTGGATTACGGTTGTTGAGACCGGTGCTGATCACAACGAAACTGCATGGCGCGGTCGGGTGGAAGTGCCGTTGCAGTTATTTTTTAAAAGCTAACCCGTGATGATGCCGCCGCCAAGACACTCATCGCCTTGGTAAAGCACGGCTGATTGACCGGGCGTTACTGCCCATTGCGGGGTTTCAAATTTTAGGCTGAATTGCGTTGGCGCGTCAGCTTGCGCATAGACGCACGCTGCATCGGTTTGGCGATAGCGGGTTTTTGCACCGACCGGTTTAGCGTTATCGAAAACCGGTGCGGTACCCGCCGTCCAGCTGGCGTCTTGCGCCTGTAGGTTTGTTTTTTGCAGCAGGACATGGTCGTGACCCTGCACCACCACAAGCTCGTTGCGCACCATGTTTTTTTCGGCCACATACCACGCTAAATGCGCACCTGAATTTTCGGCCGCATCGTTTTTTGAAGGCTTGATTCCGCCAATGCCTAAGCCCTGACGTTGCCCTAAAGTGTAGTACATCAATCCTTCGTGACGCCCTAATTGCTTGCCTTCCGGGGTTACCATGTAGCCCGGATTGCGCGGTAAATAGCGTTGTAAAAATTCGCGAAAAGGACGCTCGCCAATAAAGCAAATACCGGTGGAATCTTTTTTTGCGTGGTTGGGCAGGCCTGCATCTCGCGCCAGTTGGCGCACCACATCTTTGCGCAAATGGCCTATGGGGAATAAGGTTTTACTCAATTGATATTGATTGAGGCGATGCAAAAAATAACTTTGGTCTTTGCCCGGGTCGTTGCCGCGCAACAAGCGAAAACGTCCATCTATCTCATCAACTTTCGCGTAGTGACCCGTCGCGATTTTTTCCGCGCCTAAGGCGATAGCGTGATCTAAAAATGCTTTGAACTTAATTTCGGCATTGCACAGTACATCGGGATTGGGCGTGCGCCCTGCACTGTATTCACGCAAAAAATCGGCGAACACGCGATCCTTGTATTCGGCCGCAAAATTAACGGCTTCAAAATCAATGCCGATCACATCGGCGGCGGCTGCGGCGTCGATGAAGTCTTGGCGGGTGGAGCAATATTGGCCGTCGTCATCGTCTTCCCAATTTTTCATGAACAGTCCCGTGACGGCATAGCCTTGCTGTTTTAACAACAACGCTGCGACCGACGAATCAACGCCGCCCGATAAGCCGATAACGATATGTGGTTTTGCCATGATAAAAATAGTGGGTAGAAATACGGATGCCGAACTTTAGCAAATCTGCAGGGTCTACACCGTTGTAATAGGTAAATAATAGGCAAACGAAAAAAGCGGAGCCGGAAACGAAAAAGCTGAGCCGGAAATGAAAAAAGGCGAAGCCGGAAATAAAAAAAGGCGAAGCCGGAAATAAAAAAAGGCGAAGCCTTAGCTCCGCCTTTATGTCTCAACCCCTGCTAAAGCTGGGGTTTGAGTCAGGGTAAAATTACTTCTTTGGTGCGTCAGCTTTTGCAGCTTTAGCGGCCTTAGCAGCGGCAGCTTTTTCAGCTTTAGCGGCTTTAGCAGCTTCGTATTTAGCTTTTTTAGCGGCTTTCTTTTCTTCAGCAGACATTTTTGCTGGAGCAGCAGCAGGAGCTGCAGCGGCGGCTGGAGCAGCAGCTTTAACAGCGGCGGCTGGAGCAGCAGCAGCTTTTGCTGGAGCAGCGGCAGCAGCTGGGGCAGCAGCAGGAGCGGCGGCAACGGCTGGAGCAGCAGCTTTAACAGCTGGGGCAGCGGCAGGAGCTTGAGCAGCAGCGTTCAAAGCAACAGCAGCGAATAGGGAAGCAACAACGGTAGCGATAGTTTTCATTTTAGCGGCCTTAATTAAAGTAAGATTAAAAAACGGTATGTCGGATCAAATAATGCGTTATTCAGTTCAGACAGCTTTTAGTCCTGTCATGGCTATTAACGACCCGAATTATAACTGGTTGACATCTAGATTGAAAGTTTTTTGTGCGATTTTGCATCGCTAAGTGCTTAAAAAATAAGGGAATTTCGTTTTTCGCCGGTTTTTTTTCGAGATTTATAGCAATTGAGTAGAAATAATTTTGAACTTTCCGGGCAGCAAAACGTCCGTTGCTTGTGTCTCAAGTGCTTCTAAAACTAAATTTGAACGTGCTTGCGCCGGTGCAGTCAGCGAATTGGCCGGCGAATTGGCCAGCGCCTGAACCAGCGTTTCTAGTGTAATGCGACCCACGCTGAGGCGAATCAGCCGCAATGTAGGTAGCCCCACGGCAGCCGTCATGCGACGTACTTGGCGATTTTTACCTTCGCTGATGGTCAGCTCGATCCATGACGTAGGAATGCTCTGGCGCACGCGGATTGGCGGGATACGCGGCCACAACCACGTGGGTTCGGGTATGGCGACGGCTAGTGCTGGTTGAGTCGTAAAATCGCCCAAATTGACGCCTTTTCGCAACGTGGCTAACTGTTCCACAGTGGCAATACCTTCTACTTGCGCCAAGTAGCGTTTTTGCGCTTTGTAGCGCGGGTGCGCAATGCGCGCTTGCAGCACACCATCATCGGTCAATAAAAGTAAGCCCTCGCTATCAGTGTCAAGCCTGCCTGCTGGGTATACATTGGGAATATCAAGGTAATCTTTTAGCGTGGGTTTATCGCCAGACGGGCTAAATTGGCAGATAACGCCGAAGGGCTTATTGAAGGCAATCAACATAAAAAGTTAAGCGACTACAAAATAGCACTGTAAAATAAAAAACCCTTGTGGCTTGCGCCACAAGGGTTTAGAACATTCAGTAGGGCTAGATTAGCCGTTCTGGATATTTGATGCTTGCTTGCCTTTAGGGCCTTGGGTGATTTCAAACGCGACTTTTTGGCCTTCTTTCAAGGTTTTAAAGCCATTCATTTGGATCGCCGAAAAATGTGCGAACAAATCTTCGCTACCATCATCCGGAGTAATGAAGCCATAACCTTTTGCGTCGTTGAACCACTTAACGGTACCTGATGCCATATTCAATTACTCTCTATCAAAAAACGGGTTGGAGTCCCGGAAATGTTTGGGAACAAGAGCTCGCAACCGCTTTGAGCAACATGGCTTTCGCAATGCAACGTACTTGAACCAAACTCCAACCAGCTTTGTACCGCCTTAATGGGTGCGTGTCAAGCGGCTGATTAAATATTTATTCAAAAGCCATAAAAACCTTTTGCGGGTGTCTCATTCTTGTAGCTTATGGGTGTAATCTACATAAAAGGCACTTGAAATACGTGCTGTCATCGCCCACATTATGATTAACGCAATTTTTTGAGCAAAGTGCCATGAGTGTTAAACCCGCAGGTGATGATTCTACCGAAGTAAAAGAGCGACCGGCAGACGTAAAACCGCCGTCGATGTGGCAAGTGGTGATGTATAACGACGATTACACGCCGATGGAGTTTGTAATTTACGTGCTGGAGAATTTTTTTGGGCAGCCTCCAGAGCGGGCGACGCAAATTATGCTCAAAGTGCACACCGAGGGGCGTGGAATTTGCGGTTTGTTTCCGCGTGATGTGGCGCAATCGAAGGTTGATCAAGTGATGGATTTTGCGAAGAAGCACCAGCATCCGCTAATGTGTGGAATGGAAGAAACTTAATTGTCAGTTCGGTATCTTGAAACGCGGCGATTCAATACGATGTTCAAAGAGTAGATTAAACAAAATTGCGCCAGAGAAAGGCACAGAATCATGATTGCACCAGAATTAGAAGTTAGCTTGCAAGCGGGATACCAAGAAGCCAAATTAAAACGGCATGAATTTTTGACCGTTGAACATTTGCTGCTCATTTTGTTAGATAACCATGCGGCCACCGAAGTGTTAAAAGCCTGTTCGGCCAGCGTAGAAGATTTACGCAAATCGCTCACTGAGTTTATTGAGCAACACACACCTGTAGTTGCCGGTGAAGAACACGTTGAGCCGCAGCCCACGATGGGCTTTCAGCGGGTGATTCAGCGCGCCATGCTGCATGTGCAATCGTCGGGCAAAAAGGAAGTTTCAGGCGCTAATGTGCTCGTGGCAATTTACGGTGAAAAAGATTCGCACGCTGTTTATTACCTGCATCAACAAGGCGTTTCGCGCTTGGACGTAGTGAATTTTATCTCGCATGGCATCGCTAAAAACGCGGTGGCGGGACCTAAAAAAGAAGAGTCTGAGACGGAAGCGGCGGAAAGTGAGCAAGCCACTGGCGCGCTCGAAAGTTTCACGCAGCATTTGAATCAATTGGCCACGGATGGCAAGATTGATCCGCTGATCGGTCGCGCCAATGAAGTCGAGCGCGTGATTCAAATTTTATGCCGCCGCCGCAAAAATAATCCGCTACTCGTTGGCGAAGCCGGTGTGGGTAAAACCGCGATTGCCGAAGGGTTAGCCAAGCGTATTGTCGATGGTGAAGTACCAGAAGTGTTGGCGAAAGCGCAAGTATATTCACTTGACATGGGCGCGTTGCTGGCGGGCACCAAATATCGTGGCGACTTTGAACAGCGCCTAAAAGCGGTATTAAAGCAGCTAAAAGACAACCCAAATGCGGTGTTGTTTATTGATGAAATTCATACGCTCATTGGCGCAGGATCAGCTTCGGGCGGCACCTTAGATGCGTCTAATTTGTTGAAACCGGCGTTATCCAGTGGACAGCTAAAATGCATTGGTGCAACGACTTACACCGAGTATCGCGGCATCTTTGAAAAAGACGCAGCGCTATCGCGACGCTTCCAAAAAATTGATGTGCCTGAGCCGTCGATTCCTGAAACCATTGAAATTTTGCGTGGCCTAAAATCGCGCTTTGAAACGCATCACAGCGTGAAATACACGGCGGCGGCGTTAACCACGGCGGCTGAATTATCTGCCCGTTACATCAATGATCGCCATCTGCCTGATAAAGCCATTGACGTGATTGACGAAGCTGGTGCGGCACAGCGCATCGCACCAAAATCGAAGCAGAAAAAAACCATCGGCAAAACCGAAATTGAAGAAATTGTCGCCAAGATGGCGCGTATTCCGGCGCGCAATGTTTCAAGCGATGATCGCAATGCACTTAAAACCCTTGATCGTGATTTGCGCAACGTGGTTTTCGGCCAAGATAAGGCTGTAGAAGCCTTAGCCACGGCCATCAAGATGTCGCGCTCTGGTTTGGGCAGCCCGCAAAAACCAGTCGGCAGCTTCCTATTTTCAGGCCCAACAGGTGTGGGCAAAACCGAAGTGGCGCGTCAGTTAGCGTTTATTTTAGGCATTGAACTTATTCGTTTTGACATGAGTGAATACATGGAGCGTCATGCCGTATCGCGCTTAATTGGCGCACCTCCGGGCTATGTTGGTTTTGATCAGGGGGGGCTGTTAACGGAAGCGGTTACCAAGCATCCTTACAGCGTCGTGTTGCTCGATGAAATTGAAAAAGCGCATCCGGATATTTATAACGTATTGCTCCAGGTGATGGACCACGGCACCTTGACGGATAACAACGGCCGCAAAGCAGACTTCCGCAATGTGGTGTTGGTGATGACCACCAACGCCGGTGCGTCTGAGCTTGCTAAAACCAGTATCGGCTTTACCAATGACAAAAAAGCTGGCGATGAGATGGCGGAAATTAAGCGGATGTTTACGCCGGAATTCCGCAATCGTTTAGACGCAACGATTTCGTTTGCGCCGTTAACCGAGCCCGTTATTTTGAAGGTGGTCGATAAATTCTTGATGCAGTTAGAAGGCCAATTAGCGGAGAAGAAAGTAGATGTGAGCTTCACCGATGATTTGAAGAAGTATCTAGCTAAAAATGGTTTTGACCCGCTCATGGGTGCGCGTCCGATGGCACGATTGATTCAAGACACCATTCGCCGCGCCTTGGCTGATGAGTTATTGTTTGGTCGTTTGGCTAACGGTGGCAAAGTGGCCATTGGTGTGGACGTTGAAGGTAAAGTGAAGCTCGATATTTCGGAAGAAAAAGAAGCCGCAGTTGTTGAGCAGTAACACGTAGCGAAATTATTAGCTGCAATAAAAACGCCCAAGCTTGTGCATCAAGTCTTGGGCGTTTTTGCGTCTGCGCTAATGTGATATGCTGAACAAAATCAATTATTTCTGAGGAGAAAACCATGCAACGCTTTAGTCATCGAGCTATTCAAATTTGCGCCACGTTCGCTTTAATTAGCAGCGCAGCTATCGCGCAAACTACACCTGCAGCACCGGTAGCTGTTGCCCCACCCGCAGCTGCAGTCGCCGCCCCGCCGCCGATTCCGTTCGCGCCATCAAACTTGACGCCGTCGGGCGTGCGCGCACTGGCTGCGAATTGCGCGGCGTGCCACGGCACCAATGGCAAAAGTGCGGCAGGGTCAGTTGTGCCGGGCTTAGCCGGACGTGATGCTGAATATTTCATTACCCAAATGGCTAACTTTAAAAATGGCACGCGGCAGGCAACGCTGATGCACCAAATTAGCAAGGGCTACACGGACGCTGAAATTAAAGCGATGGCAGATTATTTTGCCGCTCAAAAACCCTAAAGCCACCATAAAATTCGAGGATAAAAATCATGACAATTAATCGTAGAAATTTTGTAAAGGGCACAAGCGTACTAGCTGGCTCAGTGGCCACTTCGGCCCTATTTACGGGCGTCTCCAGCCTGTCCGGTTGTGCAACCACGAGCCTTTCTGGTAACGGTGCCAATAGGGTGGTGATCGTGGGTGGCGGCTATGGTGGTGCGACTGCGGCCAAATATATTCGTATGTTAGATTCAAAAATTGAAGTGGTGATGATCGAGCGTAACCCCACATTTATTTCGTGCCCAATTTCTAATCTCGTCATCGGCGGCAGCAAAACCTTGGCCGACATCACCATGAGCTACGACGGCCTGCAAAACGCATGGGGCGTGAAAGTAGTGCAGGGTGAAGCGGTGGCGGTGGATCACGATAAAAAACAAGTGCGCCTAAGCAACGGTGAAGTTATCGCCTACGCCCGCGTGGTGCTGTCGCCTGGCGTTGATTTTATGTATTCGGCGTTGCCTGCGCTTAACAATGCTGATGCGCAGGCTCGCGTATTGCACGCTTGGAAAGCCGGTGCGCAGACGGTGGCGTTACGTAAACAGCTTGAAGACATGCGCGATGGCGGCGTCGTCGCAATTTCAATTCCAGAAGCCCCGTATCGGTGCCCGCCCGGACCGTATGAGCGTGCGTGCCAGATGGCGGCGTATTTAAAGCAAGCCAAACCAAAATCAAAAGTACTTATTTTGGACGCGAATGCTGACGTTACTTCAAAGCCGGGATTGTTTAAAAAAGCGTGGGCAGAAATGTATCCCGGCATGGTGGAATACCGGCCAAACAGCAAGTTAGTCGATGTGGATTTAAGCACCATGACGGCAAAGCTTGAACTTGATGACGTAAAAGTAGACGTGCTCAATGCGCTACCGCCAATGAAAGCCGGTGCTATTGCCGATGCGTTTATCACGGCGAACAAACGCTGGTGCGAAATTAATTGGCTCACCTACGAAGCGAAAAACGCGCCTGGCGTGCATTTGTTAGGCGACGCGTTGCAAATCGCCCCG
>JAYUOW010000120.1:0-15293 GCA_043760555.1 Betaproteobacteria bacterium
CCCTATCACCCTCCGCGTGCGGCATCTCTCATTGGTTTACATAAGGGCCAAGTTAAAGTGTTGGGCGACATCATTTCACCGATCGATGTTCAATGGGATGCATTGACATGATAGTGCTCGATACCCATGTGCTTGTGTGGGTAGATCAGGCAGAACGCAAACTTGGAAAAAAGGCACGGGCACTCATCGAACTAAAATGGGCAAGTGGGTCTGTCGCCGTTTCCGCCATCACTTTTTGGGAAGTGGGTGTATTGGCAAATGCTGACCGGCTGCGGCTTCCAAGTTCGCTCGCACAATGGCGTATTGATCTGTTGCGAGCGGGTTTAGTTGAGCTACCCATCGACGGTATTATCGCTTCGCATGCGGCGCAACTAAATAGCCTTCACGGCGACCCCGCCGATCGTCTTATTGCCGCCACCACGCTTGCGCACAGCGCAGCCCTGTTAACCGCAGATGAAAAATTACTTGCATGGCAGCATTCGCTTGAGCGGCATGATGCGCGATTATGAGCGCGCTGTGAGCATCGCGCGTGCGGGGGGGGGGCAGGTTTTAAAATATAACATTTCAAATATTTAGTGTTTTAATTCCTCGCACTTTATCTTTTGTAGATGCCCTAAATTAGGGCTTCTACAGCCCATACTCGTTCCCGCAAAATCGCCGCTAATTCATCAGCTTGGGCTACCACACGGGCGTAAACAAGCCGTAGGTTGCAGATGCGCCGCCAGAACCATTATGCATTTCGATACCGTCAAAAGATCTAGTCTTCATTTTTTTGTCACCTGAACATGCGCCACGCCGCTCCATGAGCAGTTACCCGTCTATACTGAATTCCCGTATAATAGATGTATGCGTACCGTTATCGAAACTCCAACCTTTCAAAAGCAGGCTGAAAAGCTGTGGAGCGAGGATGAGCGATTGGCTTTTATCGACTGGATAGCGGCCAATTCGCTGGGGGGGCGATGTGATACCCGGCGCAGACGGCGCGCGCAAGGTTCGCTGGAGCCGCGCTGGATCGGGCAAGTCCGGCGGTGCGCGCGTGATTTATTTTAACCTGACCGAGCAGGAAGTGGTGTTACTCATTGCGGTGTACGCGAAATCTAACCGCGACAACATGCTTCCCGCCGACATCAAAAAGGCGGTGTGATATGCGCATCAAAAAAATCAATATCGAAAAAGTGGCGGCGGCCATCGAGGCCGATGCTGGCGAACCGATACCTGACTTGCGGCAGGCGCTCGCCGAAGCGAAAGCAGGTCTTGGGCGTGTCACTACGCCTGCGCAGATTCTTGTGCGTCAAGCGCGTGAAAAATCCGGCCTCACGCAAGCGGCGTTTGCCGAGTGCATTGCAACACCCGTGGCTACTTTGCGTGACTGGGAGCAAGGCAGATTCGCGCCGCCGGGCGGCGTAGTGTGCCTGTTGCGGCTTATCATCAAGCATCCTGAGCTATCGCAAGAACTAAGCGCCGCTTGAACGTATGCAACCTGCTGATTTTGTACATCAATTAAAAACTTGGCCAGAACACGCAGGGGCAGGTTTTCAAACATCACATACAAAATATTCAGTGCTTTTATTTTTCGCACTTGATCCTTTGTAGATGCCCTAAATTAGGGCATCTAAAGCCATCCTCAAATCTCAAAAACTCTGAATTGAGCCAAGTGCAGTTTGGGTTGGAGCCAGATCATTGGAAACCCATCGCTCAAGTGGGTAGTGGCGTGAAAGAAATAATTATTGACCAACGGGATGGTTGGTATCGCGTAATGTATGTTGCCAAATTTGAAGAAGCGGTTTACGTGCTCCACTGCCGCCAGAAAACTTCAAGAAAAAAACCAACGGCACCAGTAAACAAGACAAAGCACTCGCTAAATCAAGGTATGACGGCGTAATAGTCGAAAGGAACGCACTATGAAATCTAAAACTGCACCTATTGCTGACAATGAAATTGGGCACACTACACCTGTAGGCGGCAACGTATTTGCTGACCTCGGCTTCGATGAAGCCGAAGCCTCCGCCCTCCAAGCGCAAGTGCGCGAGGTGATCGCCAAAAAGCTGGCGATCAAAAAGCAACTGATCGACACATTAACCGAATGGATGCAAAAAGAGCGGCTCACTCAAGCCAAAGCGGCCGCGTTGCTTGGTGTTTCCAGACCACGCGTATCAGATATGCTTCGCCACAAAAACAGCAATTTTACGGTTGATGCACTCATCGACATGGTGGTTCGCACAGGGCAGCCGCTGCAAATTTTGCTTTGAACACCTTAGGGTCATTGCTAGACAACTTGAGCAGCAACCGTAACCTCTACCAGTGGCTGGCGGGTCAGCGGAAATACCTGGCGATGCAGCAAACATTTAATTTCATTTAAGCGTTAAGGATAATTGTGGCACCAAAAAATTTCTCAGTATTGCGCGCAAAAATGACCCCGGCTGCACGATTACAGTCGGATGAGCGGACGCGTATATTGCTCGCAGAAATGGTGGACACCGCGCTGCCGGGGGGCGGAAATGCGGGTACACGCGCTTGCGCCTGATACGCGCGCTGACGAGCGCGAAGCGTCAGACACCGCGTCAACTCTTGATGGTTTGCAGAAACGTACATAACGTCAACAAAGCCAACCTTACGAAGTATTATTCATGCCGCAGACGCCCTAAATTAGGGCATCTTCAACCCATCATTCAATTTAATGTGTTGTATATTCCGTAGCCCGGCTCTCGCGGCTTTTTGCGATAGCCGGGGTCGGTGGCTAACGATTGGTAGCATCGATGATTAACTACCGACCCCGGCTATCGCAAAAAGCCGCTAGAGCCGGGCTACGTGAGTGCATTTTTGAGCGTTGGTGCGGCTAAAATAAAGTCATTTTCGAATTGAAAATAGCGCTGGCTTTAATTTATGTCTTTTGTAACACAGTAGGACTAGCAGCCTGTCGGACTATGGCTAAATCGGCTCAAATCTCGCCTGCGCGACCCATATTTCACCCATTTTTGTGTCAATACGCTCAAAATTAACTTCAATTTTTGTCTATCCTAACGCCTACAAACTACCGAATTTCAATCACCGCCTCGCCCGCAGCCAGCAGGTCTCGCATAGCGGGAAGCACACTCGCAAATGCAGCCAACAACGTCACTTTTCTACAGTTACCAATTCTTACCCAAACCACTTGCGGTCGCGACGACGCCTGTCGCGTTGCGAGCAACTGAAAATCCTCATCTTTCGTAACAATAACCAAACTATTTGCAATTGCGTATTGCCATATTGTCTGGTCGTCAGCTGCGTCTAGCCCAACGTCTTGCACGTGCTCACACGCAAAATTATTGGCTTCTAAATATCTTGCAAGCGCGATGGGTAATTGATTATCTACGAGTAATTTCACGCCGCAATTAACACGGCGTGGTTGGTTTGTAGCGCGGCATATTCAAGCGCTGCAAAAATATCTTCGCTTTGCAGCGTCGGGTAGTCTTGCAATATTTCCTGATGCGTTGCACCGGCACTTAGCAAGCTCAATACATCCGTAACACGAATCCGCTGGCCACGGATACATGGCCGCCCACTACATTGAGCTGAGTCGATGGTAATACGAGCTTGCAGATTAGTTTTCATGGCTGTTCCATTTAAATTTAAAGCAATGCGTAAATATGGACGCTTGTTTTAGGGTTGCGGGCGCTTTATCAAACTACAGATAACGAATTTTGCTGCTGAAATCCTTGCCAATAACTCAAGCGGTCAACTGAAATTTCATTGCACCACCCTACTTAGGTATTCCAGTTTACCGTGCCGCAAGCCACAAAATCCACCATGCGGACTCGCTTGCCGCAAGTTCTTTCGCCTGCCCGTTTTGCTGCCCAAACGGCCAAGCGCTCAGTCTAATTGTTCCACCCCAACGCCAAACCATCAATCTTCCGGCAGTGGCTGCGTATGTATCGTGTCGGTTGCGTTCCAGTACCAATAGAAAAACCCATGGTTTGCTTGCAGTAAGGTTTTAGTCAGTAAGCTATTTTGCCGAATGTTTCCCCAGCAGGCACGGGCGGAATTGCGATTGTTGTGTAGATCGATACACTCGGCGTTTGGCTGTGACGGCTTTGGCGGAATATACAGCGCGCTGCCCTGTGGCACCCACAAATCAGCAAGACGAACTTTGCTGAGCTTAGGCCAATAACGCCCGACAGAGGTGACCAGGGGCAGCGTGCTATCAATGGACGCGAAGATGTGGGGGAAATCATGGTGCTCAAGATCGGTGCACACCACGCTGAGTAGTTTGCTACCTGTTTCTTGATAAGGCGACCAATGCCCGGCAAAAACGCCGTACTCATATTCAATCTGCGACAGCGTTTGCACTGGGCTTTCAAGATGCACAGCCTGCCCCTTTTCTACGAGTGTGATGCCAAAGGCTGCAGCCACATCGCGCGTGGCCCACAGTGGGGCATAGGCCACCTCTGCGCCAACAAAACCCAACTGCGTCTCGATGCCATAAGGCGGCGTTTGCTTTATGCTTTTAATTTGCGACACCACGTATTCATTACCAATGGCAACACGTGGATCGGTAGTGGCTGGTTTAATTAGCTTGGCACCACGCGGCAATTGTTTTAGGTAGCACGGGTGGCCGCCATCGTTGTAAAAATACGGCGTTTTAACAAGGTCGATAGGCTGCTCGGCCTTTTCCTTGATGAATACGGGCGTTTCGAACTTCATTTCTGCCATGATAATTTCCCTCTCGATAGTGTGAAATACTTAGTTTATCCTGTGAGCACTTTTGTGCTTCAGGGCAACATTAGGGGCAACATCTGGGACAACATCACAGACAACATCATGGACAACATAAGGGACAGCGCCGCTGCCAAGCTGATGTTATACCCATATGCAAATTAAGTTTTGATGGTAATCTTACACACCGAACTGCACAAGCGCTAACGAGACGATTATTGCCTATGTCTGACAATGCCACACCGCCTCATCAACCATTACAACCGCTGCGACTGCTGCAGTTGCTACCTGAAGTCGTGGTGCAAACAGATGCACTTTGGGTCATCCGCTACTTAAATCCCGCTTGGCAAAAACGCACTGGCCATGCGCTAAACGAGACGCTAGGCCAGTCTTTGCTTGATTTCATACATCCCGATGACAGAGGCACATTTAAATCTGGCATGCCAGTGTTCCGTTTACGTTTTGCCAACGCCGACTATCGCTGGGTGCGGTTACAGCTACAGGCAGAATCGGACGCTGATGATCACGTGCTCAGCCGCCAAGGTATATTGGTTGAAATCACGGAAGTCACCGAACAAGTATTAGTTGAAATTCGCCAGCGTTTTTTGCGCCTACTCGAAACCATTGACGGCGTTGTGTGGGAAGCCGAACGCGGCGTTGGCAATACATTTTTAAGCCCGCAAGTCGAGCGCCTTTTCGGTTATACGGTGGAAGAATGGCGCGCTGACGCAAATTTTTGGCGTACGCATGTGCATCCCGATGATTATCCCGCTGCATTAGCAATAGACGAAGCCGCCTACAGTGCTGCGCACAGTTACGCCTACGACATGAATTACCGACTGTTTGCTAAGTCAGGCCAGATCGTTTGGGTGCGTGATTTGTGTCGTGTAATCGTCGAGCCAGACCGAGCCAATCGCATGATCGGCTTGATGATTGACGTCAGCGCGCAAAAGCACACCGAGCTTGAGTTAGTGCAATCTGAAAATCGTTATGTGCTCGCCGCACGCGGGTCCAATGACGGTATTTGGGATTGGAATTTACAGACAGATGTTTTGCATGTGTCGCAGCGCTTCCATGAAATTGTTGGGCTGAGGGAGCATGACAATTTGCATACTAACGGGTGGCGTTTTCTCGAACAGCTCATCGACCCAGATGACCGCGAACGCGTGCAAGCCGTTTATCGCAAACACTTATCGGGCAGTACGCCAAATTTTTCAGTCGATTTTCGTGCCCAACACGCAAGCGGGCGTAAGGTGTGGGTCAATTGGCGCGGTGTCGCCCATTTTGAACACAGCGTTGCGGTACGCATGGCGGGATCGTTCAGCGACTTGGCCGAACGCGGCAGC
The DNA here is from genome assembly GCA_043760555.1 of Betaproteobacteria bacterium. Taxonomy (GTDB): domain Bacteria; phylum Pseudomonadota; class Gammaproteobacteria; order Burkholderiales; family Usitatibacteraceae; genus JANMDR01. The sequence continues at coordinate 6,039 of JAYUOW010000120.1, forward strand.
TCGTATGATCCTTTGACCAACTTGCCCGGCCGCCCCTTGTTCCGCGATCGGCTCGAGCACGCTATCGTGTTGCAACAAGAAACTGCATTAAAAACCGAGGCGGTAATGTTCGCCGTGCTGTTACTAGATCTCAATGGCTTCAAATCGGTAAACGATTCACTTGGGCACCACGTCGGTGATGAACTATTACAGCAAGTTGCCCGCCGACTTGAATCTAGCGTGCGAGGAGCGGATCTGGTTGCGCGCATGAGCGGTGATGAGTTTACGGTGCTGCTCGAATCGGTTGATTTGGCAAATGCAATCGCCAACGCAAATCGTATTGCAGCAGCACTTGCCGCACTCTATCAATTAAGCACGCACGCTGTGATTAGCAGTGCAAGTATTGGTGTGGTGAGCAGCCAAGAAGCATTCGCCACAACCGACGACTACTTGCGCGCCGCAGACTCGGCAATGTATCAAGCCAAGCGTGATGGCTTGGGTGTACATGTTTTCAACGGGGTAACGTGAGCTGAAAAATGATCCGGTGTAACTGGGTTAAAAGTATCGGTGGCAGGTCTTTCGCTATTAAACCTGCATCCATCACCATTTTTTGGACTTTTTTTTGGATAAGCTGTAGATGCCCTAAATTAGGGCATCTACAGGTTATTATTCCATTTCAAAATCAATTATGCAGGATTGCAAAACACCGACGAGCCGTCGTTCCCGCGCAGGTGCAGCAATGGCAGGTGGAAACGCCCGTGGAAGGGCTGGATATTGCTGGTGGAGCCCACCGCATAACTGCCAGCGCAAGGCCACCGCGTTGTGCTGAACATGCTTCACGCATCCATCGAAGATTGGCCCGGAGTGGTTCCACTGCATACCCAATTTTGCAAAGAAATTAATCACCAAATAGACACGCTGCACCGCGATTTTGACCACTACGACGAATGTACCCTTCACAACGCCGTAATACAAAATGCGGTGCTTGGCCTGCTGCTGCGCTTGGCGCGGTGGCATGGTGCAAGGTCAGCCTTGACCACCAGTAAAAACGCCAACCCCATCGTTTTCCAACTTTTACGCAAAAAGCTAGAAGCAACTTTCAAGCAACAATGGAGCGCAGGACAATACACCAAGCACCTCGGCTATTCTGAAAGCACACTAAACCGCGTGTGCGTAGCCGCCACCGGCCAATCAGCAAAGGTGTTGATAGATTGCAGATAGCACTTGAAGCCGCGCGCCTGTCGATTCACACCGATGCAAGCATCACCGAAATAGGCCACCAAATGGGCTTTTCCGAATCGACTAACTTCGTGAGATTCTTCGCTCGGATGAATGGCGCGACGCCGGCGCGGTTTCGGTTGGAAAAGATGGGGTTGGCGGCTTAAAAGAATTAGAGTTAGCGGGTACGACAAAGTAGCCTAACAAAAAATCAATCCAACACAAAAATCTTCACACCCTCAGTGCGTGGCGCAATTCATACACCAAGCGCCGCAGGTCGGAAAGGTCATCGGTTGCAGTGCCCATCAATGCAATTTGCAGCCAATTGCGTTCAGATAAATATGTACTTTCAAACCCCACAACAACGCCACTTTTTTGCAGCTGTAGGCCAACGCTGGTCGCACTGTATTGCGCCGGCAATGCTAAGGTTAAAACCGCCGCGTGAGCATTTAGCGGGGTAATAATGTGCAATCCAAACGCGGTTGCTTCACGACTTATGGCAGCGCGCAGCCAACACATGGCGCGATCAATTTGCGAAAATCGTTCTGCGTTAACTGCCCGCACGCTAGCATCAAGGGCTGCCAATAAAGGCGACGGCATGGTGTTGGGTGTGCCCGGCGTTTGCAAATAAGCGGCAAGGTTGAGCGACGTGGGTGCATGCGGGGTATCCAGCCAAACCCCGTTGGCAAACACCATGGCGAGGCCTGCAATGCCCATCAACCCCTTGCCGCTTGATGCGCTGGCAAGTTCAACGCCGTGCAAATCAATTTCAATCACGCCTACCGTGCTCATGCAATCTAAATACAAGGCAATATTTTGCTGGACGCAATATTGCTTTAGAGCGGGCAAATCAATTAACGCACCGGTCGAGGTTTCGCAGTGTACACACCAAATCCATGCGTATTTTTCGCCACCACATTGCTGTGCAACGGTGTCAATGTCTAAGGTTTCACCCCATGGTTTACGCAATGCGTCCGCGCACAAACCGGCGCGGGCTGCGTGCGCACATAGTCGTTCGCCAAATTCACCGTTGGTCAAAATTAGCCCTCGCGTTGTCGCACCAAAGCGCGCTGCAATTTGAAGCGCTATCACGTCGTTGGCGGTAGTGCCGCTGCCACACAGGACGGCGACCTCTCTCGCGCCAGTGAGCTCGCACAACGCCTTTCGCGTGCGGGTTAGCAAGGCGAAAAATTGCGCACTCCGATGTGACACCGGAGGTGCCGCAAAAGCCGCGCGCACTGTAGCACTGATAGTCACAGGCCCAGTGCTAAAGTTTGTGCTATCGTCTTTGAAGTCGACCAAATGCGGCACTGCATTTTTTAGGCCACTAAAATCCAACCACATTGGTTGAAAACGCGCTGCTTCAGTGCCGACTTCAGACCCAAAAGCCACAAATCCTAAATGTTTATAGAGTCTCATTTCACGCAGCGTGGCTGACACTATCGCTAAGTCATAACCTTGTTCAGTGGCCGCCGTAAACAAAGCCTGCACCAATCCATAAAACACCACCGACCGGCGATGTTCTGGCACCACGTACAACAAACGTAGCTCGCAAATTGCGCGAGCCTTTGGCAAATATGAATCAAGGTCGACCAGCTTGCTATCCAAAGAAAATGGCCTTTGCCCGCGTATGGTGACCATGCCAATGGTTTCGCCTTTGCATCTTGCAATCACGTAAGTATTTTGATCGTGAAATTTATCGATCAATTTACGCTGAACATTAGGTGGATGCTGCGGTATTTCTTCTACAAACGCCCGATAGTTGAGATGATGAATATCGTCAAACTGATCCGCCGTGGCCAAGGCATAGGAAACCGTTTTGGTATTTGAGATCAGCATTTTCAATTTTCACCGCATATTGGAATAAACCAGTATGCACTGCTTAACATGCAGACGGGACAGTGACGACGGTAGTATCAGTTTACAAAACGCGATGCAACGTGGCGTATCGTCCAGTGATACTTAAGCCCATTTCAACACCCGTTATGTGGTGGGCGGTTCGCTCTATTTGATTTGCGCTTGCTCAAAGCCTAAATGGGAAGACCTCGCCCCCGCTCATGTAGCGGCTTTGCCTGTTTTAAGTTGGACACAAATCGCTGGGTAGACGCAGTACTTGGCTTAGGGTTAGCAAGTTAAGAGCAAATTATTCATTTAAACTTTCCGCCTCGACTACGATTTTTGACGCCCTAAATTTACTTGGCAGATACCCTGTAGGCACCCTAAATTAGGCCATCTACAGGGTACTTAGTGCCATTAAACACCACCGTTCCCGATGAGCTAAACACCGTCTAAGCACAATAACGGTATTAAGAAGACGACTCGCCGTAAACACATCACCGCGATTTTCTACCCGTTAAATCCCTCACTCCGGCCATATCCAACTCGGCCGTTCCAACAGCGTTTGACCTTCAATCAGCGTCTGCCCGCCGTCTTTGTAAAGCCCAATGCAATTGCACCCCCGCTCGGTTTTAAGCGCGGCTATAAGCGCTGGCGCATGGGAAATAACCCAAACCTGCGTGACGTTTGCGGCTGCAGAAATTAGGCGCGCTAACGGTGCTAGCAAGTCTGGGTGCAGACTAGTTTCAGGTTCGTTTAGCACCATTAAATTAGGCGGGCGCGGGGAAAGCAGCGCGGCAATCCACAGCAAATAACGCAAGGTGCCGTCTGAAAGTTCGGCAGCACTTAGTGGCCGCAATAGCCCTGCTTGTTTAAACTTTAGGTGAAATCGCCCATCTTCGCTTACATCAACCGCGACAACCGCACCGGGAAACGCGTCAGCAACGGCCTTTGCCAACAGGCGTTCGTCACCCACTTCAATGATGGTTTGCAATGCGGCGGCTAAGTCACTGCCGTCGTGGTTTAGCACCGGCGTACGCGTGCCTACATGGGCTTGGCGGGCGGGGGCTAGGTAGTCGGTACGAAAATGGTCGTAAAACCGCCAGCCGCGCAATATCTCGCGCACGGCAAATACTTCTGGTGTTGCCTGCGGATCGGCCACGGCGGCAAATAAGCTATCGTAAGTTGGCAGGCGCACGTCACTCACGTTCCAGCCGCGACCGTCGCGCACTTTTACGGCTGCACCATCGCGCACTACTAGCGCCCGCGCTGGCCGAAATGCCTTGCCGTCAGTCCCAGTTGCCCATATGCATTCATGCTTAATAATGGGGTCTAAATTAAATGCAGATGGTCCAAGATTGCCGAAAATAGGCAATCCCAGCGTGATGGCATAGCCAAAATCAGCGCCTGCAAAACCCAACTGCAACCGCTTAGATTTATTTTCACCCTGCGTGCCCTGCACTGGCACTTCGCCCGTGCGCATCCGGCGCGACACTTGGCTTGGTCCCGCCCAAAAAGTGGAACTAAGACCACCCTCGCGAGCGAGCGACCCAATCACCCCGCCCTGCGCCGTTTCAGCCAGCAGCCGCAACGCCCGATACAAATTAGACTTCCCGCAACCATTCGCGCCCGATATAAGGTTCAGCCCCGCAAGCGGCATCGTTAAATCGTAAAGCGTGCGGTAGTGGGAAACAGCTAGGGTGTGCAGCATGGACTGGGTCGCTTAAAAAGTTGTAGTAAATGGTGCGGGCTGAGCATTGCTTCGACCAATGCGCGTCGATGCCAATCGGACGATACCAGAAAAAAATTAGCAGCAGCTGCGATGGCGCATTGGTTGCATCATGGGGTTGAAAAACGGCGTGAAATTCATTGTTTTGCGCAGCGGCGCTGCATCATGCATCGTTGTCTTTTGAAGTTCTGGGAATTTTTTAGACCCGTCAATACCTTTGTAGATGCCCTAAATTAGGCTGTCTCCAGCCTATATTGCAGCACAAATCACAACGCAAATCACCGCCCACTTCAACGCCAAATGCTGGCCAGAAATACGAGTCACGCGTTAACAAACTCTGCGTGAGGCATGAGTGGCGAGAGTTCTATGCCGTGGATAGTGATATTTTTAAGCAATTAGCGCCAATAATCGCCTAGGGATACCCTAGCTACTGACATCGAAAATGATGTACAATTGCATCAGTTTTGATTCAATCCGAATTGCTCAAAGGAGCCACGACATGCGCACTACCATCACTATTGACGACGCGCTTTACCAAAAAGCGCTTGAGCTTGCAGACCCGCAAATGGACAAGGCGGATTTATTTCGCGTGGCAGTCAGCACGTTCGTCCGCGTGCAGGCGGGTAAACGATTAGCCGCCCTTGGTGGAACAGCGCCAGCGATGGCCGACGTGCCGCGCCGCCGTGAGCAGGCGACGCCAGAATGAACGTGCTGGCTGATACGTCGGTGTGGGTGGCGCATTTTCGCCACACGAATACGATACTGATGGATTTGATAGCGCGAGATCTCGTTTTCGGCCACCCGCTGGTGTTAGCCGAGATTGCTTGTGGCACCCCGCCCGCGCCGCGAGGGCAAATATTGGGCGACATGGCTCTTCTTACGCAAGCGCATGCTGCCAGCCTCCCTGAACTTATGGCTTTCATCGAACGTGAAAAACTGTACGGCTTGGGTTGTGGCTTTGTAGATTTAGCGCTGCTCGCTAGCGCGCGCATTACGCGCGATGCGACACTTTGGACGCTCGATAAAAACCTAATCGACTTGGCAAAGCGGTTCGGGATTGAGTTCGTGCCGTCTTTGCATTGAAAAGCGATAGGGACGCGAGTAACAGTCGCCGCAGCGCTGAGAAGTTGAGCGTTTGGGACTTTACAAATGCCTGAAGACGCCCTAAATTCGGCACTCTTCAGGCTACTATTCCATTGCTAAGCAGGACGTGGTGCTGTTGGTCGCGGTTTATGCCAAAGCTGACCGTGCCAATATGCCCCCTTCGGAGATCGAACAGGTGGTGTGACATGGGTATGAAGAAAATGAACATTGAGAAAGTTGCGGCGGCTATCGAAGCCGATGCTGGGGAATGCGGTGTCGGTGTGGCCTTACGTGGTCATGCGCGCTCAAGCGCATGAAATTCGCATCGGCGCACGCACCAACATTCAAGACTTTGTAATGGTGCGCGTGGGGAACTTTACGCCCACATTGGTAGGCGAAGATTGTTCCATCGCCCATCACGTCGCCCTGCACGGCTGCACCATTCGCGACCGTTGTTTAATCGGCGTGAATGCGGTAATTATGGACGGCGTAAAAGTGGGCGCAAACTCCATCGTGGCAGCACTTTCGGTGTTAACAGAAGGCAGTGAATTTCCAGAAAATTCGATGATTGCAGGCAGCCCCGCAAAGCTCGTTAAAACGCGCGATAACGCCGCCGCAAATTTATTTAATTCCAAGGTGTATCAGCTAAACGCTGCCAACTACGCAAAAGGCGCTGAGCGGCTATCGGCTGCGGATATTGCTAGTTTGCAGGGGTTGTAATCATTTGCAAGCGCCAACGCTGCGTATTTTTTCAGAAGAAGAAACGATTAGCGTTTGCGCTGCACATAAAAATCGACTAAAATAGGCTGTAGATGCCCTAAATACGGGCATCTACAGCCATTTTTTATCATCTAACCTACATCGCAACAACATAATTTTGCCGTCACACTCGGCGCCCGCGCCAGTCTTCGGTGCGATTACTTTGCGCCATGGCGCGTGAGAATTGCGGTGGCAGCCATTGTAATTTCAGCCCGCAAGGCGGGTGGGTCAGTCACTTCTATCTCTCCGCCGAAAGCAAGAAGTTGCCGCGCGCCATGCTCGATAGATTCAAGAGGAATCAACACCGCGATCCAATCAGCGCGTGCAGTTTCACCCACTGGATCAAGCGGTTGTTCTTGTGGCAACAGCGTGACCTTGGTGCGCGCATTTAACAACCATTTCATCGCGCGCGGCGATACCCACACTTTTGCTTGCAATCGATACAGCGCTGCTTCAAAACGGGTTGCGGATTCTCGCCAATAATCAGCCAGATTAAATTTAGCTGACCGCTTAAATTGTTTGCCCGTTACTTGCAGCACGAGCACGTTGCTGGCGCGATAGGTTCGCACTTTAGGCTCACCTGCCACCGTAGCCGCAAAGTACCATCCACCGGCCTTTAATATCAAGCCCAGCGGCGCCAATTCACGGTCAACCACACCGTTCCAACTTTCATAACGTACGATGATTTTTTCGTTGTTCCAAACGGCTTGCGCCAGTTCACGTAAATAAACAGGGGTTTCTTGCGTTCGGTACCAGTCCACTGAATCTACATGCAAACGCGCGGCGACCCGGTCAGCCTGCTCACGCCATTCGGGCGGCAGGCTGGCCGTGAGTTTTAAGCGGGCGGACGCTGCCGCTGCACCTAACCCTAGCTCGGTCGCAGCACCGGGCATGCCTGCTAAAAACAAGGCATTTGCTTCTTCCTCCGTCATGCCCGTCAGTTGCGTGCTCCAGCCTGCGCGTAGTTGAAAACCGCCACTGCGCCCACGGTCTCCCCAGACGGGCACACCCGCCGCCGAAAGCTGGTCAATGTCGCGCAACACGGTGCGTTCGGACACCTCCAACACAGCAGCCAACGCCGGTGCAGTCATGCGCCCGCGGGCTTGCAGCAACATCAAAATGGAAAGTAAGCGGCTGGCTTTCATGCGCAACTATTCTTTAATACATGACATGGGATGTCATGATAACGCAGATATTATGTTTCCTTTTCTATCATGAAGTTTAAAAAATGCACCGTTCCAACCTAACCCCCAATTTCCGAATCACCACTCAAACGCTGGGGCTAAGCTATTTGCTTTTTGGCAGCGCCGCCACTTTTCATCAGGAACCCAACATGAACACAACTGATTTAGGCAAACTTACACGCAAGTCTAATAGCGCTATTGTGGAGTTGCGCCAATACACTCTGCACCCACATAAAAGAGACGTTTTAATTGATCTTTTTGATCGCGAATTTGTGGAATCACAGGAAGCGGTTGGGTTGACGGTCATGGGGCAATTTAGGGATCTGGATAATCCTGATCGTTTTGTGTGGCTTCGCGGCTTTCGCGACGCAGAAGCCCGCGCAACGGGGCTGGCCTCATTTTACGGCGGCCCAGTGTGGCAGGCGCATCGCAACGCCGCCAATGCCACGATGATCGACGCAAGCAACGTTTTGCTACTTCGCCCTGCATGGCCTGGCGCGGAAATTGATTTAGGTATGCGCCCTGCGGTTACCGCTATCACTGCTGCTATCACTGCCGCGACCAATACACATGCGCCGACGCCGGGCGGATTGCTCGACGCCACTATTTTCTATTTGAAACAAGCGGCGTCCCCAGCACTGTTGCAATTTTGCCAAGATCAAATGCACACCGTGATGATGGCAGAAGGTGCCACGCAAGTCGCTTGGTATGTCACCGAGCCAATGGTCAATAACTTTCCAAAACTCCCAGTGCGAGAAGGGGAAACTGTGCTCGTGCGGTTAGCGTTGTTCAGCGATGTTGATTCGCTTGAAAAATTTAATCGCAGCGGCAAATGGAGCCGAGAAATTGCGACGACGCTATCGCAATGGTTAGTGCGACCAACCGAATCACTTCGGTTAGCACCCACCTCGCGGTCCGCCATTCGACTTTAAAAGCACGCTCGGTGAAGCCGCAAAATGATACCAATGCCGGCAAGCGCCACTACACATTCAAAACCCACGGAGCCACCTAAAATGGAATTGATCGGAATCACACATTCAGCCCACCTCTGGCTATTTTTTGTGCTGGTGTTTGGCATTATTGTGCTGCCAGGTATGGACAGTGCTTTTGTGGTGGCAAGCGCACTCAGCGGCGGCAAAACGGCAGGCATGGCCGCCGTCGCCGGCATTGTAGTGGGTGGCATGTTTCATGTACTCATGAGCGCTGCGGGCATCGGCTTAATTTTAGCAAGCGTACCAACACTTTTCGACGCGATGCTGATACTGGGAACACTTTATATCGCTTGGATCGGCTGGGCATTATTGCGCAGTAAACCACAGCCCAACAACAGCGCAGTCATCCCGCAGAACAATAATGCGCGCACCTTGCAAGCCACATTTTTTCGCGCCATGCTAACGTGCTTGCTCAACCCCAAAGCGTATATTTTTATGCTAGCGGTGTTCCCACAATTTTTGCGTTTGGAGTATG
>JAYUOW010000121.1:0-5032 GCA_043760555.1 Betaproteobacteria bacterium
ACAAAACGCACATTGGGCTTATCAATGCCCATACCAAATGCAATGGTGGCGACCATCACCACGCCTTCTTCACGCAAGAAAGTTTGCTGGTTTTTAGCCCGCACCGATGCGTCAAGACCCGCGTGATACGGCAATGCGCGAACTCCATGCCCTACCAAAAACGCTGCCGTATCGTCCACATTTTTACGCGACAAGCGATACACAATCCCCGCTTGATTTTTATAGCTGCTTAAAAATTGCAGCAACTGCTGCTGCCCGTTATTTTTAGCCACCACTTGATAAAAAATATTAGGCCGATCAAAGCTAGATATAAATTGCCGCGCCCCATCAAGCTCTAATTGCTCAACAATTTCCGCGCGCGTCCGAGCGTCTGCGGTGGCAGTAAGCGCGATGCGCGGCACGCCGGGAAAGCGCTGATGCAAAATCGATAGCGCCCGATATTCCGGCCGAAAATCATGGCCCCATTGCGACACACAATGCGCTTCATCGATAGCAAAAAGCGATACCTTGGCGCGTTCCATTTGCGCAATAAAGCGTGGCGTGGTCAGACGCTCCGGTGCGACATAAAGCAATTCCAACTCACCATCAAACCAGCGCTCTTCCACTTCCCGTGCGGTAGCAGCATCCAAACTTGAATTTAAAAACGCAGCACTTACGCCAAGCTGTTTTAGGGCGTCTACTTGATCTTGCATCAACGCAATAAGTGGGGACACCACAATCGCAGCGCCCATGCCGCGCCGCGCGCGCACCAACGCTGGTATTTGATAACACAAGCTTTTACCACCGCCCGTGGGCATGAGCACCAGTGCGTCACCGCCTGCGACTACGTGCGACACGATTGCGTCTTGCTCACCACGGAAGTGGTTATAGCCAAAAATGTCGCGCAATATGGTGTGTGAGGTTTCTTGCATGCCGCGCATGATAGCTGGTTTAAGACGCAATCACCACGTAAAATACAGCCTAACCCTTTAAAAAAAAGCCCCTACGTTTTCAATGAGCCCCATCGTCATCGCCACTATTTTTGCAAGCGTTGTCATCACGTCGTTTATCTCAGGCATTTTAGGGATGGCTGGCGGCATGATTTTAATGGGCGTATTGCTGGCAGTCTTGCCGCTTACCCAAGCGCTGCTATTGCACGGCATGGTGCAAATGGCGGCAAATGGCTGGCGCGCTTGGCTGTGGCGTGCGCATATTTCTTGGCCTATTGCCCGTAATTATATGATTGGCGCTACGGTAGCACTTGGTGCGTTTATGCTGGTGCGCTTAGTGGTGAGCAAACCTGCGAGCTTTATTATTTTGGGCTGCACACCATTCATCAGTTTGTTGCTACCTAAGCAAATGCGACTGTGCGTGGACAAACCCCTACACGCATGGCTGTGCGGGTTCGTCAGCTCGCTATTGCAGCTTGCAGCCGGTGTTTCCGGACCAATTTTGGATAGTTTTTTTGTGCACTCGGCACTCAAAAAACACGGCGTGGTGGCCACCAAAGCCATTACCCAAACTTTTGGCCATATGCTGAAGGTGGCCTATTTTGGCGGCTTTATAAGCATTGTGGCAGCGCAAAACACTGCCGTCGAAGCCGCCACAACCGCACCGTGGATTATTATTTGTGCGGTGGCGCTCGCCTTTGTCGGCACCAATTTATCGCGTCGCGTACTCGACGGCATGGATGAAGCTAAATTTCGTCGCTACACCCGCACCGTGATTATGGTGATTGGCGCGGGCTATTTACTCGCCGGATTTTCCATGCTCTTTTTCAACTCCTAAACACCTCATGACAACACCAAACCAACCCCCATCCGACTGGAACGCTATCGCCGAAGTCGTCGCCGACGCCCTCGAGTGTGCGAGCGACGCCGAGCGCCTTGCCTTGGTAGACGCCCGCTGCGCCCATAGCTCCGCCATGCGTGCCGAAGTACTGTGCTTGTTAGGCCATGCAGACGATGCCAAACTTTTGATTGCCAGCGGTGGCGCACTCCAACACGCTGATATTTCCACCTCTAAACTCCTGCAAAGCCACGCCGATAGTGGCGCTCCAGCCATCGGCAGTCGCTTGGATGCATGGACAATTTTGCGCGAACTGGGTCGCGGTGGCATGGGCATCGTGTTTCACGTGGCTCGCGAAATCAAGGTGCAAGCGAATGTGGCGGCAAATTTGGCAACGCGCCAAGAAGGCGCATTAAAGCTCATGCGCTTGCCTAAAAGCAGCACGGGCAGCACGGGCAGCACGGGCAGCACGGGCGGGGCGGCGCTGGCGCGTTTTGCGCGCGAGCAAAAAATTCTCGCACAGTTAAATCACCCCAATATTGCGCGGCTGATCGACGGCGGTGCATCCGGCGACGGCAATCCCTATCTGGTGATGGAATATGCCGCTGGTACGAGCTTAGACCTTTGGTGCGAAGCAACGCAGCCAAGCTTGATTGACCGCATTCACGTAATGCAAAAAATTTGTGCGGCCGTGCAATACGCGCATCAACTGCTGGTTGTGCATCGTGATTTAAAACCATCAAACATCATTATTCAAGCCGATGGCACGCCAAAATTACTCGACTTCGGTATCGCAAAATTACTCAGTGAGGACGCCAGCAGTGACCATACCACCGAAGCCGCGCGTGTCTACACGCCGTGGTACGCCAGCCCCGAGCATTTGCGTGGCGAGTCGGTATCAACGGCGAGCGATGTGTACAGCCTAGGCGTAATTTTGTACGGCCTGCTCACCGGTAAGCGCCCCTACAAATTGCGCAACACGGGTGCCACCACCGCTACGGCAGTAGACATAATGCACGCTGTGCTGGAAACCGACGCCACACGGCCTTCTTTGGCCATTGGCAACGCGCAAATTGAAGCGGCGTGGGATGATGGAGACATAAAACCTGCCGGCTTCGCGGCAGCGTTGGCGGGTGATTTAGACACCATCGTGCTTAAAGCCCTGGCAAAAGAATCATTGCGCCGCTACGCGACAGCAGCCGCGCTTGCTGCTGATTTGCAGCGCTACTTAAGCCACGAACCCATATCAGCCGCCAATCCGGGCGCGTGGTACCGAAGTAAGAAATTTGTGCGGCGCAATCGCGCAGGTGTGGCCGCCGCCGCCGTTGCCGCGAGCGCACTTTTTATCGGTACTGGTGTAGCCATGTGGCAAGCGCGTGAAGCGGTAAAACAACGCAATATTGCGCAAGCCCGCTTCAACGATTCGCGCGAGCAAGCCACAACGGTGTTGTTTGACTATCTGGATGCTGTGCAATATTTGCCCGGCTCCACGCCAATTCGTAAACGCATGGCGGAAGATGCGCAAAAGTATCTTGATAAATTAGCGCTCGACACAGAGGGCGACGTAAAGACCAACGCCGCCGTAATTACGTCGGTAGCAACTGCGCTACAGCGTTTAAGCATGGTGCAATACAATGGGTATTTCCGCCCGCATTTGGGTGAACGTGCAGCGTCGCTGGCGAACGCAGAGCGGTCTTTAAAACTCTTTGAGCAACTGATTGCGGCGGGCGAGAGCAACGAGGAGCTCAACTTTGAATATGGACAAGCGTTGACCCAGCTGGGCGGTCTCTTGGCTGAAAAACTACCGATAGACGCTGGCGTGAAGCACTTAGAAAAGTGCGTAGCCGTTGAAGCGCTTGCAGCAAAAAATGACCGTGAAGATCTACGTAATGGCATTGAGCTTGCTCGCTGTCATTTGCGTATCGTCAATGTATTTCGCAACCATTATCCCTACCCGCCACCGGATATTTCGCCGCGTTATAGCAAGCACCTACAAAGTGCGCGCGACGCGCTAAATGCCGTGAGTGCCAAACAACCTAAACACACTGAAGTACCGCATGTTTGGGAGTGGGTATTGCGATTAGAGGCTTATCAACTACGCGCAAAGAACGACTGGGCTGGTTCGCTGCCTCCGACCATCGAAAAACTTGAATTGATGAAAAAATTAGCTGCTGAAGAGCCCAACAACAGCGCTTACGCAGCCGATTTAGGCGGCTCATACCGTGAATTGGCCTTAGCCTACAACACCATGGGCGAGCACGCCAAAGCGCTGGATGCCGCAATAGCGGCTAAAACAATGAGCGGTGCAGCTGTTAAAATTGACCCAACCAGTCGCCTGCCCGCATTGCAATACGCGAACTCCGTTCTACATTGTGCATGGGCGCTTTCAGGTCTTGCGAGTGCCGGCGACACCGCCGCGCAAGCGCGTGCTAAAGCGGCATTTGCGGAGGCGCGCGCATCACTTGAAGGCCCGTTAAAACGCGAACCGCAAGACTTTTTAACCAACACCGTCAATTTAGAATTACACCGCCGCGAAGTTGACTTCATCGCCAAATCCAACCCCAAACTAGCCTTGGAAGCTGCACAAAAAGCCATTGCGCTGGGAAAAAACTTAGAGGCAATCAACAAAGCCGCTATTGAACCGCCCATTCGTATTGCGTTTTTGCAAAACACCGCCTCCCAACTCGCGCTAAAAACCGGCAACAAGCCGCAAAGCGAAGTCATTGACACGCAGCTAAGAAAAACACTGCAACGCATTCAAACAGAGGTAGGAATTCCGCCGCATATGACGGAAATTTTTGCGCGGGTAGACGCGCAAGAAAAATGATTATGTCAGGTTTTTTGAAAGCGATGCAAAAAGAGCTTTGGCTAAAAAGCCCTGAAGACGCCCTATTCTAGGGCGCCTTCAGGCTTCGTGAATATCCCTATCGCTGCTGATCTCACGACTGCCGATGAATATCATGCTCCGCAACTCCTTCATCAACCGACGGCATCTCAAGCCATTCTGATTTGGCCAAGCTTGCGACCGTGTCCGCATAACCTGCGGCCGCACGCCGGTGCATGGTTTCTTCGGCAAATCCGAAATCTTTTGCCTCTGATTCCAACATATTGCCGGCATAAATTAGCTCGATGATATTGATGACGCCTGCATCCGCATAATCCTTCATCCTAGATTCGGCAGTTAAACCCTAATTTCTCACGTTTACGCGACCTCAAACCATCAATAACGCCGGTGGTTTTGGTGCCGTCATCATAAATTGACCAA
>JAYUOW010000122.1:0-15134 GCA_043760555.1 Betaproteobacteria bacterium
TGCAACGTTTTGATGCCGCCCGTAGTCAAGTTGCGATTGCAGTAGGTGATCGGCACACGGATAGGTCGGGTTAGGTGTTTTTTGCCGTGGGGCTCTATATTTAGTGCTACGTCGGGTTACGGCAAAAAACGCCTAACCCGACCTACAGCTTTGAAGCACCTTTTTTCGAGGAGCAACCCAGTATTCATCGTTGCACTTCGAACTTGAATCCACCTAGTATGGAAAGTCCGCTAAAAACGGCACCAGCACCGCGCCGCCGCCCGCACTGGTGGCGCGGAAGTAGTAGTTTTCGCGGCACCATGCAAACACTGTGCTGTCGTTTAGTTGGCCTAGCACCCATTGCTGTTCTGGCGCGGGGGCCGCGCTATCGCCGAGTTGTTTGGCTAGGTGGGTTAGGCAGTCGTGCGCTTCGCCGCTGGACCATGTAATTTCGATGAGCAACTGTACATTGCCGTAATGGCTGGTGTAGGCGGCCTGGGCTGGGTCGTGCGCGATGTCGCCTTGCGGTAGCGCGCTGTCGCGGGCGAACTCATTCACCTGATGCGGTAGCAGGGTAGCAGCGGCATTGCCTCTGGGTGCTTCGCGGGTGTTGCGCAACAGGGTTTTGTCATCTAACTGCGTGCTGCGGGTGGTGCTGATAAATTTGGTGTTGACGCGCACGCGCTGTGAGGCGCCATCGTCGTCGTCACCCAAAGCTGCCAGCTTTTCTTCCGGTGTTTGCAGCCGCTTTGCCGCAAAAATCGAGTTTACGGTTTCGGTCGATGGGCGTTTGTTGTTTAAGCTGTTCGTGGTGGTTCTGGAGACGTGCTTGGTGGATGTGTGTTCATCGGGCGGGAGTACCGGCGCTTCAACAGGTTCGACGGCACTCGGGCTGCGTAGCAAGCCGCCAATATCGGTACGCAGCACTTTGCCCGCACCCTTCATTAGGTCCGATACGTCTGCTTTAAAAAAACTAGCAAGGCCGCGCTTTTCTTCAGTCATGTTTGCGGTGCTTTGGATGATTGGGTGAATAAAATGTGGTTAACTTCATTGTTTAGGACGGATAGGTTCAATCTTACCCGTTAAACTAGATTTTAAGAAGCTGTTGTAAGCGATTGAATAGTAATATTTTTCTGGTTTTAAAAATTTGACTTCTCGGCTTGCTTTCGGATTGCAAAAGCTCGCTGAGCCCATCGCAAATTGCAATGCAAAACGCCCCACAACAAAAGTTGTGGGGCGTTTTTGGATTCTAAGGCTAATTCAGATTAGTACGAACGCGAATAGCTTGGTACGGGTTGGTTGCCGCGTTGGCTAACCGTTGACGGATGGGTAGAGGTTACGGGACGTACCGCCACGTTTACTGCAATTGTCGTACCTGGATCTTGGTCCATGCGCGTGGTGTAGTCGCGACCGTTATAGCGAAACTTAACGTCGTAGCCGCGCACTACATCGCGATATTCTTGCACGGTGTTGCACCGCTGCACATCACGGCTCACCGGCACACGTTCCACGTCGTAACCTTGGCGCGTGGTGGTACGGTAGTTTGACGAATCGCGCGACGTGTCGTTTTCAATATTATTGCCGATGACCCCGCCTAGCACGGCACCGACGGCGGCACCACGATCGCGACCGCCGCTGCTGTTGCCAAATTGATGACCCGCGACACCACCCAAAATGGCACCCAATACCGTGCCGGCGCCGATACCGCTCTTAGGTTCTATGCGCTGCTCAATGACTTCCTCGCGCGCGGCACGCGGGGTGCGGCGCTCTTCATAGGCGGTTACTTGTTCGGTGGTGCAGTCGCGACGTGGCGTGGACACTTTTTCCATAATCGGCGTGGCCGAAAGCACCGTGGCCGTGTCATTGTGTTGCTGCGCCGCGGCAATGGTGGCAGCACCCAACAAGGTAGCGGCAATAGATGCGCTCAAAATAGAAGTGCGGAATGCAGTGCCAGTGGTTTTAAACATGTGGTTCTCCTCAAAGGGGATAAACGTAAATTGCGTTGTACGACCAAGCAGGTTTTTTTGCTTCTACCATCATCAACGAGCTTATAAGTGTTAGGTTGACGGCGGCGTTGAAAGTTTCATCTGCATGTAAAAAATTCCCTTTTTTGCGCTTCAGCATAGGTTGTTTTTGTGTAAACCCGCACAAATAGGGCGTTTTCAGGCGATTTAATCGTTGCGCTTATATTTTTCTTGCATAAATTCAAAGTAAATAAAGCCATTTTTTTGATACCAATCCGCGCCGCCAAACTGCGTTTCGCACGCATCAAATTCGCGTAGTGATGTGCCCAAGCCCTTGATGAACTCGCTGTATTTGGAGTCGTAGGTTACTTTAAGTTTGGTCAGCGATTGTCGGATACTGCCTTTTTGCACTTGCCAGGCCGCGCCACTCATGCCGTGAAATCCAGAATAAGAATCGCCAAACGAAATGGCGCTGCCGCTAAATGAGGTGGTGTTTTTATAAATACAGCTCATGCGGCCAAGCTGTTTGCGGTAAAAGTCCATTTTTTTCACCGCGTCGCGGTAGCACATTTGGCATTCTGCGCGACCTCTACAGGTGGATGACATTCGCGCGTTTTCTTTGGTGTCAAAATTAGGCGTGCATTCATTGGCGCTTAAGGTTTCAGCGTTATCGTAAAAATCTTGAATATCGCGTGCGCCGTCGATGTGCTGCACCGCCCAGTCGCGCATTGCATCGGCTTGAGCGCGGCCAAAATTCTCGATAGTGTCAAGCGTCTGGGCAACAGCGCCGGTGGAAGCGGCACAAAACAATAAAACCGCTGCATTTAGTAGGTGCTTATTCATACGAACTCCTTATTTAAACGGCGACGTTAAACCCGAATTTTCGGGTTCTTTACCTACCCAAACCATTAAGCGGTATTTACTGGCGGCACTGGTTTTTTTCACTTTAATGCCGAAGCTGCCTTCGGTTTTAAACGTCATTTTCCAGATGCCTTTTTGATCAGTAACGCCGGATTTATCGGGCGTTTTCCAATTGTTTTTTGTGAGTTCTACGCTGAGCTTATCGGCTGGATTCTCGGCCACAATCGTAAAATACACCGGCTGATAAATGCTCATGCCGCGCACATAAAAATAGCTGTTCTCGTTGCGCTGCGTCACGTCCGACATGGCCATTTTGCCATTCCACTTCGGGTTGGTTTTGCTCACGTAATCAATCAGCATAAGTTCCGCCGGCTTGATCGTTTTGTCCAGATTAAACGGTTGCGCCTGAACGGCAGAATTAAGCAAGATCATGAAAAGCAATGCGGTCAGTATTTTCATTTTTGGATTCGCCAGACGTTAATGGAAGAGGTTACCAGCAGCAATACCCACAACAAGCCCAGAAGTAAATTGCCAATCAGTGGGTGGTTTTTGCAATCAAAACATGCCTGAAGATGCCCTATTTTAAGGTATCTTCAGGCAATAATGCCTTCGCAATTTGCCCAAAACGTGGGTTATTGTCGGAAGTGTTACAGAGTTCTTGTTAAAGTTTACCACCGACACAGTTTCGATTTCTGTGCAGTGCCGCACGCTCAAAATCAGGGTTTCTGAAAAACAGACGCGAGCCATCAACATGCGCCACTGCGCGTAAGGCAGGCTGCTAGCTGAGCCAATTTTCCAAAAGCAAAGGAGCCGCGATGCGTCTATAGTGTTTTTGATTGTTCGTAACCAACACGGCGCTGATTGAAAGGGCATGAGCGGCGATCATCATGTCCATTTCACCAATTGGCAGACCCTTTGAAATGAGTTGTTGCCGAATATCGGCGTACCACAGGGCTGCATCAGCTGGCCAATCTAGCACGCGAATAATGCCCAAAAACTTCTTTACCGCTACATGCAAACGGTGATTACTGGGCAAGCGCTTTAGGCCATACAAAAGTTCTGCTTGGCTTATGGCCGATAAGCACAGTTGATGTGGTTTAAGGTTCAGTAGTTTTGCCTCAAGCGCTGGATATTGCCCTTTGATGACGTAGCTGGCGATGTTGGTGTCGATTAAATAGAGCGTCACCTAAACACGCTTTCGCATCTGGGTAGGACGGAGGTCGTCAAAAACCCCATCGGCTGCGGGCGGCGCATTAAGTTCGCGCACGTCCATATAGCCGCGTGAGTCAGCAATCGTGCCAGTAAACTCAAAAAAATCTACCCAGACGTTTCCGCTTGGCGATGTCGAAAGTGTTACATCACCGGTGAGCGCATCGCGACTGACGTACACCTCTTCGGCGTCAAATCGAAATTCCAGCGGCAGTCGCACCGCTTGGCTGTTGCCATTCATAAATAGCTTAGCGGACTTTTGAATTAGCACGATGGCCTACCCCTTTGTGAGTAATAATATATTGTAGTATATATTATCGAAACTTGCCGCAAAACAGGCAAAAATTTGGGCCGTTGATTTAATTTGCCTGAGTCGCCAATTTTAAAACGTCAACCCGGTCCTAAAACGTCGACACGGTCCTAAAACGTCAGCCCCGGCTTGAGCACCGCTAACGCCGTTCTAAACGTATCTTGAATGCGGTCTAACGCCACCTGCGTTTCGGCTTCAAAGCGCAGCACCACCACCGGCGTAGTGTTGGATGCACGGGCTAGGCCGAAGCCGTCGGGGAATTCAACCCGCACGCCGTCGATGGTGATGATTTCGTCTGAACCAGGAAACTTGGCTTCGGCTTGCAGGCGGGCAATCAGCGCATGGGGCTCGCCTTCGTTCATTTTTATGTTGAGCTCAGGCGTGCAAATAGCGTTGGGTAAGGCTTCCAACGGGGCGTTGGCATTCGCGAATTTGGAAATAATTTCAAGCAACCTTGCGCCCGCATACAGGCCGTCATCAAAGCCAAACCAGCGTTCTTTAAAGAACACATGGCCGCTCATTTCGCCTGCTAATGGGGCGCCAGTTTCTTTCATTTTGGCTTTAATTAGGCTGTGGCCGGTTTTCCAAAGTGTGGGTTTGCCGCCGTGATCGCGGATCCATTTAAATAAATTGCGGGACGATTTCACGTCGAAAATAATCTCGCCGCCGGGCACGCGCGATAGCACGTCGGCTGCGAATAACATGAGTTGCCGATCAGGGAAAATAATCTCGCCTGATTTTGTGACGACGCCCAAACGGTCGCCATCGCCGTCAAACGCCAAGCCAATTTCAGCGTCCGTGGTTTTTAGAGCGTTGATAACGTCCTGCAAGTTTTTAGGCTGCGATGGATCAGGATGATGGTTCGGAAAATTGCCGTCTACATCACAAAATAATGGCACCACTTCGCAGCCCATGCGCTCGTATAATTCCGGCGCAAACGCACCGGGGCTGCCGTTGCCGCAGTCAACGATGATTTTCATTTTGCGCGAAATTTTAACGTCGCCCAAAATACGATTTAGATAAGTTGGCGCAATGTTGCGGGATTCAAACGTGCCGCGCGTGGCTGCTGGCGGCATGGCAAGTTCAGTGCGGCCGCGTAAAGTTTGAATGGCATCGCCTGCCAGCGTTTGGCCGCCGATGACCATTTTTAAGCCGTTGTAGTCCGGTGGATTGTGCGATCCCGTTACCATTACGCCGCAATGGGTAGCGTATTCAATAGCCGCAAAATACACCATGGGGGTGGCCACGACACCAATATCAATCACATTCGCACCGCCATCGCGCATGCCTTCCGCCAAAGCAGTAAGCAGCCGCAAGCCCGAAAGACGGCCATCTCGGCCCACTACAATGGTGTGGCAATTGGCCTCAACTGCGGTGCGGCCAAGCCAATAGCCGATAATGTGGGTGGCGGATTCGGTGAGGGATTTATCGACGATGCCGCGAATGTCGTAGGCTTTAAAAATCTCTGGGGCAATATTTGGGGCGATAGTTTGCGTTGTCATAATTTAATTCCCATGGTCAAAAAAATGGAAGGCGCGGAGTGCTAACCAGCTTTGCTTGGTTTCGCGTTGTTTAGCTAAAAATCCGACATGCCCGCCACCTTCAGGAAACTCGCGCTGCACTGCAGCTGAAACTTCGTCGGCGCGGGGCAGGGCAATGGCGGGCAGGAAGGGATCGTTTTTTGCGTTGAGCAGCAAGGTGGGTACTTCAATATACCTTAGCACTGGCTTGGCTGACGCGCGTAGCCAGTAGTCTGCTGTGTCGCGATAGCCGTGCAATGGGGCTGTTACGACGTTGTCAAATTGGCCTAGCGTTTTAGATGCCAGCATCACATCTAAATCAAAACTACCCGGAAAGCGCACATGCTTTTGCTGCGCGTTGACCTTCATAGTCTTTAAAAAGTTGTAGGTATATAGCTTGGAGAAGCCCAATTCTAGGGCGTTTCCAGCCGCTGTTAAATCAACAGGTGCGGATACTGCCACCACTTTATCGGCAATATTTTTGGCATGACCAGCTTGCTCGCCCAGCCATTTTAATGTGGCGTTACCGCCGAGCGACACCGCGCACACGTAGATGGGTTGCGTGGGTGCTTCTGCGCGCAGGCGGCGCAAAATCCAATCAATTTCAGTGCTGTCGCCTGAATGATATGCCCGTGGCAAATTATTCATGGTGCCACCACAGCCACGAAAATGCGGCACCACACCACGCCAACCGCGTGCCTCAGTTTGCGCCATTAAGTAGCGCGAATAGCGGCTTTGCGATGAGCCTTCTAGCCCATGAAACTGCACCACGAGTGGCGTATTTAGGGCGTTTACAGTGGATTGCACGCGATCAAGTTCGATGAAATCACCGTCCGCTTTGCCGTTGGGTGTGCTATCCCAACGCTCACGTTGATAGCTAACCATTGGGCCGTGATCGAACAGCGCGGGGTACAAAGTTTGCGCATGGCCGCCCGGTAACCATGCGGGCGCGTGATAGGCATGCGCGATTTTGTCGCGCATCAAAGCCGCCCGTTCCAGTTAATGACGAGCTGATCGCCTTCCATGCGGCCCAGTTGCGACAGCCATGCTTGCGCATTACCTAGGCGTGAAAGTAGGGCTTGCGGCAGCTTGGCAGTGCCGTTAAATTTGATGGCATTGTACGGTAGCGCCTTCTCCAAAACCCTTGTGCCTTGGCCGTTTGCAGTCATTGGCCCGCTTAAGGTTTTGAGTAGAAATGTGCTATCAGCCCCTTTGCCGTCAAACTCAAGCTGGTAATCATTTGCAGCTGAACCGAGTAAAAATAGGCTGTTTGCACCACGCCAATTTAAATTATCGCGTCCGCTCATTTTTGCGGCTGCCAAGGTGGGGCTTGGCGTAATTTCCATATTGTCCGTTGTAAAACTAAGCTGACCACTAAACATCCCCAAGCCTAAACTGGGGCTTAACATCGGCAACACCGATGCCGCTGGTGCAAACACGCTGGCGTTGCGCACGTGTAAATCGCTGAGGCCTCGGCCTACGGTAAGCGCCCCATAAATTTCGTTGCTTTGCTGGCTCTTTTTACTTAATTCAACCGCGTAGCCGACCACACCTGACGCGAGCAAACTAGGTGCGAAGCGCCATGATACGGGCGTCTGCCGTAGTTGCTTGTTATCAAAAACCAGCAGCGCATCACCATTCCAAATAGTGCCTTCCATGTTTTCAACGCGTGCAACTCCCACCAATTGTTCGTTAACCGTGCCACGTAAAAAACTGGCGGGGCAGTAGGCTAGGGCGCCTACAAGCACGGCTAACGCCACCAAAAAAATAATAGATTTGCGCCTCATGATTTCGCCGCCTGCAACGTCGCGGTAACGGTGACAAGCCCTGCCGCCTTGCTGGCATCGGGCTTCACGCTAAAATCGCCAAGTGTCGCGCCAGTGCTAACTTGTAGGGCGGTTATGTTACTAATAAACTGCGCCATCGTGGTGCCGGTTTGGCTTAGTTGCAATATGGTTTCGCTGGTTTTAGTGACCACTGCCGTGCCGCCAAACTGTGCAGTGACTGCGGCGACACTGAGCGGTACGTTAAGCTTTTGCGGTACTGCTGCCGCAACACTGTTTGGCGATTTACGCAGACTTTCAATTTCTAATGCCTGCGCCTGCATCAGCACATAGTCGCGTTCAAGCTGCGGTAGGCGTTGTTGCGCGCTAGTACGATTGGCGTTTAGCGGGACAAGAAACTTAAATATAAGTAGCGATAGCAGCAATAAAATAACCCCGCCATAAACACAAAATTGAATCGCTGGACTTAATTGGTTAAACCGCTGAAGAAGCCCGTTAAATAGGGGGTTTTCACGTATTGAAGCTGCTAATTTCATGGTGTTTTAGCCCCTTGAGGTGCTGCATTTTTGAAGGGCACAGTGAGTTGTAGTTGCTGTGATTTTCCGTCGGCAGCTGCCGCGACGGTTATCGTAGCCCCGGCGTTGTTTGCCGCAAGTCGGGTGCGCACGGCATTGGCCAAATCGAGAGTCGTAACGCTTGCATCAACCTTAATTTGCGTCGCCGTTCCAGTTACCGCGAGCACTTGTGCGCTGCTATTTTGCGTACCTAAAATAGCGGCGGCTTCGCTTAGCGCCACTGCAAACGGCGGCGTGGAGGGTGTGTTTACGGCTGCACCCTTCAAGGTATTTAAACTGCGCTGCATTTGCAAGGCGGGGTCAACAATTGCCTTGGCGTCAGGAAAGGTTTTTTGAAACAGGCTAACCATACGGCTTTGCGCGGCATCGCGTGCGGTGCTTAAGCGCCAGTTGTCCCACGCTAGGTAGGCGATATGCGCGACCAACGCTAAACCCGCTAACAACATTGCTGGCTTAAAAAGCCTAAATTGCCCGCCTAATTGCGATGCGGGTGCATGGCTGCCGCTGAGCATTTGCGGCAGCGCAGGTTTGCGATTAGTGCGTTGCGCGTCGACTAATGCCTGCGCCAAGGCTCGCATAGATAGGGCGCCTGCGTCGTTAAGCGTTTGGTTTGTCGCAGTGGCCCAATGGGCAAAATCAACCCCATTTATGCTGTCGTTTGATGGTGATAAGCCAATTAAATTAAACACCGCTGTTGAATCAGCATTACCTGGGCGCTGCTGCGCAAATTCTTGCAGCGCTAACACCAACGCAAACGGCGGATTGGTGGTACTTGCGCCGTCAAAGCTTAGG
Source organism: Betaproteobacteria bacterium (assembly GCA_043760555.1). Lineage (GTDB taxonomy): Bacteria > Pseudomonadota > Gammaproteobacteria > Burkholderiales > Usitatibacteraceae > JANMDR01. The sequence goes on from JAYUOW010000122.1 coordinate 8,995, forward strand.
GCGTAGCCATCATCACGCACCGCGAAGCCCGCACCTGCGGCCATGTTTACGCCAATTTTTGGCGCGGCGTTTAGTTTGTCGGCATTGATTAAGCGCAAGGCCTGCGGCATATCTATAACGACGTGCGGGCTAAGATTACACGCGCGAAGTGTGGCCAACATGGCGCTTAGCCAGTTGCCATCAATGGCAGCAACAATAGTTTGCCCCGTTTGATAGCTTGATTTACCGACAATTACGGCATGAATTGCGGTGGGATCAGCACTTAATTTATCTTCAATTGCATAGCGCAGCAGTGCATTGCGTTTGGCTGTAGACACGCTAGGTAAGGGCGTTTCCACGTATAGCACGCGGCCGGCCTCTAGGCAAACGGTGATGTTATCTATCGGTTGCGCAATGTCCGCACGAAGCTGGCTAAGTTGCGCATTACCTTGCCGTGCGGATGACGGTGCCACCAACACCCAATTACACAGCGTTTGATCGCTAAACCGTTCGGATGCAGCGGGAATAAAAATGACAAGATTCAAAGGGCGGCAGTATAAAGTGAGAGTGATGTTATAAATTGCGCTACTGTATCAAAAGCGTCCCAACATAAAAACCGACGCATCGTCGTTTCCGTCGATGGGAACGACGAAATTTTGAGGGCTTTCGCAATGGTCATCATTTAGAATTTAGGATAAAACAAACTTAAAAATTTCTAACCCAAATTATACTCGGCCATGACGCGGTTGCCGCAGGCGCGCTAGGGTTTAGCCCTCCTGCAAAAGGGCGCTGCATCATCGCGTTTAAGCGCACGCGACCTTCGGCGTTTTCTACCGTAATAAAAACCTCAAAATAATCAGTACGCACGTCGCATTGCTGGTCAAGGCTAGATGGCTCCAAACCCTTCAATGCGGTACGCACAGCGTTAACATTGGCGAAGGGTTTATCCGTGCGCAAGGTGATAAACGCCTTCGCTTCGTCGCCCACTAATCGCGGTAGCACGGCACTTAAAAGCTGCTGGGGTGCAGTGTTAAGGTTGATCTTGGTGCGCGTGGGCAGGGCGGTTACAAAGGGCTGCAGGCGATTAAAAATAGTTTGGTTAATGCCATGCACGCGCAGCATTTCTTCCACCTGCACCATGCGCCGATTAGCGGGACGATAAGGTGGCTTTTTAGCCATGTAAGTCGCAGTTTCAGCACCGCGTGGATAGGTGCCTTCGTCATCAAGATCAATCCAATCAAGCACCGCGTGCGAAAGTGAGGTGTCGAGCCCTAAATCCGCCAACAGCCGCTGAAAAATCTCCACATCAGCTTGGCTTTTGACGCCTTGGTCATTCACTAAATTATTCAAATTAAATTTAGCAGTTTCATCTTTAATAATGCCGGTTGCAATGCCAGCATTAGCACCACTGCCCACCGGCTGCGGCGGCAAACCCCGCGCCCATATTTCGCCCAAGTGATCAATAGACGACTGTTTGCTATCTTCCAGCAGCGCCGCTCGCGCCCAATCAAGGCTGGGTGTAGCAAACAAGGTGAGCTGCGTTTGCGCTTGCGCGCGCACAACGCGGCTAAGCGCGTGCGATTGGGCGGCGAGCAGTTGGCTGACGATACCGGCTACTAGAACGACTAGGAGTAGGGCGGTGATTAAGGCAGCGCCCGATTGGCGGGTGGGGGCAACGCCCGATTGGGGGGCGGGGAGGCTAGATTTTGTGTGTGAAGTAATAACGGGCTCCGAGTGTTGTCGTATTATATTGCTTGCATGAGCGGTCGATGCGCCGTTGTCCGCTTTGATGATTAACGACAAAATTGCACTCACGATACAAGGGGATTTGCAATGCGGAGCAAAAAAACCAAGTGCGCCACACGTATTCTAGATGAAATGTTGGAGACGGCGCTTTACTTGCATGGACATGACTTGATTTCAGAAGAGGATTTGGCAAAGCTACGACGTCTGTGCCAAGCTCCGTTGGTACATAGCTGCACGCCTGAACACTTCCCAGTTTCATCGTTGCCGAAAGGCTAGGTCAATATGCCATCAAAAACTGAGATCAAGTGCAGCAGACTGCTTCAACGAGAATTAAATGATAAGACGCGGGCGGAAGCAGAGGCAAAGATGCCCATTTCAAAAGTAGAAATGAGCACACTCTTCAACCATCTGGATGCGGCGCTGATTGAAGGTTGTGATCACAGCCTCCGTTTTGCTCGAGAATTTTTGCTTTCGAAATCATTGGCCGACACCACAATCATCGCTTGGCTACGCGACTATGGCGGCTACTGTGATTGTGAGGTGCTTGCAAATGTGGAAGAGCAATGGATTTAAACAGCCCGACAGGCTGCTTGTCCTACTGTGTCCTAAAAGAAAAGCGGACAGTAATTTAGTTATTCCTATTCGCAGTGACTTTAGACCGAGATGCAGCGGTGGTGAAAAGCGCTGAATCTGTAGCCCAGCTCGAGCTGGGCTACAGATTCATCGCAACACGCAAAACGAGGGTTCTGCTTAGCGAAGAAGTGCGAGAAGCCGCGATCCAAAGTTCGCAACACAGTAAGACTGAGGACGTCGAAATTAAGTTATTGAGGAGCCAAACCTGAAGCATTCCAAGAGCGCCTCCAAGATGCGCGCAAACCCTCACCGCGTGGCTTTCATCGCCAAATGCCGCTTCGCACATCCAACACAAACTCTCGCAAATTATCGTCATGCGATTCCTTATCGCCTCTCCCCGTAACGATGATGCCTCCGCGCACGCGAAGTACTTCGTTGGATATTTTTTCAGTACGGTGCTTATAAATCCAACCGGGTGCATTGCCGGTTGTAATTATTTTTTTGAAGGCAAAGGTTTTTGTATCCAAGCTATACACCGGTGTTTCGCCTTCAACGCGGGTGCCGCCGTAACCGAGCCTGCCAATAACAATAATGGCCTTACCCATTAACGTTGCCGTATGAAAATCTGTAGGCGGGAAGACTGCTTCGGGATAGCCGTAAATAGTGACTTTGCCGGGTGCGCCATTGGCGGCTTTTGGCTCGTGGACGAACACATCGTTGTAAATGCAAAAGTCTGGGTCATAGCCGTCTTCGTGCTCGCCACCGATTTGCACGATGCGCCCATCGTCTAAAAATGTGATGGTTTGGCCAAATCGCTGGGCACACCATACAGGCTCGCCTTCAAAGGAGCTAGGGCCTTTAAAATGCTCCGTCGCCGTAAAAGCATCTACACCTGATCGAATCATGGCAAGCCAAAAAGGCCGATCCATTTTTTCTGGATTACGCGAACCGAAAACGCGGGTTCTTGCTGCTAAAAACTGCGCGTGAGTGTTGTCGAGATAAGTTACATCGGGATCAAGCGCAAAGCCCACAAATAGGCGTTGCGCACCATGTTTTAAGTCTTTTGGATCTGCACCCGCATCAAGCAATATCTGTGCTACGTGTGCTGAACTGGCGTCGTTGAGTATAGGCGAATCAACGCGCTGGGTGCCTGTTTGCGCCGGTATCTCAAGGGTTGCATCTGCGTTTAACTGCTTTAGTTCATTAAAAGCTTCGGTAATGCCTGCCAACCCGTCCGCATCGGTGCCAAGTTGTTTGAGCCAAGCGTTGGCATGACCTAAAAGTTCCGCAACATTCGGCGTTTTGACCAATGTCGACGTACTCAATTTAGCGCCCGCACGCAGCAGTATTTCAACGGCGTCGGCATTATCAGCTTGTACAGCTGCCAAGAGTGGTGTGTTATCAAAGTCGTCGGGTTGCTCAACACTTTCGCCGTTTTCAATAAGCCAGTGCAACATCGGTGTATGAAAACTTGAGATTGCATAAACCATAGGCGGGCATCCGCATCGGCCAGCGACATTGGAGTCTGCACCCGCATTGAGCAGCAACTTTACTTTAGCTATTTCGCCGGTTTGGACTGCGAGAAGATACGGCGTGCGATGCCACCAATCACGATCCTCAAGCGCACTGCCGTTGGCGATACAGCGCTTCATATCATCAATATTTCCGACTGCCACAGCCTGCGCCAGCGCAGTCCATTCGAGCTGATTTTCATCAGCGCCCGCGTCAAGTAGCAATGCTACAGCGTCAAAACGGCCAAGCCGTGAAAGCGTACGTAACGCGGATTCTTGATACGTGGTGATGATGTCTAAATCTACGTGGTGGCGGATCAGCAAAAGCAGAAGATTGAGCAACCCCGAATTTTTAGCAACGTTGGGAGTGTGTACCGCATCTAAAAGCGGTCCATAGTTGCTATCGCGAAGATAGTTTAGTGTCGCGCCTGCGCGAATGAGCGCTTCCACTTTGGTGACATCGCCTGCTTTTATCGCCAAGCTCATGATGCTTCCATGTTGTCCCATTTTTTTCGTTTCTTGGTGCAGATTCGCGCCCCGGTCAATAAGCTGCTGCGCCACCTGCCACGGCAACGCATTGTTCTCTACCGCGTACATCAACGGTGTCTTGTGATGGTTATCGTATTCGTTGATAAGCGTAGCAAGCTTGGCCGGAGACTGTCCCAGCAACGCGTTAATCGCTGCTAGATCGGCGCGTTTTATCGCGATGTGGAGGGGGTTGGTTGCCATTGATTATTAAGGTGACATAGGTCTGACCGAAGCGGCCAGCTTTGTTGTGCAAGTGGATGATGTTATATCATGATGTGAAATATTTTAGTTCAACTTAACTTATGACTCCTGAACAAGTTACCACGCTTTTTCGCGCTGCTTTTGAAGACGACGCAGCCGCGATACATGCAGCTGCAGCCAATGGCGCTGATCTCAATATAAGTGCTAGCGGCACCTTTCTCTTGCGCAATGCTTGTATGGCCGATAGTCTGCGCGCACTGCGCGCATTGTTAGAGCTTGGTGCAGACGCGAACAAGGCGTTTACCTATGAGTCGCCAATAAGCGGTAAAAAAGAAGGGGCATGTCGAACGCTAATGTATGCTGCGAGCGTTGAAGGTGCGCGCTTGCTGGTTGAGCACGGCGCCGATGTGAACGCCCAAGATGCGCTCGGTGGGACAGCTTTGATGCGCATGGCGTCGTTCGGCAACGTGGAACTGGTTGAATATCTATTGCAGGCTGGCGCGAACCCTAATATGCAAAAGTATCCAGACGCCAAGCTTAAAAGACACACAGCCCTAAGCATGGCTAAAGACAAGCTGGCACTATTCGACATGGTGCCCACTGAAGGCCGCAATGAGCCTGCGTTTGAGCAGAACCGATTGAAGTTGCTACGTACCGTAGAGTTACTTACGATTGCGCTGGCAAACAAACCCTCCTGATTTCGAGGCTACTCTACTAAATCAACTCAAGTCGTTTTTCAATACGATCCAAGCGCTTGTTGACTGTGTCGGTTGCCAGTTGTAGCTGCGCATCAACCGACGAAAGATGGGCAATGTGCTGCAGGATGGATGCTTGTCCCGATTCCAAATTGCCCATACGACGTACGACTTCATCTTGTTTCGTTTCAACGCGTTCTAGGGTCGTTTGAAAGCGTTTCAGGTGCTCGAGTACTATATTCTCAATGTTGTCGGCCATGGTAATCCTCTAAAATTAACATTTCGTAGAAAAACTAATCGACACCTAGCCATTCGGGGTGCATCGCAACTTCGGTGCGTTAGCCAAATAGCTTGCAGAAATCTGTCGATCGCGGGGTGCTCTGCGCGCCTGCATATGTTCAACTGCGCCTTTGTGTAATGTACATCAAAACGCAGAAAGTGGGGGTGTCCACCGCACGACCCTCACTTCTGATAAGCCCCCCAATCCCCGCCCACCCGACTACTCAATGTATCCCTCAACGTAAACATCCTGGTGATCGCTTCGCCATTTTTCATCGTTAACGTCGCTTCAATAGCTACCGGAAAACTGGCTACAACCGTGGTGCCGGTGGAAGCGACTGGCCAGCGGTCGCGCCAAAGGCCTGCGCGGTCCATTAGGCGGAGTTTGAAGCTGGTTACGTCAGTCAAGATGGGGTAAGCGTCGGGTAGGCTGGCGGGGCCGAATGCTGCTGTTTCTAGGTGGGCGTAGCCTACCCACTCTAGCGCGTCCCCGCGCACGCGATAGCCTACGCGTTGCGGGGCCGCCGCCACGCCGTCTGTGCCGGCGTAGCCTGAGCGCGTGAAGCGCAGGCTTACGTCAGCGTCTTGCAGCACGTTGTTGGCGTTGCCGGTATAGACGAATGCGGGG
>JAYUOW010000123.1:0-5017 GCA_043760555.1 Betaproteobacteria bacterium
GGCGCACCTTCAGAGGTTTTACCGTAACGGATGGGCGTTTCTAACCAGCGCCACGTGGCCCACGCCAGCACTACCGATAGGCCTACAAGTGCTAGGCGAACACTTAACGGTGGCGTTTGGTTTTCGCTGATCCGGGCGAAAGCCAACAGCGGCCAGTGCCACAGGTAAAGGGGGAAGCTAATTTTTCCAAACCAAACCAATACGCGATTTGAAAGCAGTGCGGTGTTAATTGCTGAACCTTGCGCCTGTGAACTAATGAGCGCCGCCGCACCCAGCACGGGTAATAGCGCCCAAGCCCCGGGGAAAGCACTTTTGCTGTTTAGGTGCACCAGCGCCACACCAATTGCTGTCGCGCCACAGATAGCGGTGACGTTGGCTCGAACGGCGCTGCTTTTGGGCTGGTTTACTACGGACAGCTGCGCCAGCAGTGCACCCGCCAATAGCTCCCACGCGCGTGCATGTGGGGCATAAAACGCAGCTACTGCGTCGCTTTGAATCGCGTAGAGCCCAGCAATAAAGGATGCCAGTAGTGCAATTCCGGTGAGCAGTTTTAAGTTTGCACGGAGCTTTACCGCGCAAACCAAAAGCACCGGCCACAGAATGTAGAACTGCTCTTCGATGCTGAGCGACCACAAGTGCAGTAGCGGCTTTATTTCGGCTGCGACGTCGAAGTATCCGCTTTCAGTCCATAGCAAAAAATTTGATGTAAAGACTGCTGCCGCAACGGTGTGGAGTGCTAAATGTTGAAATTCATCCCGCAGCAATAGCCAGGCGCCCAGTCCAAAAGTTGCAGCCACCACCACGATGAGTGCGGGCAGAATGCGACGGATGCGGCGGCCATAAAAAGCTTTTAGGCTAAAATTTTGCGCGTGGATCTGCCCTAGAATTATCTGTGTAATGAGATAACCCGAAATTACAAAGAAAATATCCACGCCGATAAAACCAGCCGGAAACCAAGCGGGCATGGCATGGAAGGCCACTACCAGTAGCACGGCGATGCCGCGCAGGCCGTCTATGTCAGGGCGGTAGTGATGCGTGGATGGCAAAAGGACGTACGCACTGTTCATTTACTTGCCGAGCCTCGAAAAATTTGTCCACGGCTTTTTCATTCCATTTCCATATCACTACGATGATTATTATTGCAAATCTCAAAATTTCGTCGTTCCCGCGCAGTCGGGAATCCCGCGACTTTCGCAAACGACACTGGATTCTTAGCCTGCGCGGGAACGACGGCTCGTCGGTGCTTTGCGTTATTGCACTGTCGCTATAGAAATGGAATCAACTTAATTTCCCCCGAAATTTCGAAGGAGCATCAGGTATCGAAGCCGAGCCTAAGGGATGCATAATTTGTGCGGGGCAGGTTCGCGGCGACTGCAAATTGGCCATTATTTTACTACTGCTTCAGTAGTCGCCCCCGGCAACACGCCTATTTCTGCGTCATCTCCCTCGCCGCCGATTTTTCCATCCTTGCCGAATGAATACAGCGCAAAGCCTTGATTATTCGCGCCGCCCAAGGCGTATCGGTAAGGTTTATCCCATGGGTCAACAGGCACGACATCGCCATCTAAGTAGGGGCCGCGCCATTTTGCGGCTAGTTGTAAGTCGGCTGGCTTGGTAACAAGTAGGGCTAAGCCTTCTTGGGTATTTGGGTAGCGACCTATATCTAACCTAAGCGTATCAACCGCCCCGCGCAGCATTTTTATTTGTATTTTTGCAGTCTTGGGTTTTGAGCCTTCGAGTTGCTCCAGCATTTTTGGACCTACAAAACCCATGATTACCGCGATAAGCGCTAACACCACGGTGATTTCTAATATGGTAAAGCCGTTCGATTTGTATTTTAGCGGAGGCATGGTGAAGTCCTGAGGTTTCAGCGCATCGCTGCGTTTATTTTTGTGGAGTGGTGGATTGTACAGCCGTGGGCGGCACATTGAGGAGCGCATTGAGATTGGGAATAAGCGCATCCCAATCTGAGACTAGCAACCGGCCTATTGGTTCGGTGCCAACTGAAGCATTAGCCTCGTTGGCATCTTTTGCACCATAAGGACGGTACACCACAATTTCTGCTTCTTGAATGGAACCCATGGCGCGTTCCTCTGCTTTTGGTGAACCATGGGTGTGGGACACGAGTAGCGTATTACTGCCCGAAATGGGTTTACGCGAAAGTTGTGCAATTCGGGCAGCATTTACATCAAAGCCCGGTCGTTGGCCTACAGCATGGTTTAAGTCTTCAGTGATTTCTATCGCACCTAATCCCATTTCGTGGGCGGTGTCGCGCGCGCGGCAAAACTGCGAGGTTTTTATTTCGGCAAAGGGAATGCTAAGTGCGCGCAATGCAACGCCCACTTTACGCGCTTGGTTACGACCGGCATCAGCGATGTTGCGCTGAGTAGCGCAGTTTTCCCACCAATTGGGAATAGTGGTGAGTGCGCCATCTGAGCCTACGGTAGAGATAGCGTGGCGCATGTACAGCACATAGCCACCGAGCTTTAGTGCGGCTATAAGGACTGCGCTTTTTAGCTCGTTTGGGGGGTCAAGAAATGGCGCGGGTTGGGTTACTGGCAGAGGAGGCTGGGGCGCTGTCTGCGAGAAAAGCGCGGGCGTTGGTGTTTGGCTTTGGGGCACCGGCTGTTGTGAGAATACAGCTGGTGGCGGGGGCGCAATGGCGGGCTGCGCACGCAAGCACGACGGTAGGAGCAACACTACGCAACACGTAAATACGATGTGCGCGAATGAGCGTGCAGGCGATAGGTATTGAGGCTTTTGCATGCTTAGAATACTTGAAATTTTAAGTTACTAAAAACTAGGGTGCTTCATTTGGAAACCGTTATGCTGCGTTAGCAGCCCTAGGTAAGTTTGTTACGGGCAGCTATACGATTATAAAATGCAAAACGGGGAGCTTATCGCTCCCCGTTTTTTTACTACTTTTTGCTACAAACTACAATATTCAGCAGCTAATCATCAAGCCAAACTAAATCTTTTCAGATTAGTTTGTGCCTGGGCTGATTAAGTGTGAGGATGTTGTTTGGTTGGCGTTAGCAGCGTTAACCACTACCAAATCACCTTGTACTGCGGTTCTAGCACCAACAATTGCGAACACTACAGATGCACGTGTTGGACCAGATACAGAGGCCAATACGCCAGCTGCACCGGTTGCATCAATGCGCAATGACTTGCCAGCTGGGATGGAGCCTGTAGCGCCAGTACCCGGTGTGCAAGTGTTAGCATTTTCGCAATAGATAGTTGTGGCGTAAGCCATATCAAGCGAGCTTGTGTTCGTAAAGAAGAAGAACGATGATACTGCTGGATTCACTGAGAACCATGGCGATTGTAGCGTTGCGCCGTCTTGCGTAATTGTTGCTTGGTTATTAGTCAGCGCAATTGGTGTTACACCTACACCAGAACCAGCACCAGGAACTAAAGTTACTTTTACGTTTTGCGGAGGTATAACAGTAACACCATCAACTTGACCGCAAAGGAAGCGTGTATCTTCAGTAGCTGTAGGACCAGGAGTTGCAGTTACTGCAAAAGTCGCGCCAGCAGCAGTGCGTGCTGTTGCTACAGTACCAACTGTCGCAGTACACACAGTTGCGCTTGTCCAGTATGCACCAGCCGATGGAATTGCTGCAAGACCAGCGGCGTTATCAGAAGTTGCTACCAAAGTCGTACCAGCTGCAAAAAGGTTTGGCAAAGTTACTGTAACGCTTGTTGCGGCAACGAGAATTGGCGTAGGTGTGGTAGCCAAACGTAGTGTAATTGCACCACCAATGTCAAGCAAGTTGTTAACGGCACCAGTTGAGAAGCGTCTAAACTGTTGGGTAGCCGCAGACGTTTCATTGATATTTGAAATCGCAAAGTCAAACGACTTAACGAAGGCAACAATTGCGCATGGACCGACGTTAGACAAACGCGTTACGTTTGACGGTGTGGTACCACTGCCCGACACAGCTGTCTCATGCAAGCTGTAGGCAACGGTTTGCGTCGCAGTGCTGCTAGCTGGCAAAGTAATTGTACCTGGGGCAAAAGACAAAATGTTAGATGCAACGTTACCGGTAACCGCTGTACCTTCAACCTCAAACACAACATACGTGTCGCCAATCGCACCGCCTTGTACGAGCGTCGTGCTCGCAAATGCCGTGGATGCAGTCAACGCTGTGCTTGTGAGGCCTACGCCAAACTTGGCAGTAGGTGCTAAGTCATAACGAACGAAACGGCGTTGTCCACCAGCCACACCGAAACCCAATGGAGCTTGTACGGTGTCAGCCGCTGGAACTACAAAACCAACAGCTGCTGCTGGTGGCAATTCAACGGAGAAGTTTACAAGCGCTGCTGGGCAAGTAGCTGCCAAAACTAGCGGAGCCGCAACTGCATTTGCCGAAACAAACGCACCAGCAACAGCCAAACTTAATAGTGCAACTTTAGATTTTAGAACTCTCATTACTATCTCCTAGGAAGGATAATGGAAAAACATAAATTTTTTTATAACGGTTTAGCAGGGCGTTTGGTTTTTTTCTATAGCTTGCGCAGTGAGGCTTTTTTAACTGTAACCACGCTTACTTTCCCAGAAATACTAGGAGAATGAATCAAATTACCTTGCTGACGCTATCACTTTAATACTGACGTCTCCAGCATCATAGACAAAACCGCAACATTTTGCAAATGCAAGTTTTAACTTAGATTGGAGCGCCCGCATATGTTGCGAGTTTACAACGGAAATGCTCTGTAAGTGCGCGTATTTACACATAAAACTGGTTTTTATGCTGGCGATGGGTTGCGCAACAATATTTTTACGGCTTGTTTTATCTGCATACACGGTATGCCCTACACACCTGTCGGCACTGTGCGCAACCACACACTCAACCAGTTTCAGGTGTTTTTGCGGGGTTTCGGCCTAATTGTGCGTACTTAAACGCGCAAAAAAACCGTAAAACTGCGAAAATGGAACGAGCTGTTGAACGAAACTCTACTTTTCTTACCAGATGAAGGTCGTAGGTTGGGCTGGTGTTTAGCCCAACAGCGA
>JAYUOW010000124.1:0-4998 GCA_043760555.1 Betaproteobacteria bacterium
ACGAAGCAGGCATAACTTGTCATCAAACCACAAGCAACACCCGCAAAAACACGTCGTGCCCAGCGTATTTGCCATCAGGCCGGTAGGTCCTAGCTTAGCTCCGCTCGAAAAGTTGCTTGATGACGGCATTGAAGCCATGGGTCTGTCAGCGCGGGTAAATGCCGAACAACGTGCCAGTCTGCTGCAATACGTGTTGCTGCTAGAAAAATGGAATAAAACCTTCAATCTCACCGCCGTGCGCGACCCAGCCGACATGATCGGCGTGCATATTTTAGATAGCTTAGCGGTGGTGCCGATGTTTGATGCTTTGCAAAACAAACACTTCAGCGTGCTCGATGTCGGCACCGGCGCAGGCTTGCCCGGCGTGGTGTTGGCCATCATGTTTCCGCACAATAAAATTTCTATGCTCGATTGCGTGGACAAAAAAATTAGCTTCGTGCGGCAATCCAAAGCGCAGCTAGGCTTAAAAAAAGCCCAAGCCTTATGCGCGCGCGTGGAGCAAATGAAAGTACCTGGCGGCTACGACATTATTATCTCCAGAGCTTATGCCGACATCGCCCAATTTATCAAATCAACCGCGCATTTATGCCCACCCCAAGGCCGCCTTTTTGCCATGAAGGGACAAGCTGTAAATGCCGAATTGACGGGGCTTCCCAGCCATTGGGAGGTTGAAAATAAGCAGCAATTTAGCGTGCCGCAGGTAGATGGCCAACGCTTTCTCGTATCACTCAAAAGAGCATCATGAAAACATACGCAGTAGCAAACCAAAAAGGCGGCGTCGGTAAAACTTCCGTTGCCGTAAATCTATCCGCCACCTTGGCGCATTACGGTCAGCGCGTGTTGCTGGTGGATCTTGATCCGCAGGGCAACGCCAGCACCGGCTCAGGAGTCGATAAAAATAAATGCGAAAAAACGCTGTATGGCGTGATGCTTAATGAATACACGGTCGCTGAAACCTTGGTGCGTGTGGAAGGCAATTTTGATGTGCTGCCGTCTAACCGCGAATTAGCCGGCGCTGAAATTGAAATGATCGATATGGATAATCGCGAGCACGTGTTAAAAACGGCGCTCGCCGAAATCGCCACCAATTACGACTACGCCATTATCGACTGCCCGCCCGCACTCAATATGCTCACCGTCAACGCGCTCACGGCGGCTGATGCCGTCATCATCCCGATGCAGTGCGAATATTATGCGCTGGAAGGCTTAAGCGATTTGGTTGGCACCCTGCGTAAAGTGAAGGCTAATTTAAACCCTACCATTGAAATAGAAGCGCTCGTGCGCACCATGTACGACCCGCGCTCAAGCCTTACGCAACAAGTATCGGCTGAAATTAAAAGCCACTTCGGCACCAAAGTATTTGATACGGTCATTCCGCGCAATGTGCGCATCGCTGAAGCGCCAAGCTACGGCAAGCCGGTAATTTTGCACGACGCGACATCTAAAGGTGCCATCGCGCACCTCGCCTTCGCCCGCGAGCTGCTCGCCCGCGAAGGCAAGCCCGTCGCGCAAACTGATGCGCAAAAAGTGGCGAATGCCAAAGCCGAAAAAGACGTCAGCGACGCTGTTTAAGCATAACAACAAGAAAGCTAAAACCCCATGAGCATTAAACCCAAAGGCCTAGGCCGCGGCCTAGACGCATTGCTAGGCGGTGGCAAACCCAACACACCCGACGCGCCGCCCAAAGCCGACGTATTGCGCGACCTGCCACCAAACCAGTTAAAGCCCGGCAAATACCAACCGCGCACCCAAATGGACCCGGCCGCGTTGCAAGAACTCGCGGCGTCCATCACCCAACGCGGCATCGTGCAACCTATTTTGGTGCGCGAAGTAGGCCGTAACCAATTTGAAATTATCGCCGGTGAAAGACGCTGGAGAGCAGCACAAATAGCGGGTCTACAGACCGTACCGGTGCTGGTGCGCGAAATTGCTGATGAAGCAGCGCTAGGCATCGGCCTAATAGAGAACATCCAGCGCGAAAATTTAAACGCGATGGAAGAAGCCGCCGGCATCGCAAGGTTAATCGAAGAATTTAAGCTCACCCACGACGAAGCCGCCAAAGCCGTCAGCCGCTCGCGCAGCGCCGTCACCAATTTGCTACGCTTGTTAGACCTTGCCAAGCCCGTGCAAGACATGGTCATGCACGGCAAGTTAGACATGGGGCACGCTAGAGCGTTGCTTAGTTTAAGTAAGTCTGCACAAGTAGAAATCGCCCATCAAACGATTGGCAAAAACTTATCCGTGCGCGACACCGAAGCGCTAGTACGCCGTGAGCAAACCGCACCCGAGATAGCAAAAACAAAGCGCACCGCCACTGATGGGGACACCCGTCACCTAGAAAACGAGCTAAGCGAAAAGTTAAGCACAGTCGTCACCATCAAAGCCAATAAAAAAGGCAAAGGCGAAGTCGTGCTGCAGTTTCATAATTTAGAAGCGCTGGATGGATTGTTAGCGGTGTTGCGGCAGAAAGTAGTTGCTAAAAGCTAGTGAATTGACAGGCTGGAGATGCCCTATAATAGGGCGTCTTCGGTAATATCTGCTATGCTGCCCGCACTTCACTAAGTAAATCGGGATGGCGATCCAGTACTTTAAGTAATTTTATTAAGGCGACGGGCGGTTTGGTTTTGCCATTTTCATATCTGGAAAACGCATTTACACCGCCACCAAAAATCGCCGCAGCTTCGCGCTGATCTAACGCCAATTTTTTGCGCACGCTTGCGATAAAGTTTGGATCAACAATTGCGGCATTTACTTGCTTGGCAAACGCACGCATTTCGATCATTACGCGTTCCGATTGCACACCATCTAAAATTGATTCATCACACGCCCCACAAAACGCCCCCTCTACATTTGGAATGGCGGTGGTTTCACCTTTGTAGGTGTACGGCAAATCGCGGGTGTCGTGGACAAGCGCTGCGGCACCACAAATAGGACATTTCATCGTCATTGTTTATAACTCCTTGAAGGACACGATCAACACATCGTCAATGACGGTGAGTTTTAAATACAACCTACCAGCTGCCGTGTTTGGCCTGTAGACATCCTGCCAAATCGTATGATCATTGGTTGTAGTCATACTCTTAAAAAAATCAGTTGGTTCAAGTGCTAACACCACCGCCAGCATTCCCGCATAGTCAAAATTTAGCGCAGTCGCGCCAACGCGCGCGGCGTGGGTGGTGCGTACGCGACCTGTTTCTATCATCCGTTTGACGACGACTAACTTAGAGTGAGGTGTTTTTTGCTCCATAAAAACTAGGATAACGCAGAGTGTAAAATTTGGCAAGTAGGTTAATTCAGTTTTTATCAACGAAGCCACAGCACTTTTACGCTGAACAGATTACTGGCCGTGCTGCGGCGACAAGTAGTCGCTAAAAGCCAGCGCTCTGATAGGCTGAAGATGCCCATAAATAGTGCGTCTTCAGGTATTTCCGAAATGCCGTAGGGCGCAATCAGCGAAGCGCCATATTTACCATAATCGCCTTCAGACATGCATACTGCACCGCCCCAAAGACGCAAGGTTTCAGCCAATGCGGCTTAGCAATATCAAAACACCAAAATGGCGAGCTTAATCACCATTGCCCACAGCACCAAACTCGATAGCGCATAAGGTATAAACCGCAGTATCACCCTGTTGAATGTGCAATGAATAATCGAGTGCACAGCGCGTAATGCCACATAAGCCCACGCCAGCTGCACAAAGCTCGCATCCGTGTTTTGTGCGGCTACCAATGCAATACAGATCGCATAAAAAATAACGGGAAGCTCAAACAAATTCTTTAAATTGTTTGATGGTCGATTGACCGTTTCAGGCAATAATTTGCTCACTAATTCCGGTGATGAAATACTCTGAGGGTTAATTTTATTGGACAGGATGTATCTGTTTCGCTGTATGAACATAAAAATCCAGACTATCGCTGTCAATATCATCAGCATCACGAATGGTTGCAAAATGGCGTGGGTCATTGGTTTAGTCCTTTTTTTGATGATGTCACATTGAAAGTGGCAAGCATACTATTGATTGGCTTTTAACGGATTTAGCTTGCGTTCCATTTCATCACGAAAAGCTCACCGTTCTGAGGATTAATGATAGCCATATTGGTTTGCTTGAAAAAGCCCAATCTAGCGACGCCAAACCCGCTAAACTCACGCAACTCTGCACAAATCCTAAACCGCACCACATCTCTAAACCCCCCATGCATACCACCATCTTCGACACCCCCATTATCAACACCATCGTGCGTTTTCTATCCCGTTGGTTTATGAAGCTGACCGGTTGGAAAGTGGAAGGTGACTATCCAACGGGCTACGAAAAATTTGTAATGATCGCAGCACCCCACACGAGCAATTGGGATTTGCCTTACATGCTGATGGTGGCGTTTCACTTTCGCTTGCATGTGTATTGGATGGGTAAGGCCTCTATTTTTAAGTTTCCGTTCCGTGGTGCAATGAAGTGGCTAGGCGGCATTCCGGTGAATCGTGAGCAATCAAATAATCTTGTAGCAGCTTCTGCTGAGGCCATCAAACAAGCTATGCGCCCGATTCAACTTGTGGTGCCGCCCGAGGGCACTAGAGCTAAAGTGCGCTACTGGAAAACCGGGTTTTACTACATCGCCTTGGAAGCCAAAGTGCCCATCGTCATGGCCTATATGGACTACAAAAGGAAGCTCACAGGCTTAGGTCCAATACTGCACCCAAGCGGCGATATCGAGGCCGATATGAAAATTATCAAAGCGTTTTATGCGCCGTTTAAAGGCAAAAACGCAACGCAGTTTGATGCACAAGACTAAGGGATGCGGAAACTGCCAATATCCCATTTCTGAATGCACTATCAAGCGCATTGCGTCGTTGTTCCGTAAGTGTGAGGCCAGCCACACTGCCTTCAGAACGCCTAGCAGCCTGACGGACTGTGGCAATCGGAATCAAAATTTGGCTGCGCCGAGCCAGATTTTGCCTATTTTTTACGTCAATATCGAGCATATTGACTCAAAAATAGGTGAA
>JAYUOW010000125.1:0-4995 GCA_043760555.1 Betaproteobacteria bacterium
TCCATTCACCCGTTATACGTGGATAAACGCGATTTGTCCAGCTTTAATACTTAACTAGTTGATGCAGCAACTAAATACCCAAAGGAAGAATTTACCGTGACCAAGTAGCAAGTGCATCAATATCGCGGTGCGTATGGTGATAAACTTTAAAGTGTTTTAGTGGTCTCAGTCGTATATTGCAAATAGGAGACGAAGATAATGACAAAGATTTTTTATAATTTTTTAGTAGGTATTGGTAACGGATTGGTCATTTCGCCCAACCGTGACTATATTCGTTCGTCTGGTGGATTCAGCAAAGATGTCCAATTGCTTCGACGTGATTCGCGCCGAGTCGTCTCGGACCTAAGTAGAGAAGTTAAAAAAGCTGACGATGGCAAACAGACATACATCCGGTAAAGCGTCCGCGAAAACGGGTGAATTGACTTTTCAACACCAAGAAACTGATAGCCCCATTATCCCTGTTGCGCAAATGGAGCGGCTACATGTTTTCAAGCCAGAGGCGGTTGACTGGATTATCAATCAGACGCAAATAGAAGCAGAGAGTCGCCGCTTCGAGTCAAAGAGAGTAAATACATTCATTTTTATTGAACATATTTTAGGTCAAGTGTTCGCGCTTGCTATCGGTGCTGGTGGCATTTATGCAGGTGCCCATCTCGCGCTTGCAGGCCAGCCGTGGGATGGCGGAACTATTGCTACCGCAGCCATCACAGGATTGGCGGTTGTGTTTTTGACAGGACGTCAGAAGCGGAAATGACGCTGTTGTGATTTTGTGCGCATAGCGCACGAATCATTTTCCAGTTGATGGCGCCCGCATCTCCCCCAACTGCCGATACTTCTCCTGATACTTCTGCTGTAACCGCGTTTGGCGATTAGTCAAATCTAGTGCTCTGCCGCGAATATAGGCTGCCTCCACGTTGGTGGTGATTTCTAGTGGATTGCCGTCGGTGATGATGAATGTGGCTAGTTTGCCTACTTCTAGGGTGCCAATTTTATCTGCCACACCTAGTATTTGCGCTGGATATACGGTGATGGCTTTTAACGCTTCATCTATTGGTAGGCCGTAGGCTGCGGCGGTGGCGGCTTCATAGGGGAGTGAGCGTTCGTGGGCGGCGTCAAAGCTGGTGCCGCTGCGCGAAATGGCGAACTTTACACCTGCCTCGTGCAGCTGTGCGGCTACGCGGTAGGGCGCATCAAATGCGTCGCCGCGCCGCATGGGTAGGCGATGTACGCCTGCCAACACCACCGCGACATCTTGCTGTTTTAGCAGAGGCGCAATCAGTGGCGCATCCATGCCGCCGACGATCACAATTTTTAATTTAAAGCGTTGCGCGAAGGTGAGAGCGTAGCGAATTTGCGGTAGTTCGTCGGCGTGGATAAATACCGTACGGCTACCGTTAATTACTGTGCGCATGGCTTCCCAACGCGTGTCGGTGGCTTGGCTTGCATCCGCGTTTTTTGCTTTGATGTAGGCGGTTGCAGAATCGAATGAGGCTTCTAGGGTTTTTAGATTTTGTTCAGCTAGTTTTTGCATGTCTTCCAAGCGCTTCGGTGGCATGCCGGGAAACAACGTGGCGCTGAACCGTAAGCTGGGTAAAAATATATGCAATCCGGCTTCACCTAGCAAGCCCATCTGCTGCCAGTTCCAGCCGTCAAGCTCAATGATGGCTGATGTGCCTGCAATCAGCCCGCCACGGCTTATTTGCGGCACTGCCAATGCCGTTAAAATGCCATTGGCTCTAGCAACTGGTAGTAGCTCGCTGTCGGCATTGATGGCGACCAGCGCCCGCATATTGGGGTTAATCGCACCCATTTCAGCAGTGTCTACCGTGGCGCGCACCGCTTGTGATTCTACTAAGCCCAGTGCGGTGTTGGCGCTGATGAAACCCGGATAAACATGTTTGCCGTTAAGCGCGATTTCGCGTGCGCCGCGCGGTAAGGTAATCTGCGTGGCCTCCCCAATGGCGGTAATTTTGCCACCGGCAAATACCATCTTGCCGTTGGCTATCGGGGCGCTATTTAGCGTGTGAATGGTGGCGCCGCTAAGCATGATGGTTTGCGCTTGATCGGGCTGCGGAATATTGTTGTTAGCAATACCAATAGGCGGAATAAATAGGCTGAAGACGCCCGTAAATAGGGCATTTACAAGGTGTTTTTTAGGTTTATTTTTCATGATTTTCTACCGTATATCTTCGGTGCATTCGTGGGCTGACGTGCCGTCGTAATAGTCGCTGCGGCGTTGATTATGGTTGTGCAGCCAACGTTGCACGGCCATTTGCGCCAAGGCGTTTTCTAGTAAGTTTGGCGCGGCCTCTGTTGGCGCGGCGGGGCGTTTATCCGCAGTTTTGTCAGCGGCGGCACGCACCCGTGCGATTAGCTGCTCGCGCGTTGCATGTGCGTCCGCGCGCTGGCGCTTGTCGGCGGCGTAGTCAAAATATTTGCGGCCTTCAATCCAAGTTTGTTCAGCAACAGCTTGGGTGGACAACGGCGAGTGCGACCAGATCACGAAATCAGCATCTTTACCAACATCCAGCGAGCCTACTTTATCGGCCACGCCAAGCTGTTTTGCAGCGTTTAGCGTAACGAAATCTAGCGCATCTGCAGGGCTGACGTTGCCGTGGCGCACGGCTTTTGCGGCTTCGGTATTTAAGCGTCGTGCCAACTCGTTGCTGTCAGAATTAAACGTGGTGATGACGCCCGCTTTATGCATCATCGCTGCGTTTTCGGGGATGGCGTCGAGCACTTCCATTTTGTAGGCCCACCAGTCGGTGAAGGTGGATCCGCCTGCGCCAATGCTGGCGATAGCGTCGGCTACTTTATAGCCTTCGAGCACGTGTTGGAAGGTAGCAACCTTCAAATTAAACTCTTTGGCTAACTGCACAAACATTAAAATTTCGTCTGCCCGATAAGAGTGGATGTGAATCGCACGCTTGCGTTCGAGCAGTTCAACCACCGTGTCAAGCCGCAAATCACGACGTGGTTCAGGAGCACCAAAATTCGCCCCAAGAGCCCCGTTTTTAAAGGCTTTCCAAGCAGCTTGATAATGCTGTGCTGCGTAAAATTCATCGCGCATAATTTGCTCGACACCGCTACGGGTTTGCGGGTAACGGGACGTGACGCTGCCCCAGTTTGCTTGCTTGACGTTTTCACCCAGCGCAAATTTTATGCCCGGTGTGGCACCTATAAACTTCAGCCCTTCGCCGTCCGCACCCCAACGCATTTTAATCACTTGGTTTTGTCCCCCCATCGGGTTGGCCGATCCATGCAATACGTTGGCGGCGGTCACGCCGCCTGCTAACTGGCGATAAATGTTGATGTCGGTTGCGTCCATCACATCGCCGATACGCACTTCAGCGGTGATAGCACTCGTTGGCTCATTCACATTGCCCATCACGGCGGTGTGCGAATGCGCGTCGATTAAGCCTGCGGTGACGTGTTTGCCGGTGGCGTCAATGACGATAGTATCTTCAGATTCGATAGATGAAGACGCCCTATTTACGGGCGTCTTCAAGGCAATATCAGCGATCTTTCCATCGCGAATTGATAGGTCAGCCAGCACTGGCGCGCCGCTTGGGTTGGCTTTGTTGCGAATATTCCAAACCGCGGCGTTACGCACGATCACGTTGCGCGCGGATGCAAAATTAGTCGGCGTTGAAGCACCAACAGGCCAGGCGCTCAGGATTGTCAGTGGTTGTGCGGGCGGTTGTGCCAGCGGCTGATTTAAGGCTTCCGTTTTTGCGGCTGCGACGGCAGCAGCGGGTGGTGTAACTCGACGTGCCGACCAAGGTTGCAACTGGTTTGATAGCGTTGTTTTTTGCGATGAGCCAGTAAGCTGCGTTTCGCTAATGTCTGCCACGATGGCGTAGTTGTTGTCAGACGCGCTTTCGGCTTTACCGCATGGCCACGAGACGCTTAATTGACGGGCGTTTACAGCCAGTTTGCAAGTTTTTCCGCGAACGCTTAGCGTGGGTTTACTGCGACTACCTTTGATGTTCCACACGGTGTCGTGCTCTGGCAAATTAGGCGCTGTAATTTTCCAATCGCCGCGAATATCGGGACGGGTGACCACGACATTGCTTGATGGAAACGGATTGCCATCAACAAACGTTAACTCAATATTGGCAGCGTCTGCTTCCGATTCTAAATTGCCATCAAAAAGGTCTCCATTAGCCACCACGATATTGGCGACTTGGCCGACTTCTAACGTGCCTGCGTTAGCCAAACCGATAAGCTTGGCAGGCGTGGTGGTAATGGCTGCCAAGGCCTGTGCACTGGGCAATCCGCGCTTAATGGCTTGGCGTAATTGCGGCCAAAAGCCGTCTGGTGAATCTGGTTTGCCGGCAGTAATACCGGCTGCAGTAATGGCAAACGGCACATTGGCTTGATGCAATTGGGCTAAGTTTGCGGGCGCTTGATCCCAATGCTGCAACTGTTCAAGTGCTAAGTCGATATCTGCGTCAGGCATGGCTAAACTAGGTGCTTTTGGATAGGTGAGCGGCACAATTACCGGCAGGCCAGTGGCTTTAAGTTGAGCTAAACGACGGTATTCGTAACCGTTGCCGTGCAGCACAATATTCAGCCCAAATTCTTGCCGGATTTTATCGATGCGCTGATAGTCTTGTTCGCCGGGAGCCGCGTAAATAACAAGTTGCAGGGTATTTTTTGTTTTTGCCTGCGTGGTGTTAAGTGCCGGTAGCAGGGCAGCTAAACTTGCGTTTTCTTCTGCTGCATTTTTAGGCCGCGCAGCGCCGTACCACTTAGCGTCGTACAGCGTTTGACGCACTAGCGCTATTGAGCCCATGAGTGAATTGGGGTAGCCGCCGCTGCGGTCGACATCGTTGCTAATGTGTTGTGCTGCGCGGGGTAGGGCGACGAATGATTTTGCATCGCTTTTGTCAGCAACTTCACCTAAATGCAACACCACACTTTGCCCACGAAAAACGCCCATTTCTGGCGTGGCTAACACCGTGGTGAAGCCCAATTCACGGGCGGCTTTGG
>JAYUOW010000126.1:0-4981 GCA_043760555.1 Betaproteobacteria bacterium
CTTTTTTGACGGTTCGCAATTCTGTGTATTACCGAAGATTATTTATCCCGGCAAACCAAAAACAACGCCATCACCGGCAAAACACGACGCCATGCGCTATAAGGCGTGCTTCACGCTCCGCCAGATGCGTATGGTGAACTTGAGGAGCCGGGTGGCACCATCGGCATCGATGCGGCGGTGAAAGCGGGCTATTGGCGACGCGCCGACGCAATGGGTGCGGGTGAAGTCACATTGATCGCAAAAAGTATTGCCAGAAAAGGTTTTGCGGGCTTGCGGCATAAAGGACAATGCCGGAATAATTCACACCGCGAGCCATCATCGCTTTATATGCACACGTCTTACAGCACCAAACGCCAAAAATACCTTGTAGATGCCCTAAATTAGGGCATCTACAAGGTATTTTCACAACAAAAACCTGCAAAAAACACCACCACCCCCAACCCACAAAAAATATTTCTTCAAAATATGAGCCTTTTCTAAACCCATTTTTTGTATTACCCAATGAAGCGGTATTTTGCCGCCAAACCAAAAATCCTCATTGGGAGTGGTCATGAAAAAATTACTTTTCCGTTCTGCATTAAGTGTTGCCCTGGGCGCTGCCTTAGGCGTCGCGTTTTTATCCCCATTGGCCAGCCGCACGGCCTTTGCGCAGGCCGCTGTGGTCTACACCGACTTATGGTCGAACCCATCTGAGGCGGGCTGGGGGATCAATTTAAACCATCAAAGCGATATTATTTTTGGCACGTGGTTTACTTATGACGCTAATAACGCCGCTAACTGGGTCGTGATGGATGCATTGCGTCGTCAAGCGGACGGCAGCTTTACGGGTGCGGTGTATCAAACTACGGGCACGGTGTTTAACCAAATCAATGGGTCGCCGGCGGTTAGGTCAACGGTGGCGATAGGCACGGCCACGCTGCGCTTTACCGGCGCGGCTATGGGCACGTTTACTTACACCATTAACGGCGTTACCCAAACTAAAAACATCTCGCGCCAGCAATACACGGCCTCTGCCACCACCTGCACACAGGTGCCTGCAAGCGCATCGCGGGCGGCAAGCACTAATTACCAAGACCTTTGGAACATCCCCGCTGAGGCCGGTTGGGGCGTGAATATCACCCACCAAACCGATACGCTTTTTGCAACGTGGTTTACGTATCGCGCCGATGGCACAGCGCAATGGTTGGTGGCGTCTGACGTGGCACGGCAAAGTGATGGCAGCTTTACCGGCATTTTGTATCGCACCACTGGCATTGCGTTTAATTTAATCAACGGTGCTAAATCCTCCCTCACTACCGCGCCTGTGGGCAACATTAAGTTTGCATTTCCCAATGGTGAAAACGGGGTAATGACTTACACCTTAGACGGCATCAGTGGAACTAAAAATATTGTGCGCCAAGTGTTTGGCAACACCGTTAATAGTTGCACAAACCCTGCATCAAGCACCGGCAATGTGAACCCACCGCCGGGCAATGCGGGAGGCCAGTGCTTGGGCACCCTTGACTTTACCCAAGGCTCCACTTACGTGATGCGCACCAATATTGTGGGCGCAGCACCGACAGAATCGCAAACCAAGGTATTGGGGCCTGGCACCTACCAAGGGCGTCCGGTGATTCAAGTGGAGATTCGGCCTATCAATAACGGCGTGGTGAGCACAACAGAATCTACCGTGCACAACTACGAAGAACGGGGCAACACGATGGGCATCATTGCCACGGAAACAAATAATTCCGGCGGCATTACCTTACAAACTTATGATCCGGTGGATTACTTCCCTAAAGTGGTCACGGTAGGCCAAACCCTTGGCGGCACGTACACGGCCACCACCAATTCGATGAGCCAAGGCATTACCGCACTGGCTAAAACGGTGTACACCTACACGGGCAGAATTGCCAACGCGGAGAATGTCACCGTGCCCGCTGGCACGTTTAGCAACGCCTGCAAATTCGTGCTGGACAAAGCCGAGTTTCGCATTACGGTGAGCATTAGCGCTTTTCCGGTGCCCACCACTGATTACACCTGCACGACCAATAACGGCACCGCCCACCTAACACCAATTGGCAGCGTGCGCACCTCACAACCCTTGGGTGAATGCCAAGGTATAGGCGCACCGATACAGCAAGGCATTGTGCAAGAACTAATGCGTGCAACCGTGGGTGGCAGATCGTATCCTTAAGAACTGCAATAGTGATGCCTGAAGATGCCCTAAAATAGGGCATCTTCAGGCATAAAATCAATAATTTTTTAAGAAAATAAACCATGAAACTCTCACTTATTTCTATGCAACCGAAGCCCTTATTGCAACGTGCCGCTTTCTCAGTTTTGTACGCAGCTGCAACGCTGTGCGTGGCTTTAAGTTTTGCAGTCATGCCGCAAATAGCGTTTAGCAAGGATCAACCGCCCATTAAAATTGAAGATGTGGATATTGAAAAAGCGGTAGAAACGGGTTTTGTATTTACTAACGGCGGCGAAAACCTGAAGGGAATTACGAAGGTTGCGATTCCAGTTTTTTCGGTTGAAACTTTGGTTAAAACAGGCCAAGGTGCGGTGTCATCAAACGGGGTAGCGTCCACCCGCTTGAACGTGACCTACCTACTTGAAAACGTATCTACGAAGCTAATGCAAATCTCCATTGACCGCGCCTACGATGCCTTGGTGGCTGACCTAAAAGCGGCGGGCATTGAAGTGGTGCCGATGGAAGAAATTCTCAACACGGCCGCTGCCAAAAAATTAGCGGCGGCAAAAAACCCCGCTGCGTTTTCAGGCTCTGGCGAAGATATTTTGGTTTACGGTGCTAAAAACTCGCCCTTTGCACTCAATTCATCTATTCGGCAATATCAATCCCTGCTGATGAACAGCGGCGGCGGCAACGATATCATTTCATCAGCACTCACTGTAGGCCGAGTGGTGGGCTCCATTGCGGCGCAAGTATCTGATGGCAAAGCGCTGCAAGAACTCGCAGAAGAATTAAAGGTGCCGTTATTGGTGGTGCAAATGCCGGTTGAATTTATCAGCATGACCTCAAAATCGGAACGCGGCTTTGGCTTTTTAAGCGCTGGCGTTGACGCAAAATTGCAGTTGATGACGCCGTCATTTATTCGCGCCAGCATTTCCGGACCAACGGGGAATTCCGTGGCCTTTGGCTTGAAGGGCGATGTGCGGTCCTATATTTTTCCCGGCAGCCCTATTAAAGAAGTGAAAGATACGTCGTCCTTAGCACTCAACTTAGGCCTCATGGCGCTAAGCTCGCTTGCCGGTTCAAAATCATCAAGCCAAATTAAAGAAAAAACAGTGATCGCCGATCCAGATCAATACGCAGAAAGTGTAGAAGCAGGGCTGCGATTTTTTTCTAAAGTGCTTGTTGGTAGAGCTAAAAAAATGCGTGATTAAGTTTTTCGGCGTTCAAGGCATCACCAAAATAGCCTGAAGACGCCCTAAATTAGGGCGTCTTCAGGCTATTTTTAGGCGGCAAAAGGCGATCGCCAGCAAGTGCAAGCCGTTAAACTCAGACGCAGCACTTGAACGCACCTTGAAGCATTTATATAAGTCTTAAGTTTGTGGAATAATTCTTTTCTCTATGGTGCATTTTCGAGCGAGAATTCTTCTATGACTGATGCTAACCAAATAGCGCTAGACGCCCAAATTCAGGGGCTTTACAGTGAACTGCGACGCTTAGCGGCCAGCAAACTTAGGCAAGTTAGCGGACCTTCGCACACCTTATCGGCAACCGGTTTAGTCAATGAGGCGTACTTAAAGCTTTCGGGCAACGTGCCGGAATGGCAAAATCGTGGGCATTTTATGGGCATTGCGGCAAACGCCATGCGGCAAATTTTAGTGAACCACGCGGTGGCGAAAAATGCAGAAAAGCGTGGTGCTGGCTGGTCGCGACTCACCTTAACCACCGCTGAATCCGCCATTGAAGCGCAGCAAATTCAAAACAGTGCGGGTGGTGATATCGACATCGTCGCCCTAGACGCAGCCCTAATTGCCTTGGCTAAGCTTGATGCCCGCCAAGCGCAAATAGTGGAAATGCGCTACTTTGCCGGCCTATCTATTGAAGACACCGCAACCGCGTTAGACATATCGCCCGCAACGGTGAAACGCCAGTGGGCTGTGGCGCGACTTTTTTTAAAACGCCACATTAAAGAACAACAACATGAATAGCTCTCAAGCCGATTGGCAAAAACTTCAAGACATTGTTGCAGATGCCCTAGAACAGGGTGTTTCCAACCGATCTGCATTTGTAGCGGCGCGCTGCGGAGATGATGTTGCGCTGCGCGATAAAGTGCTGTCTTTACTTAAAGAAGCCGACACCACCGGCAATTTTTTGTCTACTCCAGCGGTTCCCGATATGGTGCAAACCATTGCCGACGTCGGCGTAGCGACATCTGGCGCGCAATTTGGCGCATGGCAAATTGAGAAAAAAATTGGCGAAGGCGGCATGGGTGTGGTGTATTTAGCGCAGCGGGCGGACGGTGCGTATAGCCAAAAAGCTGCGTTAAAAACCCTACGTGCAGGTCAGGTAGCGCCTGAGCAGCAGCGCGCCATGGCGCGTGAACGGCAAACCTTAGCCCAAGTGCAGCACCCTAATATTGCGCGCTTGCTTGATGGTGGCACTACGCCGCAAGGCGACCCATTTTTGGTGATGGAATACGTTGAAGGCCAAAGTATCGACCACTATTGCAACGCGCAAAAGCTCGATGTGCGTGCGCGCGTAAAGTTAGTGACCGCCCTTTGCAGCGCAGTGCAGTCAGCACACCAAGCCTTAGTGATTCATCGCGACATCAAGCCCAGCAATATCATTGTGGATAAAGACGGCGTGCCAAAATTGCTCGACTTTGGCGTAGCGCGATTACTTGAGGCCGGTGCGAATAGTTATGCCACACAAGGCCCTGCACAATTCACCCCGCGCTATGCCAGCCCCGAACAAATGGAGGGCAAACCGGCATCGGTGGCAACAGACGTATACGCGCTTGGCTTG
>JAYUOW010000127.1:0-14943 GCA_043760555.1 Betaproteobacteria bacterium
CCAGCCCAACCTACGACGCTGCGGCGTGCGTGACCAACATTTTTTGAAGTTAGTCGCGTAAGAAAAACAGTGTTTAAGTGCGGAATCCTACCATGCGCCATCTACACGCACTGCACGATATACTAGCGGCATTACTTTTGGAGGATAAAAAATGGCAGCAGAGGACAAAGCAGGCGGCTTTCTAAGCGGTAAAAAAATTCTAGTCACGGGCGTATTGTCGCAGCGGTCTATCGCTTACGGCATCGCCAAAGCGCTCAAGCGCGAAGGTGCAACATTGGCGTTTACCTACGCAGGCGAGAATATTAAAGACCGCGTGGTAAAAATTATTGCTGAGTTTGAAACTGATCTATTATTCTCATGCGATGTGGCTGATGATGCCCAAATTACGGCCACCTTCACCGAATTAGCGAAACACTGGGACGGGCTTGATGGCTTTGTACATGCCATCGCGTTTGCCCCAAAAGATGCAATTACTGGTGATTTTTTAGACGGGCTATCGCGCGAATCGTTCCGCATGGCGCACGATATTTCGTCCTACAGTTTTGCGGCGATGGCAAAAGCGGCCTACCCGATGATGGCGGGGCGCAATGGTGCCGCCCTCACCTTAAGCTACCTAGGCGCTGCGCGCACTGTGCCCAACTACAACACCATGGGTGTGGCAAAAGCGAGTTTGGAAGCCACCACACGCTATTTGGCGGGTAGTTTGGGGCCAAAAGGCATTCGGGTAAACGCGATTTCAGCAGGCCCGATTAAAACGCTGGCAGCCGCTGGCATTGGCGGCTTTAATAAAATTTTGAATTTTGTAGAAGCCAACGCGCCCTTGCGCCGCAACGTGACCATTGACGAAGTGGGCAATGTCGCCGCGTTTTTATTGAGCGATTTAGCCAGTGCGGTAACAGGCGAAATTACCTATGTGGATTGCGGCTTTAGCACCACCGCTGCGGGAATGCAGGAATGAAAAATTTTGAACATAAAGTAGCGATTATCACCGGTGCGGCGTCTGGCTTTGGCCTTGAATTTGCGCGTAAGGCAGCGGCTTTAAAGATGCGTTTAGTGCTTGCAGATGTGGCTGAAGACGCCCTAAATACGGCCATCTCCAGCCTATCATCGCAGGGATGCGAAGTGGTTGGCATGCGTTGCGATGTGTCAAAAGGCGAAGAGGTGGAAGCGCTGGGTAAACTTGCAATGGAAAAATTTGGCGCGATTAATTTGGTGTTTAACAACGCCGGCGTAGGCTCTGGCGGGCTGGTGTGGGAAAACACGGTAAAAGACTGGGAGTGGGTGCTTGGCGTAAACGTATGGGGCGTGATTCACGGCGTGCGCGTATTTACGCCACTGATGCTGCAATGCGCTAAGGCTGACCCAAATTACGAAGGCTATATTGTTAACACCGCTTCAATGGCGGGGCTACTTTCACCGCAATTGATGGGTGCTTACAATGTGTCAAAACATGCTGTGGTGGCGCTATCGGAAACGCTATTCCATGATCTAGCGGGTGTGGCAGCACCCATAGGTTGCTCGGTGTTATGCCCCGCTTTTGTACCCACGGGCATCAGCACATCGCATCGCACGCGCCCGGCAGATTTGCAAAATGAATCAGCGCCAACTGATTCAATGATGATGGCGCAAAAAATGACGCACAAGGCAGTTACATCGGGCAAATTAACGGCGGCTGATGTAGCCGACATTACCTTTGCTGCCATAGCAGAAAACAAGTTTTACATCATCACCCACCCAAAAATTATGGCTACAGTAGAAATGCGCTTAGAAGACATCGCCAAACTACAAAATCCGCGTGATCCGTTTGGGCTAAAAGAGGCAAATCGGCCCGATTTAGCGAAAATGTAGTAGCTGGATTACGCAAATACGTGCGTAAAAACGAAAACCGCGTGCATTTCAGGCGCGGTTTTCTGCATTTCAGCCGCCCCCTTACTCAAAATAGCATCTACCGGTTTGTTTGCACGCAACACGGGGTTAATGTGGCACTGTTGCATCAATCCTTGTTTAACCAACGGAGCACCACCATGAACACCACCTACACTTTAAAACGCCATTTCGTTGCCGCCGTTGTCACCGCCGCTGCGGCCTTGGCAGCCTTAGCACCGCTAAGCGCACAGGCGTGGAGCTGGAGTTGGAGCTTTGGTAACACCGTAAAAGGCTCAGGCAACTTCGTGACCCTTGACCGCCCAGCGGCAAATTTTAATGAAATTAAGGTGGGCTTATCGTGCGATGTGACCGTAAAACAGGGCATCACCGAAGGCGTGACTATCGAAGCCGATGACAATATTGCCGCCGATATTTCGGTAGAAGTAAAAGGCAACGCCTTGCATATTCGCCCTAGAGACAAAGACGCCCACTACAAAAGCAGCCGCACAATTCTTATCACCGTAAACGTGAAAGACTTGCAAAAAATTAGCGTTGCAGGCAACACAAATACCACTATCACCGCCTTGAAAACTAAAAGCTTGAGCGCATCTGTAGCAGGTTCCGGTAATTTGAACGTGCAGCAGTTAATTGCGGACGAGCTAAAAATTTCATTGGCAGGTTCTGCGGCATCAAAGGCTTCTGGCACGGTGCAAAACCTGACCGTAAACATTGCAGGTTCGGGCAGTATTGATGCACCAAACCTACAAACACAAACAGCAAAGTTGAGCATTGCAGGATCAGGCACCGCAACTATTTGGGCAAAAGATAAGCTCAATATTAGCGTGGCTGGTTCGGGCACGGTACGGTATTTGGGTAACCCTGAACTCAAGCAGTCAGTAGCGGGAAGTGCTAGCGTGAGTCGTATAAACAGCCCAGCCAGCGCTGCGGGAGATGCTGCAAACAACTAATTAACGTTAAGGAATGGCTTGCTAAATAATTTCATCCAGTGGGTAACGAAGTCTAAATTAGCCACGGTTTTTACTAAGCCCATTCCGCCCATATCGCCCGTGTTATGGGCGTCTGCAACGGCTAACTATGAATTTGTGCGGCGTTTATCGTTAGAAGATCAAGCGCGATTACGCCACCTAGCCAGCGCGTTTTTAAGCCAAAAAACCATCAGTGGTGCCGATGGGCAACAAATTACCGAACTTGCCCGCGTACAAATTGCCGCGCAAGCCTGTATTTTGATTCTCAATTTGGGCTTGGACTATTACGATGGCTGGCACGAGATTATTCTCTACCCCGCCCAATTTACCACCGAGCACGAATACACCGATGCCGCCGGCGTGGTGCACCGCACCCGTAGCGTGCTGGCCGGCGAGGCGTGGTTGCAAGGGCCGGTGGTGCTGTCGTACGAAGACGTGGCAAATACGGACGACGCGCATAACGTAGTGATTCACGAATTTGCCCACAAAATCGACATGCTAAACGGCGGCGCAAATGGCTATCCGCCGCTGCATAAAGCCTTAAATCGCGAAAAATGGAAGCAAACCTTCCTCCATGCCTATTTGCAGTTTTGCGAAGCCGTGGACGGCGTTGAAAAAAGCGCTGAAATGCTGCCGCGCAGGCAAGCCCATGCAGCGCTTGACGCGATTCCGATTGACCCCTACGCGGCTGAAAACCCTGCCGAATTTTTTGCGGTCTGTTCGGAAGTGTTTTTTGAAGCGCCCGAGGTGCTGGCGGCGAGCTTTCCGGCGGTGTTTGAGCAGCTAGCACTCTTCTATAAGCAAATACCATTAAATCGTCAATATTAGCGAATTAAAGGCGTAATATGGCATTAACTCGCCATTTTTAGCGAATAATTTTAATATCAATTTAACTAGTCATAACTGTCGAATTGACTTGCATTATCGCCATTAAATCGCCATAATAAGCGAATTATGTCATTTTCAAATTCTAATTTAATGTCTGACGACGCCATCGTGCGTGAGCTTGGTGAACGGCTTACGCAGCTGCGCTTAGCGCAGAACCTCACCCAAGCGCAATTGGCCGCGCAAGCAGGCGTGGCCAAGCGCACGGTGGAGCGCTTAGAAGCGGGTGCGGCCACGCAGTTGCATAACTTTGTGCGTATTTGCCGTGCGCTTAATGTGGCAGGAAATTTTGATTTATTGGTGCCCGCCCCGGTTGCCAGTCCGCTTGATTTATTGCGACTAAAAGGCGAGCGCCGTATCCGCGCATCCAAAACTTCAAAGACCAAATCCGATATTAAATATGTTCGGCAGGATGCACCACCAACTTGGGCCGAAGCGATGAATCGCATGAAAAAACCATGACCACCATCGCCGAAATTTCGCTGTGGGGCACGATGGTGGGCGCCGTGTCGTTAGAAGATAATGCCAGCGTTGCGACGTTTCAATATACCCCCTCATTTGCAAATAGTGGCTTTGAAATTTCGCCTATCATGATGCCCTTAAATGATCGTATTTACAGCTTCCCCACCCTCTCGCAAGCCACGTTCCACGGGCTTCCCGGGCTATTAGCCGATAGCTTACCCGATAAATTCGGCAATGCGCTAATCGACGCGTGGCTTGCCACCCAAGGCCGCATTCCCTTAAGCTTCAATGCCATTGAGCGCCTGTGCTACACAGGCGCACGCGGCATGGGCGCGCTGGAATACGCGCCCACGATGGCGCCACTATTTGCGCAATCACGGCGCATTGAAATTGATGCGCTGGTCGAGTTAGCGTCAGCCACATTAAATGATCGAAACAAACTGCAATCAAGCTTTAGCAATCTTGAAAACAAAACGGCGATGCAAGATATTTTGCGCGTTGGCACATCCGCTGGCGGCGCACGGGCTAAAGCCGTTATCGCGTGGAACCCGCACACCAACGAAGTGCGCTCAGGCCAAGTAAAAGCTAATTCAGGCTTTGAATATTGGCTGATTAAATTTGATGGTGTAGCCAATAATTCAGACAAAGAACTCGCTGACCCGCTAGGCTTCGGCGAACTGGAATATGCGTACGCCCTCATGGCAAAAGCAGCAGGCATCAACATGAGCGAATGCCGTTTGCTAGAAGAAAACGGCCGCCGCCACTTCATGACGCGCCGCTTTGATCGTGATGCCTCAGTTGCCAACGCAGGCGATAAACTGCATATGCAAACCCTAGGCGCACTCAACCATTTCGACTTCAACCAAGCCGGTGCCCACAGCTACGAACAAGCGTTTTTAACCATGCAACAATTACGCCTACCCGCAAGCGCCCTGCTGCAACAATTTAAACGCATGGTGTTCAACATCATGGCGCGTAATCAAGATGATCACGTAAAAAATATCGCGTTTTTGCTAGGCAAAAACGGCCAATGGCAACTATCCCCCGCCTACGACATCACCTACAGCTACAATCCCCACGGCGCATGGACAGCGCAACATCAAATGAGTGTAAACGGCAAACGCGACGGCTTTACGCTAGATGATTTGCACGCCTGCGCGCGGGTAGCCTCCATCAAACGCCCCGCAGCGGATGCGGTGATTGCGGAGGTGCGCGCGGCGTTAAAGGGTTGGGCTGGGTTTGCGGAACAGGCAGGGGTTTCGGGTGCTTGGAGTGCGGAAATTGAGCGGAATTTTAGGAAGATTTGATAGCTGGAGATGGCTGAAGATGGCCGATAATAGGGCATCTTCAGGCATATTATTGAGCAGAAATTCCGCCCACAAAAAAGCCCACCAAAATAAATCAGGCGGGCTTTCAAATTTTTGTTGCACTTAAACCCTATAAATACAACACCGCTGGAAACACCGCTGCGGCAAGCACTAATAGCACCCATTCGCAATTAAAGCGCTTTAGGTGACCGGTGTAGTAGAGCACGATGCATAGAATCGCAAAAACATAAAAAACGATAAGCGCCATTACTTTTCTCCCTAAATACTGATGTGCTGGTGCTAAATTCGTTGAGTGATTTTCAGTTTTATATCGGACAGCAGCTTCACGGATTTAATGTTTCCTAAACCGCATCTGCGCCTGTTTCGCCCGTACGTATGCGAACTACTTGTGATACATCCATCACAAATATTTTACCATCACCAATCTTGCCTGTGCGCGCGGCCGCAACGATTGCGTCGATGACTTTATCGACCAAATCATCGGTAACGATAACTTCTACTTTTACTTTCGGCAAAAAATCGACTGAGTATTCTGCGCCTCGATAAAGCTCAGTGTGACCTTTTTGCCGGCCAAAACCTTTTACTTCTGTAACCGTCAAACCGCTGCAACCCAACTGTGACAAGGCTTCGCGCACTTCTTCGAGCTTGAACGGCTTTAAAATGGCTTCAATTTTTTTCATGTTTTTCCCCTTTTTTGCTGTTGATCGCAGATTACAATTTAGACGGCTTTATATCGTGATGTTATCGGATAACGCCAGTCTTTACCAAAACTTCTGCGCGTAATTTTTACGCCTACCGGGCTTTGACGGCGCTTGTATTCGTTTATTTGAATTAGACGCGTCACCCGCGTTACGTCGGCCGCGCTAAAGCCTTTGGCAACGATGGCTGCTGGCGACACGTCTTGCTCCATAAATAGCTCGACTATTTGGTCCAATATGGCGTAATCGGGCAGCGAATCTTGGTCTTTTTGATCAGCCCTCAATTCAGCACTTGGCGGGCGGGTAATCACCCGCTCAGGAATCACACGGCTTACCGTATTGCGATAATGGCACAGCCGATACACCAGCGTTTTCGCCACGTCTTTAAGCACCGCAAAGCCACCCGCCATGTCGCCATAAAGGGTGCTGTAGCCCACCGCCATCTCACTTTTGTTGCCGGTGGTCACCACAATTTTACCGAACTTATTGGATAGCGCCATGAGCATCGTGCCACGCACACGCGCTTGAATATTTTCTTCTGCCGTATCGGGCGCACGCCCTGCAAAACTGGGCGCTAACGCTGTTTTAAAGGCTTCAAACATCGGTGCAATACCTATCTCATCGTACTTAACGCCTTGTATAACGGCCATCTCGCGCGAATCGTCTAGCGATATTTGCGCGGTAAATTCAGACTGCATCATCACGCAATGCACGCGGTCGGCACCCAAGGCATCCACGGCTAAAGCCAAGGTAAGCGCTGAATCCACCCCCCCTGATAAGCCCAACAATACACCCGGAAATCCATTTTTATTTACGTAATCGCGCAACGCAACGACCAACGCTTGATACACGCTGGCCTCAACTGAAGGTGTAGTGTGCACCTCGCCTTTAAACGCACCATTCACGTAATCAACCAGCCCTAAAGCTTCCGTAAACTCACCTTCTTGATAGCCCACGCTGCCGTCTTTATTGATGGCAAACGATGCGCCGTCAAACACCAATTCATCTTGCCCGCCGCTCCAGTGCGCATACAAAATTGGCACACCACTCTCTGCCACACGACTACGCACCACGTCATAGCGAGTAGCTAATTTTTTAAAATCATAAGGCGATGCGTTGGGCACCACCAACATTTGGGCACCTGCGGCTACGGCTGCGGCCACAGGCTCGGCATACCAAATATCTTCGCAAATTAGCACACCGATTTTTACGCCCTGGTGGGTGAACACGCACGGTGTACTGCCCGTTGCAAAATAGCGCGCTTCATCGAACACTTGATAATTTGGCAAACGCTGCTTGTGATAACTGATCGTTACTGCATTATTTTCAACCAAGCTAGCCGCATTAAAAAGCTGCCCAGCCACGGCCTGCGGATGCCCTATTATCGCGGCAATTGGCGGCATTGCATTGGTAAAGGCCGTTAATGCGACTTCTGCAGCCTGTATAAAATCAGGCCGAAACAATAAATCTTCCGGCGGATAGCCACACAAACATAATTCGGGAAACACAATCAAGGTGGCACCTGCCGCGTACGCACGGGTGGCGTAGTCGAGCATTTGCGTGACGTTACCTGCAAAATCACCCATGATGGGATTCATTTGCGCCACTGCAATTTTTAGAGCTTGCGTCATCAATACCTCTTCGTTATTTATCGGCACCAGTTTTGAAAGATGCTACCTGCTTAAGCAAGCTTTCAATGCCGCCAAACACGCTAATGCGGTCAATTTTTTCAGTAATTTTTTCTAGCGTTTCAAGCTCTTTTAAGCGCAGCGCAACTGGATTATCTTCCATCACTTTTGATGTGTTCATTAGCGATCGGGTTGCCGCTGTTTCTTCGCGACGCCTAATTACATTGGCTTGCGCGGCTTTTTCAGCTTCTACTACTTTGCCTAAAATGGCTTTAATTTCACCAGGCAAAATTAAGTCCTTAATGCCCAAGCTCACCATTTCAATGCCCTGCACTAATGCTTTTTGATGCATGTAACTTAATATTTGCTCGTCCGTGCCGTTCTTATTTTCTAGCAAGCCATCGAGCGTTTTACTACCGATTGCGGCGCGCAGGGCAAACTGAATTTCTTTATAAATGAAGTCTTTATAATCATTCAATCCGGACACCATCAACTGCGCGTTAATAATTTTATAGCCCGCCGTTACGTTCACCCGCACCGGCACTTTATCTTGCGTTAAAATTTCTTGGCCGGTAATTTCTATCATCGTCAATCTACCGTCAAGCTGCGTGAGCGACAAGCGCTTACCCGCGTGCCAATAGGCATAAAAGCCGGGCGACAATTGGCGCTCAAACATGCCATCAAGCTGCAGCAAACCTACATGATCGGGTGGCACTTCATAGCTCGTTACAAATGGCGTGAGCAGCTTTGCAACCGTAGGGCTTGCGCGCAAGGCCGCCACAATGTGCGGCTCTACAGCCATAAGTGATTGCTGCAAGGAGATTAATTCTGGATTAAGTGTCGTGCTGGCTAACGCTTCCACAGCGGACGCTGAAACATGCACCAACTCGTTTTGATCCCACCACACACAGAGCTGATTGTCGGCCGTGTTGATCGGCAATAAATAGTCAGCCAAAGCCGCACTTGGGCTGGCAAGTATGGTGCGCACAATGTCTTTATTTTCAATTACCTGTGCATTGCGCATTAGCACTAATTTCGTCTTGGGATACACCTCAAAATAAGCGTGCTTGCCGGGAAGTAAAAAATCACTAAACACATCATCTACAAACAACAGCGCAAAGCTGCCTGCGGCCACGCTCACCTGCTTGATATTCAAGCTGGAAACGCCCACCGGGAGCTTCGCTACCCATTCTGGCGGCACCCGAAAATTGTCCGCCAACTTTGTGCGCATTAGTGGCTGTGATAAGCCCTTTTTCCAAAACGCTTGCAAGGTATTTGGCGGCACAAAATGCACGCTTTGGCCGCTACAGGCAAGCGCTACTTCATCCACACCGGTACGCACAATTTCAAGGTGTGGTGCTAACGCAGTAGCGGCGCTTTTAGCCAGCCATTCAAGATCGGCAATTTGAGCGGGAAAATCGGTCAGGCTGTGTACTTCAACCTTGGGCGCAAAGGGTAAAAAATGACTGCCTGTTTCGATGACCTTATTAAAGCCAGTTTTACTAAAAACGAGCGCAATTTGCGAGTCTTGTAGATTTATTGTTCCGAACATGTTCTTCCCTAAAAATTAAAAGCCCTCAAAACGCCTTCCCCGCTAAATGGCGGATGGCGGGCTTGCAGCAGCGTTACAGTTTTGCCCTAATTACGCACAATATTGAAAACAAATTTAGGGCGCAAATTCGTTTTGAACACTGCTAAATAGTTTAGGTTAAAACCCAAAGCTGCCACTAAAAAACCTTGCCATGCAAAGCCAAATAACGTTGTTCGTTAATATAAGATTTCGCAGCGCTGAAACCTAAAACCACCAAACAGGAAATTGGCATTTTGAGGGGTACTACAGGAGTTACTACCAGTTTTACTACGGAGCGGATCATCAATCCGCATTTTGCGATTATGCTGCGTAATTAAGGACTCGAACCTTAAAACCATTAAAAGGCGCGGTACACAAACAAAATACGTTTTTGCTGTGCCAGGTTGAATTCACGAATCAACACCGCTGCATCCAGTTAATTAAAGTTTCCACCATGGAAACGCAAGTGAAGTATAGCGTAGCTACCCTGCTCGTGATAACTTAGCACCCATGCAAAAATACGAAATTATGGTACGCGAATCGCTTAAAGATATTGCCCCTGCCCAATGGAACGCCCTCACCCACAATAACCCCACATTAAGCTACGCATGGCTGCACGCGCTGCACGAAAGCGGTAGCGCCTGCGCCGATACCGGCTGGCTACCGCAATATTTAACCATCCACGACGGCGACACCTTGGTAGGTGCCATGCCGCTCTACATGAAAGGCCACAGCTACGGCGAATATGTGTTTGATTGGGCATGGGCAGATGCGTATGCGCGAACCGGGCGCGACTATTACCCAAAGCTGCTTAGCGCAGTCCCCTTCACGCCTTGCACAGGTGCGCGTGCGCTGGCAGCAAGCCCTGAAATTGAAGCCTTGCTCATTGAGGCCGCCCTACAAATCGCCAAGCAAAGTAAGGTTTCATCGCTGCATATTTTGTTCGCGCCCGATACACAACAAGCCAAATTTGTAGAGGCTGGTCTGCTTACCCGGACAGCTGTGCAATTTCATTGGCGCAATGCAGGCTATGCTAATTTTGATGCGCTGTTGGCGACATTTAGCAAAGACAAACGCAAAAAAATCAAACAAGAACGCCGCAAAGTGGCAGACGCTGGCATTACGCTGCGACGCGTCGTTGGAACCGAAATTTCGGAAGCAGATTGGGACTTTTTTGTAGCTTGCTATAACCGCACCTATCGCGAACACCGATCCACGCCATACTTAAACCGCGAATTCTTCCGCATGATCGCGCGCGACATGGGTGACAACTGTTTGCTGGTGATAGCGGAGAAAGAAAACGCTTCGAGAAGCCCTAATATAGGGCATCTTGGGGCTGACCTAGAGTCACAGCCGATGGTTCGTGTGGCATGTGCATTCAATTTATTCAATGAAGATGCACTTTATGGCCGCTATTGGGGCTGCACCGAATTTAATTCCGGCCTGCATTTTGAAACCTGTTACTACCAAGCACTAGAGTTTTGTATAGAGCGCGGCATCAATTTATTTGAAGGCGGCGCGCAAGGCGAGCATAAACTCGCACGCGGCTTCACGCCCGTAAAATGCAACTCCGCCCACTGGATAGCCGACCCACAACTCCGCAAAGCCATCGCGCATTTTCTAACGCAAGAAAGTACGTCGCTAGATAATTACGTGGACGAGCTGGCAGAACATCAGCCGTATAAACAACAAAGCACGCTATCTCTGTAGGGGCGTGTTGCACACGCCCTCGTTGCGCTGGCACCGTTTCTCCCAATTCGCCTCCCATGTCGCATGATTCACCGTTTGGGCGCATGCAATGCGCCCCTACAGACGGCGCAGCGTTATCGTTACGTTATCGATTTTCTATCACCAGTCGAGCTACCAACCCCTACCCCAACTCGTTTAAGTAAGAATAACTTTCCGTCCGACAAATCCCACGACGCCATTCCACCGGCTTATCGTCATACGTATACGCCACGCGGTCTACGCACAGCAGCGGCGTGCCCTCAAGCACGCGCAAATGCGTGGCAGCCAGCGCATCAGCCGCCACCGCCCGCAAGCGCTCCTCAGCCCGTATCATGCGCACGCCAAACGTGGTTTCAAAAAAACTATAAACGGAACCCTTAGATTCCTCAATTTTTTCCAGCGTCAGATTCGGAAAAAGCACAGACGATAAAATAATTTCATCCAAAATAATAGGCTCGCCATTGAAACTCAACAGCCTAGAGATCACCTGCACCGGTGCCCCAGCCTTTAAATCCAACGCTTTTGCCACCTGAGCATTCGCCTTGCCGCGTTTTACTTCTAAAAACACGCTCTGCGGTGGAAAGCGTTCACCCGCATCAGGCTCCAGCCGCAAAAAGCGATATTGATATTTAGGCTCGGTGTGTGTCGCCACAAACGTGCCCTTCCCCTGACGACGCACCACAATATTTTCGGCAGCCAAGGCGTCTATGGCCTTGCGCACGGTGCCTTGGCTTACCTGATAGCGCGCGGCCAATTCCATTTCTGAAGGAATCGCCTCACCTGGCTTCCATTCCAGCGAAATTAA
Organism: Betaproteobacteria bacterium; assembly: GCA_043760555.1. GTDB lineage: Bacteria > Pseudomonadota > Gammaproteobacteria > Burkholderiales > Usitatibacteraceae > JANMDR01. Next base: position 11,957 of record JAYUOW010000127.1, read on the forward strand.
GCTTTGGGTGAGTAATAATTTTATTTGCTCATACAAAGGCTGAAAGCTTGGGCCTGTGGGCTTTGCGGTTAAGCCAGAAGGCTGCATACTTGGTTCGATGAAGTTAGACGCCATTATTGCACCGCACAAAATGATGAGTTTAGATAAATATTACTCTAACATAGCAAGTCATATGTTTTATATAAGACCTGAAACTTTGCGCATTCACAGGGAGCATTACAGATACGTTGAAGATACCTTGAAGATGCCCTTTATACGGGCTGCTTCAAGCATTTGGCTACACAAATATCCCTCTATAAGATTCACAAAGACCACAAATCGCGCTAGCGAATCCGGCGTCGTTGGAAATACTGCTAAATTTCGCATCCGAACGCCACAGTCCCGCGGGCTACAGACATAAAACACATTTTAGAAAACTAAACCTTATGCAAGGCGACATACTCTCAACCGTCCTCCTGCCACTCATGCTGTGCTTCATCATGTTTGCTTTGGGCATGGGGCTGGCGGTAGCAGATTTTAAGCGCGTGCTTGCAGAGCCACGCGCATTTGTAATCGGCTTTTTTTGCCACTTTATCGTGTTGCCTGCCACGTGTTTTGCGCTAGTAAAATTAGCCAATTTGCCGCCAGAACTAGCAGTGGGCTTTATGATTATTGCCGCCTGCCCCACGGGCACAACGTCTAATTTACTGACCTTTTTAGCGCGCGGCGATGTGGCGCTGGCTGTGAGCTTTACCGCTGTGGCGAGTGTGGTGACGATTGTGAGCTTGCCGCTTATTACCAGCTTTGCGTTAAGCCATTTTATGGGTGCTAACCAAACCATCGCCATGCCAGTAGGCTTAATGATGGGGCAAGTGTTTTTAATTGTTGGGCTACCCGTTATGATCGGCATGGCATTTCGCGCGTGGAAACCCGCGACGGCAATGCGCATTGAAAAAATTGCCACCAAAATTGCATCCGCACTTTTTGTATTGATTGTGGTGGCGGCGCTAATTAAAAACTGGACGCTATTTACAAGTACCTTGCCGCAATTGGCACCGCTAGTCGTAGCCCTTAATATGAGTATGTTGGCCGTGGGCTATGGGCTATCACGCTTGGCAAAACTAAAGCGTCAACAAGCGGTAACAGTCGCAATAGAAACCGCCATACAAAACGCCACCTTAGCCATTTTAATTGGCAGCACCATGCTTAAAAATGACCGATTAGCCCTACCAGCGGTCGTCTACGGGGTGTTGATGTATGCGGGCGGTTTGCTATTTGTGTACTGGATACGGCGCGGTGATGCAAAGCGTGCGCGGTAATGGATAGCAGCATTACCATTGGCATCTTGGGCATTTGCATCGGTGCGGTGCTAGGCCTAACCGGTGCGGGCGGCGGCATGTTGGCAGTCCCTGCCTTGGTAGCGGGCCTTGGCTGGACGATTCAACAAGCCACACCCGTCGCACTCATCGCAGTAGCGCTTAGTGCCGCCATCGGCGCTATTGACGGGCTTAAACGCGGCTTAGTGCGCTACAAAGCCGCAATTTTAATGGTGCTTGTTGGCGCGCCTTTCACCACCGTCGGCGTGCGTGTAGCTGCACAATTGCCGCAACGTTGGTTGATGATTTTATTCGCAATCGTCATGCTAATCGCCGCCACCCGGCTATTTCTACGGGCGCGTCAGACGGGCACAACTGCACTGGAACCAGAACGCCAATGGGGTCGTATCGACCCTAGAACAGGGCGTTTCCAATGGTGCTTCGGCACGGCAGCGCTAATTTCAAGCATCGGTGCAATCGCCGGTTTTATGACGGGGCTATTAGGTGTCGGCGGCGGATTTATCATCGTGCCGCTACTACGCCGGTTTACCAACGTCGCCATGCAAGGCGTGGTGGCGACGTCATTGATGGTGATTGCTTTGGTAGGCGGTGCGGGTGTAGTGTCGGCCATCGCGCATGGCGTGGTGGTGCCGCTGCAGGCGACGCTGGTGTTTGCGGGGGCGGCTGCGGTTGGTATGTTGTTGGGCATGAAGCTGGCAAAAAATGTGTCGGAGGCGGCCGTGCAACGGGGGTTTGCGGGGGTTTTGGTGGTGGTGGCGTTGGGAATATTAGTGGTGCAGATAGGACCTAAAAACTAGGCGGCACGGTTTGCCGTGCAACCTAAACATCTCAGACAGACGATAAAAACCTTACGATATCTTTCTTGTAATAGTGCCCGAGAGAAACGAATATGCAAACCGTCAAACTAGGTAAAAATGGACGAATCGCAATTCCAAAGTCGATATTGGAAGCAAATGGGTGGGTCGCCGGAACGGAATTTAGCGCCCAGGTTATTGGCGGCAAGGTCTATCTTATGCCCTTGGCACCCGTTAAATCAGCGGCAAAAACGCCGCTTAACAAACTGATTGGCTGCATAAAATATACTGGCCCTCCCATCAGCATTGAGGAAATGAACTTCCCCAGCGCGGTTAAAGACTGCTGAATACGTAGCCCCATTCGAGCGGCTTTATTGCGATAACTGGGGCAGCGACTGAAAACAGGCGATACCTAACGCAACTACCGCCCCAAGCTATCGCGATGAAGCCGCTCGAGCTGGGCTACGAAGGGGCTGCGGTGAAAGTTGGTGCGTGCGGTTGCGGCAATATCTAAAAAACAATCCCTACCCCAACCGCAAATCCCCCACAATATCCTCAAACGCCTCCAACCCCACTGCAATCCGCACCAGTCCATCGCCAATGCCTGAAGACGCCCGTTCTACGGGCGTTAAGCGGGCATGAGTGGTGGTGGCGGGGTGGGTGATTGTGGTGCGGGTGTCGCCTAGGTTGGCGGTGATGCTGATCATTTTTGTGGCGTCAATTATTGCCCACGCTTTTTCTTTGCCGCCCTTCACGTCAAACGACAACACCGCACCTGCACCCTTGGATTGCGCTTTATTTAGTGCGTATTGCGGATGGTTTTCTAGGCCGGGATAGTACACACGCGCTACTTGTAATTGCTGTTCCAACCACTTAG
>JAYUOW010000128.1:0-14911 GCA_043760555.1 Betaproteobacteria bacterium
GCCGCCCCCAGCGGCGTGGGCGCAGGCGCGGTGGTTTGCGGCACGCCCGGCACCGGAATAGCGGTAGCAGCGACCATGCTATTAATTTGCACGCTAGGCAAAGCAAAGCCGCTAGTACCTAGCGCGGTGATGCGCCCAAGTACTTCAACTGCGTCGATAGCGGGATTAAAACTGGTGCTGATGCGTACCACACGGGTGGCTAATTCGGCTGATTGCGGCGCGGCGGGCATCGCAAATATCTCCACATAATTTCCCAGCGCCAAGCTGCCAACGCGATCAACACCGCTTAAGACAGTGTTGGCGTCAATGCGGTATGCCCGATTGAGCACGGTAATTTCATTGAGTACCGCATCCACTTTTTGCACCGGTCCGCGCACAGCGCTTTGGGCGACGAGTTGGCTTAGTTTTGCGGTAGTACCCACAGTGTTTGCAGGCACGCCGATGGCGTTAATTTGCATACCCAAACGCAAATTGCTAGATGCTGTAAAAATTTGAGCGTTGATGGAGATGGCGGCATTGCTATCGTCGGCGCTCACGGCACCAATTTGCGTCGGACCCAGGCCACGCAATCCAGCCTCTAAGCCCACATCATCCACGGGTGCAGCCATGCCGGTGCCGTTTGATCCTACTTTAACTTCTTCACTGCAGCCAAGCAAGGCAATGGCAGCGACGCATGCCGTGAAGATGCCCGATTTTAGGGCGTTTACAAAGGGTTTTCTATTGAAAATTAGCATCATTACCTCATCTAAATTAGGCGCCGCAGACTACGGCTTTTGCTCTGGTGATTCAGCATAAAAATACATGCCGACACGAATTCGCGTTTGATTATTGGCGGGGCTATTTTTTTCGTCAATTGCTTCTAGCAATGTTGCTCGTTCGACCAATTCATCGTGAAAAAGTTGCCATTGCGCGCGGGTAAACGTGTGTAGTTGCTCTGCTGAATTTGCCGACAATTCATCGGCAAAAATAGCGCGCTCTAAAAATGGCGCGGCAGGTGGGTCGCTATCTAAGCGCAATAAATTACTGACACCTGCAGCACTGTGGTCACTTAAATTTTCTGCGAACGGCAGCAGGCTGTCGGCTAACGCACGATTGGATAAAAACTGGGTTTCAGCCAGGCTAATTTCGCCGGCCTCATTTTGCGTCACGATATTAAGCCGCAACAATTCTTCTAGCACTGCAGATGGCCGATGGTCTTGCGTTACGCTACGCACTAGCTCATCAAACGATGGCTTGCCCGCAGCGGCCGCATCTGAACGCGGCAACGCGCGTGGGTCGCCATCGCGCGTGCGAAAGCGCCGCAGCGTGCGCCACGATGTATGCACAGCTGCGGCAAATGATGTTACCGAGTCGCCCGTTGCCATGGCCTCTTCATCGGTAGTTAAGCGGCGAATTTCTTTGCGATTAAGCCCAGTGAGCAATGATAATTTTGAGTCAGTTGCGTCAGCATCGGCAAAGTGTTTTTTTGCGGCATCGACATACACTTGCTTTAGCAGCTCGCTGGTTGTCTGATAGTTAACGCCCTTGGCAATCAGCAAGCGTACCAACGGCGTTAACACCAAACGCATCGCCGCCAAGAGCTTTGGCGTAGGGTTGGAAGGCGATTGATTATCGGGAGGCGACTTCAAAATTAATCATTCAAAATAGTGGGTAGAAAACTAATTGTGCAGAAAAGTAAATATTTCACTTGCATCGAAATCAAATCGCGGGAATAATTCCCACATTGCAATTATTTCCTACTTCTACATTGAGGTCAATATGAAAATTCCAACTGCACAAGTTTTAACACGAAACGGACTTTACTTCATACTAAGCACTGCGTTGGCGCTCATTCTATGTCTTTTTACAGCGCTTGCCGTTGCGCAAAGCAATGTACCACCGCCCTTCACGCCCAGCATTCTGACGGAACCTATCAATGCGCCGCAAGATACACCGCGTACGATCACCGTGCAGGGCCAGTGGCCAAGTGGCTGCCCGCCAACAACAGGGTCGATGGTCGCCGATTTAGCGGAATCGGATCACTTAATTACGATTTCACTTTTTGTACCGCAAACGCTTTTGCCTTGCACTGCGGTCATTGGCACGTACGCCATTAAATTTAACTACACACCCAAATCGCTTGGCGTGATCCGCGTCGTCGTGCAGCCAAACGTGGTGGCACCAGGCAATGTCGGCACCATCACCACATCCCTCGCTGGGCAAAATCGCGGCATCGCGGATGTTTCCGGCATGTGGTACGACTTCAATACCAACGGTTCTGGCATGTCGCTTATCCATAATTTTCAAGGGGTAACTAGCGGTGTTTTCGGCGCATGGTTTGCCTACGACAACGCTGGAAACCCGCGCTGGCTAACGATTCAGGAAGGCAAATGGGAAACCAACGGCACCATCGTCGGTAATTTGTACGAAACCAAAGCTGCAGCGAATCAGTGCACCGCCAGCCTACCGCTATGTGTAACCAAGTACACCAGCATCGTAAAAATCGGCACCGCACGCCTCACCTTTACCGGCATTGGGCCTAACTCTGGCACACCGCCGCAGGCGACGTTTGAGGGCATTGATGCCAGCGGCGCGTCTATCGTTAAGTCGTCGGCCATTCGCTTAGCGCTCTAATGCTTCGGCACAAACTACCTTACGGAGGCCTCACATGAAATTATTTATCGCACCATTTGCGTTGCTACTCACAGCGATCATCGCACCCTTCTCAGTTGCCTATGCTACGCAGCCCGCGTCCATTGCCATCACGGCGCTAAACGTCACCGTAACGCCAGAAAACGCACCCGAAAACACCCCACGCATCATCAGCGTGCGCACATCCGGCGCGTTCTTCTGTTTACCGTTATTTGGCGCAATGAGCACAGCAGCGGTAACTGAGGCAGATTTAATCACCATAACTTTCCCAAACTTTGCGCCGGGCTTTACCTTTACTACGCCGCCTGCCATCGCGCCCTGCCCGGCCATTGTGGCTTCCGTTGAGCAAACATTTAGCTACACACCAACAAAAGCTGGCGTCATTCGAGTGCGCGTGATGCAAGCCAACGGCCCGCTCAGCGGCGGTGCATCTATACTCACTTCGCCAAAGGGCGAAACACGCGGCTTGGCAGATGTTTCTGGCATGTACTATGACAGCAATACCAATGGTTCGGGCTTAGCAATTCACCACAATGTGCAAGGTGAAAAAAGCGGCTTATTTGGAGCGTGGTTTGCCTATGATGCCGAAGGCAAATCGCGTTGGCTCACCATACAAGAAACGCGGTGGGAAACCACCGATGTTTTGGTTGGCAATCTTTACGAAACCAAAGCCAGCCCCAACCAATGCGCCTCCGCAACGCCGCTTTGCGTGACGAAATTTTCGAGCATTCAAAAAATCGGCACGGTGCGTATTAACTTCTTCATACTTCGACCGCTTGATGATGTGATTCGCGCTACGGAAGTGCGGGCTATTGGTTTAGACGGCGCAACGCTATTTAGCTCAAGCGTCTATAAACTTCCGTTGTAATTTGGTTACACTAGATTCTTTGAAAATCAAGGAATCTAAATTATGCAAACCGCAATTTTTGCAGGTGGTTGTTTTTGGTGCACTGAAGCTGTATTTAATGCGGTAATCGGCGTGGAAAGCGCTATTTCAGGCTATATCGGGGGCAACGATGCAAATCCGACGTACAAGGATATTTGCAGCGGTACCACCGGCCACGCTGAAGCCGTGAAAATTACGTTTGATGAAGCAAAGATTAGCTATGCGGATTTACTCGGCATTTTCTTTGCCACGCATGATCCGACGACGCTAAATCGGCAAGGTGCCGATCAAGGCACGCAGTATCGATCGGCGGTGTTTTACTTGGACGCTGCGCAATGTGCGGCCGCCCAAACCATGATTGATGAACTAACCAAAGCCCAGGTTTTCTCGTCACCCATCGTCACGGCGTTAACGCCAGCATCTACGTTTTATGATGCCGAAGATTATCATCAAGAATACTATGCCAATAACCCAAACCAAGGTTATTGTATGGCAGTGGTGGGGCCTAAGGTTTCAAAATTTCGCGCGAAGTTTAAGCAGTTTCTGAAGGCCTAATTTAGGTTTGGCAATTGTACTGCCGCAATCGCTTTAGCAAGCTTGGCTAAGGTGCGCGGCGCAGAACCCTCGGCTTTATTGTTGGCAATAATGTGCACTGGAAATCCGGCATCAATTGCCCGTAATGCCGCCATACACAAGGCGTTTCGGGCATCAGGGTCTTCATCAACCAACTGCGTAAACGGAAAATAGCGCGCCTTGGCGTCTTCATATTTGAAGCCGCTGTGCAAGCTCCAGCGCGCTACAAAAGCCCCAATTGGCAACACCTGATTTGCGCGCTCAATTTGTACTGCCGGTGTCGGCAAATTAGCGTGAACGCCAACACAATATTGCACACCACTATGCAGCAACGCCCTAAAGAATCGATCAGTTAGTAAAGCTGCATCGCGCACTTCTACCGCGTAATGCATCGACGGTGGCAGCGCTTTTAAAAATCGATAAAGCCGATTGATAAAGCCATCGACTTCATGCCGAATAACTGAGCCCAATGGCGGAAACTGAAATACCATTACGCCAAGCTTTTCGCCCAAGCCAGCGCTACAAGGGTTGCAAAAATATTCCGCCGCGTATTGGGCGTCTAAAAGGAACGGACTACTGCTAAATTTACCGGATTCATCGCGCACATAGGGTGAAGTAACAGCCATCGGTGCCTTCACTAAAAAACGAAAATCATCGGGCACTTGTGCTGCGTATTTTTCATAATCGGCTTGCGCAATGGGGGCGTAAAAGGTGCGATCAATGCCCACTGCACGCAACAGCGGGTGTTGCGCATAGGCATGCAAGCCTTCACGGGCGAGCTTGGTATCGCTAAATTCGCCGCCATAAACTAACCCCGCCCAACCTGCGAACGACCATGACGAAGTGCCTAGATGCAGCAATGACGGCAGGTTGCGAGACAAGGCGTGCAAGTCGTCCGGCACAATTGCGGGCAACACGTCGGCTGATTTGCGGCGTGATGGTTTAGTGGGCTTGAAAGGAACTTCAGGTGCCAAGTCATCGTCAAGATCAAATAAACTGGCTTGTTTGGTTTCGATAGACAAATGCGTGGGTGCTTTCGTAATAGTATTAAGTTACTTTATCAATATTTTAAGGGTTCGACCATGACATTACGAATCATTGCGGCACTTGTATCGGCGAACTTGTTGGGTGGCTGCGCGAACAATGCGCCGCCGCTCGTTACGCTGAACGTAGCGACGCCCGCCATTACCACGCCGCGCCTGATAACCCCCGCCATGCAGTTAACGAACGTCGCTGCGTGGACGCCGCAAAGTGTAGTGGTGTTGCGTGGCCGCGTGGTGACGATGGATGATGCCGGCACGGTGCTTGAAAATGGCGGCGTAGTGATTCGTAATGGCGTAATTGATGCCGTACTACCGGCTGAAGATGCCCTATTTACGGACATCTACAAGACGTCCTCTATCATTATCGAAACCCGTGGGGTGATTTATCCAGGCTTAATTGATTTGCATAATCATCCCGAATACGCGATTTATCCGCCCATGCCAATTCCGCGTGCGTACAAAGACCGCTACGAATGGCGCAACTATGATGATGATTATACGAAGCGTATTACCTACCCAAATACGGTGCTGACCAACGATATTTATTACGGACTTGGCAGTGAAGTGGGTCGGTTTGGCGAGATGCAGGCGCTGGTGGGTGGCACCACGACGTTGCAGGGGTCACGCACCTTTGCGGCGTATTCTAAAAACGAATGCTTGGCACGCAATATTGAAAACTCTGCCGTCACCAACCAAAAGGCGTTTAGCCGCGTGGATATTGGTCGCGATGCTGCTGAATGGGCTGCGATGCAGACCGAAAAAACCAAAGGTAGCATGGTGATTCATCTTGCAGAAGGTGCGTCTGCACGCATGGCTGACGAGCTGCGCTATGTAAAAAATAGCGGCTTATTGGGGCCAGAACTTATAGCCGTGCATGGCGTTGGCTTGCGCCCGCAAGACTTGGATGAACTGGCTAAAGCGGGCGCCAAAATGGTGTGGTCACCACTTTCAAATTTTATGTTGTATGGTAAAACCGCCAACATTGACGCCGCCCGCAAAGCCGGTGTGCCGCTGAGCATTGGCCCTGATTGGGCACCATCGGGCAGCAAAAATAGTTTGGGCGAATTGAAGGTGGTAGACCTTGTAAATAAAAACGCGATCAGCAATAAATTTACTGATCGCGAACTAATAGAAATGGTCACGCGCAATCCCGCACTGGCGTTAAACTGGGGCGGCAAGCTAGGACAAATTAAAGCGGGAATGCTGGCAGATTTATTAATTGTGGATGATGCCAACGCCGATGTGTACCGCAATTTAATTGAAACCACTGAAGAGGCAATACGCCTTGTAATGGTGCGCGGAGAGCCACTCTACGGTGATGCAGGTTCTGTGCAAGCACTGCGCCCGCAAGCCGAAAAGCTCACGCTATTCGGTGGCCTGCGCGACAAAGCCATGCAAGCACAATGCGTAGGAACTGATCTTCCAAACGTGAGTGTGGCAGAAATTAAAACGCGCCTAAACACCGCGCTGCAATTCGCCCCCGAATATAGTGCCAAGAAAATTCCAGCGGAGCAGATTAGTAAAGATTTGTTGGTGTGCGGTCAAGCCAAACCCACTGACCCGCCAACGCCCGATGATGCAAAGCGCGCATTAGCTTGCAGATTCGGCCTACCGTTTGAACCAACGCGCTTGAGCCCGTTAACAGTGCACGATGACCCCGAATTTTTTCAGCGGGTGTTGGCAATAAAACATATGCCAGCTTATTTGCAAACCATCACGCGGTATTATCGCGCGCCGAAGTTGTTGCAGTAGCACATCACGTAGGTCGGGTTAGCCGCGATGGCGCGATTTTTGCCAGCGGGGTGTAATCCGACGCGACGATTGCCAACGTGCACGAATTTCGCATCGCCCGATTGCAAAAGTTGCGTCGGGTTACTTGACGGGAAAGGCACCCGCCGCTAACCCGACCTACGGGCGCAACCAACACGACCTGCGACGCTACCCTACGGTGCTAGCCGCTCCAGATGCCAAGCCCCGCCCACCCGCAGATACCGCAAGCGATCATGCAATCGGCTTGACCTACCCTGCCAAAACTCTACCACTTCAGGCACCACTCGCAACCCGCCCCAATGCGGCGGGCGCGGTGGGGCTTCACCTAAGCTCGCTTCACGCGCAGCTACTGCAGCTTCTAACGCTTCACGACTGGCGATCACTTCGCTTTGTGGCGACGCCCACGCGCCGATGCGGCTGCCCAAAGGTCTACTCAAATAATAGGTATCGGATTCAGCAGCGCTCACGCGCTCAATGCGGCCTTCAATACGCACTTGGCGTTCTAGTTCTGTCCAGTGAAACAACAGCGCTGCGTGGGGGTTTGCGTCAATCTCTACGCCCTTTCGGCTTGCGTAGTTGGTGTAAAACACAAAGCCGCGCGCATCCACGCCTTTAATGAGTACGATGCGCGCCGATGGCCGTCCGGCAGCATCTGCCGTGGCGACCGTCATGGCGTTTGGCTCGGGCAATTCAGCCGCGATGGCCTCGGTCAACCATTTTTCAAATTGAGCGATGGGACTGGCGAATACATCGGCTTCATCAAGGGCTGCAAATTTATAATCTTTTCTGATGTCGGCTAAATTCATGTTGCTGTTTCTTTCTAATTAAATTCCTGATTAACTTTAAGGGCAATTGTTTTTTGCGCTAAGCGGCGAATGCTCGCATCGGTATCGTTTCCCAACAAAGTAGATATTAGAACCCAACGAAATCCGTGTGATTCATCCGATATTTTGACCGCGTTTTTATCCGGCGCCACATACGCAAAGCGCAGATCATAGTGCCAGTGGGCAGGCTCGGTCACCACCTCGCCGGTCACGGCATCAGTTCGACTACGCGCCGGAATAGTATGCGCGTCCACATCAAACAAACCTTGATGTAGGTCAATAACGTACGTTAATCCGCTTTCTTCCTGCAGTTCGCGTCTGGCCGCAACGTCAATTGCGCCATCGGCAGCGTCAATATGGCCGCCGGGCTGCAGCCATAAATTAAGTTTTGCATGATGCAGCAGCAGGGCAAACTGATGCGTTTTATCAATTACCCATGCTGAAGCCGTTAAATGTCCCTCTACTGTGGTGCGCTCGATACAGGGCAGAAGATTGCCACTTTCACCCCCCCCAACGCGCGCCACAAAGTCACTAATTTGTACCAGTGCACTAGCCTCAATAGCGTCGAAAGCCTTGTATTTACTGAGTTCTTGCCCAACTTGCGAAAATTTAATCATAGATTTTTAAGTTTAGATTGAGCGTGATTTTAATAAATGGATCGTCGTTTTTGTAGATGACCATTTTGTGAATTTTTTGCCTCGGTGCGCGCCCCTTGCACACGGGTCAAAATTATGGGGTATATTCTCGCTCGTGCGTTAGATAATTTTGCGCTGCAGCAAAGATTGCTCTTAACTCGCAACCTATGCCGCAATGCAACGCAACCTGACCCGCAAGTGCTAAACTTTACTGAGCCGTATTTCAACAATCAGACTGGAGAAACCTACATGGTCGCTAAAAAACCTGCCGCTGCAAAAAAGCCTGCTGCTGCCAAGAAACCTGCCGCTGCAAAAAAACCTGCTGCTGTTGCAAAACCTGCTGCCGCTAAAAAGCCAGCCGCTGCTAAAAAACCTGCTGCTGTTGCAAAGCCTGCCGCTGCTAAAAAACCAGCCGCTGCCAAGAAACCTGCTGCTGCTAAAGCCCCTGCCGTTAAGCGCACACCAAACGCCGCGTTCATGAAGCCAATGACACTAAGCGATGTATTGGCCGCCGTAATTGGTAAAGCACCAATGCCACGCACCGAAGTAACCAAGAAAATTTGGGAATACATCAAGAAAAACAGCCTGCAAGATGCGGTTAATAAGCGCATGATCAATGCAGACGAAAAGCTAAAAGCAGTTTTCGGCGGGAAAAAAACAGTATCTATGTTCGAGATGACTAAACTCATCAGCGCACATTTGAAGTAAAGCAGCATCGCATTGGCCTAGCTTGCGAAAGCGACAGGTTGTGCAAGTAAGCCGTTTTTACCTTGCGTAAAAACGGCTTTATTTTTTAATTTTTTCATCACGTCATCCGTCAATCTTTGCCCCCAAAACCACATCCAAATTGCACAAGCACGCTAGGCACGCTATAATGCACAGCTTGGAGGCACGTAGCTCAGCTGGTTAGAGCACCACCTTGACATGGTGGGGGTCGTTGGTTCGAGTCCAATCGTGCCTACCAACAACAGTTTTGCGAAACATCAAATTGCCCTTTTGGGCAATTTTTGTTTCTAGCGCATGCATGCTTACCCACATCACGCAAAATTGCTTGGAAACGCCCTATTTACGGCCATCTACAGGCATTTCTTCGGGCATAAATCATTTGCTACGCGCACAAGCAGCTGCCACCGAGCAAATAAATGTTGGAATCTGGGGAACTATTTCGCTTTGGCGCTGTAATATAAATACACAGTTGAAATAACAAGTTCGGCAAAGCACCGCCGCGCAATCACTCCATCCCGCGCTTTTTTAATCCTCTCGCTAAACATGAAAACACCTTCTACACGCCCGCAGCTTCGGGGCATGCCCGCCCTCGTTTTATCCAGCATTGCTCTAGCCCTAGCTGCGTGCCTTACAAGCGCTGCCAGCGCCCAAACAGTGCCACCCGAGCCTGCCGCCGCCCCCACCGACAAGAAGCCCGCTGAAGGCACTGCAAAACCTGCCGCAGACGCAAAAACAGATGCCAAAACAGACGCCGCCAAGCCCGCCCAAGCGGTAGATAAAATCGAAGTGAAGGCCTCCGCGTCCGCCTACGATGCGCGCGAGAACGATACCGCGACCAAAATTGTGGTCACATCTGAAGAAATTAAAAAATACGGTGATACCCAAATACTGGACGTGATGAAGCGCCTACCTGGTGTGACGGTGCAGAATAACCAAATTCGACTGCGAGGTTTGGGTGCAGGCTATACCCAAATTTTGATTGATGGCGAACGCCCGCCGCCGGGGTTTTCGATCGATAATTTGTCACCTGATTTGGTGGATAAAATTGAGATCATTCGCGCAGCCACTGCCGAATTTAGCACGCAGGCCGTGGCAGGTACGGTCAATATTATTATGAAGAAGAAGTTTAGCGTTTCTAAACGCGACTTAAATGCGGGCTATTACAGCGGCACCGGGTATTCTTCATCCAATTTGAGCTTTACGGTGGCCGATAGCGCAGGCAAACTTGCCTACTCATTTGGCGGCTACGGCGGCACGGGCACCAATGATTCGAAATTTAAGGGTGATTCTGTTGGCGTTGATGCCACTGGTAAAAAGATTTTAGATCGCGTCTTCACCAACGCCAACGACGGCGGGAATAAATACATGGGGCTCTATTCAACCCTAGCGTGGACGCTAGGCGGCGGGGATTCCTTCACCATGAATCCATCGCTTAACTTCTACAAATACGAGAACAAAAACAGTTCGCGCGCGGATTACATTTTAGGCGACACCACAATTTATCCGGTTTCACGAGGCGTGAGCGAAGGCGACGGCTTAAGCATTAACAACAATGCGAATTGGATTATTAAACTAAAAGAGGGCGCTAAGCTCGACCTTAAATTTAACCTAGGTTTAGGCTCTAACAACAACGACAATCGCAATAAGTCATTTAACTTGGCCGACGTGCAAACGCTTGACCGTGTAACGCTTAGCCCATTCAAAGATAACCGTGTGTCTTTTGCCGGAAAATACTCAACACCCATCGTTGAAGGGCATGCTTTATTGGCGGGCTGGGACATAGGTTTAAACCGTAGCAACACCAAAAATGATCTTACCGAAACCAATGGTGCCGCAGCGCCAGTACAAACCCAAGAAGACTACGATGCGAAAATCCAAAAGCTGGCATTCTTTGCGCAAGACGAATGGAACGTTACGCCAAACTGGTCGGTTTATATGGGTTTGCGCTGGGAAGGCATTGAAACTACCAGCAGCGGCAACGGTGTCGCAACAACGGTAAATAAATCCAGTGTGGCAAGCCCGTTGTTTCAAACCTTGTGGAAGTTCCCGGATAAATCGGGTCGCCAAGTGCGTTTAGCGCTCACCCGAACGTACAAAGCGCCCAACACCCAAAGTTTGGTGCCGCGCGTTTTTAAATCTATCGTCAATACGTCCACCTCTACCGATTATCAAACTGGCAACCCGGATTTAAAGCCTGAGCTCGCCACTGGGGTGGACGTGGCCTACGAACATTTTTGGGCAAAAGGCGCGTCCATGAGCATTAGCGGTAGCATCCGGAATTTAAGTGATTACAACACGCGGGATACTATTTTAGTCAATGACCGTTGGGTGAACAAGCCCGTAAATAAAGGCAATGCAGCCAGTAAGAGCATTGAATTTGATGCGAAATTTCCGCTGCAAAGCTTGGTTAAAGAAGCGCCACCGATTGATTTTAGATTCAACATGGCGCGCAATTTTTCTAGTATTGATGAAGTACCTGGCCCCAATAATCGGCTCGATCAACAAACGCCATTTAACGCCACCTTGGGGCTAGATTACCGCATGAACGGCGGCAAAGTTACAGCGGGTGGCAGCTACACATTCAGAAGCGGCGGTGACGTACGCACCGCCATTACCCAAAGCCGTTACCAAACACCGAAACGCGATTTAGACATGTATGTGCTCTATAAATACACGCCTAAATTGCAGTTCCGCGCACGCTTCGCCAATATTTTGCGACAAGATTCCATTACTTCATCCACCTATTTTGATGCTGCGGGCAGCACCAAAAGTGGCTCGGTAAATCCATCGCAAATGAATATTGGCGCGAGCGTAGAAATTAAGTTTTAAAATCGTTTCGCGCCAAAAAAAATGCCTTGAAGATGCCCGTATTTAGGGCGTCTCCAAGGCATTAATTTTTAGGTTACGCGGCTTTAGCGACTTCGGCTGTGACTTTAAAAATACCCGTTGCGTTGCCGGAATCAAACGCTAGATCAAGCTTATCGCTATCGGGCAAACAATCGCGGCTAATAAATTCATAGAACGATCCGGGTACTTGCATGGTTTGCAAAGTGCCATCGGCCCGCACAAAATTCCGGCTGACTTTATCGGCAAGCAGCGCAGTTTGCCGCACGCGACCTGATGCAGAAATTTCAACCCGCGCCTTAATCGCGCGCCCAGCCAGCCGCTGCGCATTCGCCACCGCCACCACGTCGGTCACCCGGTCGGTCGCGTGGTTAAACACATTGCCTTCAGTTGCAATCCACGCCATTTCAGCGGATTCTGCTTTTAAGGTCTCATACGCTTGCAAAGTTGGATCAGCATGCTGACGCGCAAAGCAGCCAATGGCGGCCTTCAACACGGCACAGGCTTCGTTGAATGGCAGCTTTGCATTGGTCGTTAGCTTGGCAAGCAGCCATTTGTCAAAGGTGCTTAAAGGATCGCGTGACAACGCCAACACCGAAGTGACCGCATCTTGAAACGGTGCTGAAAATTGCTCTGGGTGCAGCTCACTTACAAAATACTGCGGCAAGGTTTCCGGAAACTGTTTGTGTGTGTATGCGTAGCCCGTCATGCGTAGCGCGGGCAGCGGGTACACTTCCTGCTGCGCATAGCCCAACGGCTCCAACACGCGGGCAATGGCTGCACGCCCCGCTGGCAACGCGCCATTATTTGTCCACAACACCGTGCGCAAAGCACCGTGATCAAACACCACTTTTTCACCCAGCACACGTTTAGCCTCAACATACGACGCACCGCTGGGTACGCGATCCAACAACCCCGCAAACAACGCCAACCCTAGCGCTTCGGCTAATTGCCCAGGCAGCACAGGTGCGTCGGGCGATGCGCGTTCAAGCGCAGAAACTTCTGCGCTACGTGCCACACTCGCCAAGATGCCCGTAGTACGGGAATCTCCGAGCACAGCAACCAATAAATCTTCAACCACCATGCGGCACTCCGTCAACAACAGATATTTTTAAGCGTAGTGCTGACCAAAGCGATTCGCTAAAAACTGCTCAAGTGACACCTGCTCTTGGCGCACAAAACCAGTTTGGTTCAGCGTGCCGCTTGCCATTAAATCCACCATCGCGCAAATGCCAGCGGCAGTGGTTAACTGAATGGCAGAGAGTAAATGGCCGTTGATTTTCTTTGCGTAAATTTTCTTAGTCCAGCTTTCTTGCGCTAAGCGCTCGTCGCGTTGACCGGTAACGGATACAAAAATTAGCACTACGTCTTGCAAGGTCATTGGGATAGATTTTTCCATCACGTCTTTTAAAATATCGCGACGCTGGCCTAGGCCTAGGTCTTGCAATAAAATTTTCATGATGGCGCAGTGGCCTGGATAACGCACGGTTTTGTAATTCAAATTGCGTACTTTGCCCGCCAAGGTTTCGCACAATGTACCTAAGCCGCCGGACGTATTAAACGCTTCGTAATCTAGGCCATCTAGCGAAAAATGCTCAAGCTCTTCCATTGGCGGTGTTTCGCGGAGACTGCCGTTAATAATGGCTTCGCACGGGTTTAGGTATTCGTTAATTAGCCCGTCGGTGCTCCACGTTAAGTTATATTTCAACGCGTTAGTTGGATAAATTGGCAAGGCACCTACGCGCATATTTACTTGATCGAGAGATGTAAATTGCTCCGCCACATGGGCGGCCGCGATCGAAATAAAACCGGGTGCTAAACCGCACTGCGGCATAAACATCGTTTTGGCACCAGCGGCAATTTTTTTAACGACTCTGGTGCTTTCGACGTCTTCGGTCAAATCTAAATAATGCGCACCAACATCAAGTGCCACCTGCGCTAAAACCGGCGTCAAATAAAATGGGCACGCAGAAACTAAAATATCAATTTTACCAAACGTGGCAAGCGCCGCTTTGAGTGCGACCGCGTCAGCCACGTCGGCCTGCGATGTTTTTGCGCCTAACTTTTTTAGCGCGGCTAGACGAGCTGCGTCTTTATCAACCACCACCAATTCAAAATCGCCCGTCGGCACTAACAAGGCTGCAATAGCTTCGCCAATTTTTCCACCACCAATGAGGGCTACGCGTTTCATGTTTATCCTTTGATCTAAGTTAATTTTGAAGTTGCCATTATTGCCCTTGAGGACATACAATGTGTAGCTGCAGATTGCACAATATTTAAGGTTAAAGTGAGCAAATCGCCGGACAAATTAAGCATATCGCCAGATTTTGCGCTAAGTGCAGCCGATAACGCTCTGCTCGCCCTGCTGCAGCGCGACGCGCGCACGCCGGTGGCAGCGCTGGCGCGCGAGCTAGGCGTAGCGCGCGCCACCGTGCAAGAGCGCATTCGCCGCATGGAAGAAAAAGGCATTATCGACGGCTACACCGTGCGCCTAGGCACGCGCATTACTCATGCAGGCGTACACGCACATACCCTCGTGCGCGCCAGCCCAAAAGGCTTGGATGCGATGTATACCGCGCTACGCAAAATGCCCGAGGTGCAAGCCGTAGCAGCCTTATCAGGCGAATTTGATGCGCTGGTAACCTTACATGCGGCCACCACAACGCAGCTTGACGACGCGCTAGATGCCTTAGGACGTATATCTGGCATTGAGCGGACGCAAACTTCTATTTTGTTGAGCATTAAGTTTCAGCGGTAGATTTAGGGGTAGCTACCGTGCTCCTGAGCAAAGTGAATTGACGATAAGGCAAAATTGCATTACTATTATTTTTTGACCTCAACAGAGCAAATACATCATGACAACGCTAACCGTCACCGCACGCGGCCAAGTAACTTTTAGAAAAGAAGTGCTCGCCCATCTAGGCATCAAACCCGGCGAAAAAATTAAATTGGATTTATTAGCCGATGGTTGTGGCATGT
>JAYUOW010000129.1:0-14854 GCA_043760555.1 Betaproteobacteria bacterium
ATAGCCCGGTGGCAGCACCGTTTGCACGCCAATGTCGTAGAGCATGGCTTGGGTGGCTAGGCCTACTTGGCCGAATAATCTTTCTGATCCGCAGCCGGGGAAATAGAACACGGCTTCGGCATCCACCCCCGCTTTTTTCGGGTCACGAATGATGGGCACAATGGTGTTGTCTTCAATATCCAACAGGGCGCGCGCGGTTTTTTTAGGTAGGCCGCCGGGCATGGGTTTATTGATAAAGTGGATCACTTGCGACTTGATAGTGGGCTTGCCAACCGTGGCGGGTGGCGTTTTGGTTTGTATTTGCGGTAAAAAAAACTTACGCGCAATGCTGTGCGCGAGCCGTTGTGCTTTATAGCCCCAGTCGATCATCAATGTTTTTACAATTTTAATTGTCGCGGGGTCTTTGGCGTTTAGGTAAAACATCGCGGCTTGCGCACCGGGATTAAATTTCTTTTTGCCTTGCTTGCGCAATAAATTACGCATGGCCATCGATACATCGCCAAAATCAATATCTACCGGGCACGGGTTTTCGCATTTATGGCACACGGTGCAGTGGTCGGCCACGTCGGCAAATTCATCCCAATGGCGCAAGCTCACGCCTCGGCGCGTTTGTTCTTCGTATAAAAACGCTTCGATGAGCAAGCCGGTGCCTAAAATTTTATTGCGCGGGCTGTACAGCAAATTAGCCCGTGGCACGTGCGTTGCGCACACGGGTTTGCATTTGCCGCAGCGCAAACAATCTTTAATGGAATCCGAAATTTGACCAATTTCTGAGCGCTCCATAATCAACGATTCCGCGCCCAATAGCGAGAACGAAGGCGTGTAGGCGCGAGTTAAATCACCACCCGGTAACAGCTTGCCTTTGTTGAAATGGCCGGTAGGATCAATGCGATTTTTATAGTCTGCAAAGGGCGCTATTTCAGCATCCGTTAAAAACTCCAGCTTGGTAATACCAATGCCGTGTTCGCCTGAAATTACGCCATTCAATGTTCTGGCGAAGGCCATAATACGGGCAACGGCAGCGTTTGCCTCTTGCAGCATGGCGTAGTTGTCGGAGTTAACGGGGATGTTGGTGTGCACGTTGCCGTCGCCTGCGTGCATGTGCAGAGCCACGAACACACGGCTTTTTAAAATGTGCTGGTGCGTTTCATTTATTTTAGCCAGCACGGGTTCAAAAGTGCGGCCTGAAAATATTTGCGCTAACACCGGCTTTAACTCAATTTTCCACGAGGCGCGAATCACATAATCGCGCACTAAATGGAATAAGGTTTCGCCAGTTTTTGCATGTTGGTAAGCACCATCAATTGCGCCTAACTCAACCAGACGCGGCAGTGCCTCAGCCACCGGCATATCCAAATTGCCACGCAAAAACTGCCAGCGTGCGCCAATGAGCGCCAAGTGTTCTTGCGCAGCGGTGATGCGATTGCCCAGCAATTCATCGCGTGAAATATTTTCTTCCATCGCATGTAAGGGCAAATTGCTATTAAGCGCATCGCGCAGGGCGTCCACCAAGCGCAATTTATTGTTGAGTGATAATTCAATATTGATGCGCTCAATACCGTCTGAATAATCACCCAAACGGTTTAGTGGAATCACCACATCTTCGTTTAATTTAAACGCATTGGTGTGCTTGGCAATCGCCGCCGTGCGGGCGCGATCAAGCCAAAACTTCTTACGCGCTTCCGCCGTAACTGCTACAAAACCTTCGCCCGATCGTGCGTTAGCCAGCCGCACTACATGGCTTGCGGCTTGTTGCACCGCGTTTTCGTCGTCACCCACAATATCGCCGATGAGCACCATTTTTGGCCGCAAGCCGCGTCGCGATTTAGTAGCGTAACCCACGGCTTTTAAATAACGCGCGTCCAAGTGCTCAAGCCCTGCCAGCACCGCGCCGTTGCTTTGGTCGAGGTAATCTTTAATCTCAACAATTGATGGCACTGCTTCGTTCACCGCGCCAAAAAACTCAAGGCACACCGTGCGCGTGTGGGCGGGCATACGATGCAAAATAAACGTGGCTGACGTAATAATACCGTCGCAACCTTCTTTTTGAATGCCCGGCAAACCAGATAAAAACTTATCGGTAACGTCTTTGCCTAAGCCCACTTTACGAAACGATGGGCCAGGAATAATTAGGGTTTCAATCTCTCCCTTTTGCCGACCCTTATCATCAGAGCGCGTAATGCGAAATTCTGCCGTGGCCGCATCATGAATCTTGCTTAAATTATGATTGATGCGCTCAATAAACATCCAATCGCCATTGGTATCCACCATGCGCCACGATGCTAAGTTATCAAGTGCTGTGCCCCATAACACGGCCTTCTTGCCACCCGCGTTCATGGCCACATTGCCGCCAATGCAGCTGGCGTCAGCACTGGTTGGGTCGCACGCCCACACGAGCTTTGCCTGCTCGGCCGCTTCCATGCCGCGCCGTGTGACCACGCCCGCGCCGCAGTGAATGGTGCCATACGGTGCCGTTAAGCCGGGCAACACCACGTGTTGCACCGCACCTAATTTGTCGAGCTTTTCGGTGTTAATTACCACCGACAATTTATCCAACGGAATCGCCCCGCCGGTGTAGCCGGTGCCGCCGCCTCTTGGAATTATTGTTAAGCCAAGCTCAATGCAAGTGCGCACAATCGGCGCGCATTCTTCTTCGGTGTCTGGATACACCACCACCAGCGGATATTCCACGCGCCAGTCGGTGGCGTCCGTTACGTGCGATACGCGCGCTAAACCATCAAAGGCAATATTATCTTTGCGGGTTACTTTGGCCAACTTACTCATTACTTTTTTGCGTAAGTCCCACGTGTCTTTAAACTCTTGCTCAAACTGATCAATTGCCTGCTTGGCGCAATGCAGCAAAAATGCCACCTTGGTCGCGCGTTCAGCCGCGTGCGATTCCATCGGCTTAGCTTCGGCCGCATCAACAGCGCGACGCTTTTCAATCTCGCCCAAACGATGGCGCAACGCTTCAATAAGCGCTAAGCGGCGCTTCGGGTTATCCAGCAAATCATCCTGCAAATAAGGGTTACGTTCCACCACCCAAATATCGCCCAAAATCTCATACAACATCCGTGCGCTGCGGCCAGTTTTGCGCTCGCCTCTAAGCTCAAGCAAAATATCCCAAGCTGCAGCACCTAGCAGGCGGATGACGATTTCACGATCAGAAAAGGACGTGTAGTTATACGGAATTTCGCGTAAGCGCGGCGCATCCGAGTCGATTGCTTCATTGCTGGCGGCGCTAAAAATGGCGGCCTTAGCGGCAATGGTTTTTAGGGCGGGCTGGGGAATAAGTTTTGGATTCGATGCCATGAGAGTTGGACTCACTAAAAGCGTCGGCAAGTGTGCCGAAAACGTCGGCAGGATAGCCGAGATAATGACGGGTTACTAAGCATCTATTCTACCGCAGTGCAGCATTTTCGCTCGTCTCGCGCACAAAAGCGGCGGATTTTAAGGCTGTCCATGCTAGAATTTTTGAATGAAACCAACCAATAAAACCAAAGCTGCACCCCTAATCCGCATCGCCTCCCGCGAAAGCGCCCTCGCCTTGGCGCAAACGCACTGGGTAGCCGCCCAGCTGCGCGAGCGCTTTGGCGCGGAAGTTTCGGTGCTTGGCATGACCACCAGAGGCGATCAAATACTAGATAAACCCTTAGCCAAAATCGGCGGCAAGGGGCTATTCATTAAGGAATTAGAAGTCGCGTTGGCGGCCGGTGAAGCTGACATCGCCGTGCACTCAATGAAGGACATGCCCATGACCTTAAGCGACGGTTTTAGCATGGTCGTTGTTGGCGCGCGGGAAGATGCGCAAGATGCGTTTGTGAGTAACCACTTCGATGATTTAAGCCTATTACCGGCAGGTTCCGTGGTGGGTACATCGAGTTTGCGGCGTGAAAGTTTGCTTAAATTTCAGTTTCCGCACTTGCAGGTGAAACCGTTGCGCGGCAACGTAAATACGCGTTTAGCGAAGCTGGATGCGGGTGAATTTAGCGCCATTATTTTAGCTTGCGCGGGGTTAAAGCGCTTAAACATGGGCGACCGCATTCGCACGGCGTTAAACATAAATGACTTTATTCCCGCTATTGCACAAGGTGCGTTGGGCATTGAATACCGCACTGAAAATACCGCAATGGGTGTGCTGCTGCAAAGCTTTGCTGCGGCCGACACCACGGCCATTATTGATGCCGAACGCGCGTTTGGCCGCGTGTTGGGCGCGAGTTGTGAAGTGCCGATGGGCGCGCATGGCGTGATTGCTAAGGGGGTATTGACCTTGACCGGTTTTGTGGCGCTGCCCGACGGCAGTCGCATGGTGCGCGATGTGATTAGTGGCGCGGTTGGTGACGCTGCGCAGCTTGGCACGCGGTTAGGTAACACGCTGCGCGAAAAAGGTGCAGATGAAATTTTGCACACGCTTAAAGTGGCTAATGCGTAATTTAACTATGCCTGAAGACGCCCTAAATCAGGGCGTCTTCAGGGTATTATTAGAATGAAAATCCTGCTCACGCGACCGCTTGCGCAAGCAGCGGTAACAGCAAAATTGCTGCATGATGCTGGCATCGCTTCGTGCAGCTTTGCGGTACAGCGCATGGATGGGCAATTGCCGCCAGCGCTTCATGCTGCAACTACCGCTATTTTTGCGGACGTCGCAACTATCGACGGGTTGATTTTTATCAGTGCGAATGCAGTGGAGTTTGGCTGGCCGTGGGTTGAGCATTTATCCCAGCCCAAACTTCACGCCGTGGGTGCCGCCACCGCGCAAGCACTGCGTGAGCATGTGGGCGCACAAACCGAAATTATTCAGCCGCAAAGCCAATTTGATAGCGAAGGTTTGCTTGCGATGCCCCAATTGGCAGCAGTTTCCAACCAACGCCTCGTTATTATTCGCGGCTTAGGATTAACCCCAGGGCGTGATTTGCTTGCCAGCACCTTGCGTGCGCGTGGCGCGCGTATAGACGATGCTTTTTGCTATATTCGCACCGTGGAAAGCCCCGAAAATAGGGCGTTTACAGCCATTGCACAGCAGCTCAACTCAGGCGATATTACCTGTGTAAACGTGCAAAGCGGTGAAACCTTAAGCGCGTTTGAAACCTTGTTTGCGCCCACGATGGAGCTGCGTGCAAATTTGCGACTGTTGGTTCCGCACCACCGAATTGCCGCCCTAGCGGTAAATAATGGCTACAAATGTGTAGAAGTGACTGGAGTGGGCGATAATTGTTTGAAATCGTATTTATTAACTGAAACCAGTCATGGAAAACGCACCTAACACAACCGCTAACACCACTAATCTTGCAGTAAAAACTTCCCAGCCCAATACGGTATCCATCGTGTCGCTGTGCGTGGGCTTGGTTGCGCTGTTGATGGCTGCATGGGCAATTTATAGTTTTAAATCAGAAGCTGTGCGCATCGAAGACAAAGTAGCGCTCAAATTAGCCGATACAACCCAAGCGCAAACCAAACAAAGTTTGCTCGCTGAAAACCAAGGTAAAGACCTGCGCGACGCGCAAAATCGGGTGGCGCAGCTTGAAGGTAAGCTCAATGAATTTCAAAGCCAGCGCGTAGCACTAGAAGAAATGTCGCGCGATTTAGCGCGTGCGCCGGATGATTTTTTGCTCGCTGAAACTGAGCAAACCCTAACAATTGCCAGCCGCGAGCTAGTGTTAGCGGGCAACGTAAAAGCCGCGCTAATTGCGCTACAAACCGTGGATCAACGCCTAAGCCGCGCTGAAAAATTACAGCTACCCGTGCTTAAACGCGCCATTGTGCAAGATATGGATCGCTTAAAAGCGCTGCCGCTGTTGGACATATCCGGCTTGATTTTAAAAATTGACAGCGTGGTAGCAGCAACCCCAAGTTTAGCGTTGTCAGTTGCCGATAAGATAGAGCCCGCGAAAGTGGTGGCCACCGCGCCGCGAGAGGGTGAAGGCTGGTTTGGCCGGGCTGCGCGCGATATGTGGTCTGAAGTAAAGCAGTTAGTGCAAGTGCACGAGCTAGGCACGGGTGAAGCCGCGCTGCTCACGCCAAGCCAAGGCTTCTTCTTGCGCGAAAACTTGAAGCTGCGCTTGTTATCCGCGCGTGCCGCCTTGTTTGCGCGCGATGAATTGCACTACAAAGACGACATTAAACAAGCCCGCGAATTGCTGCGCAAATATTTTGATGCTAAGGCACCTGCCACGATTGCGGCGCAAAATAATTTAAAGATATTGTCGGAAAGCCCCGTATCTATTGCCGTTCCAGACATTACCGAAAGCCTGAATGCAATTCGAGCTGCACGCGCTGCGCGTGAAGCCAGTGCCGCGCGACGTGCTGACCCGCGCGAATCGTCACGATGAACCAGCTGAACGATAGCCAGTCATGATTACTAAATCCGTCAGATTTTCAATTTGGATCTTCGCGCTGTTTACAGTCGCCGTGCTCATCGTGCTGGCAGGCAAATTTGTGGGCGGCAATGTGGTGTTTTTGTGGGCTAGTCACCGCGTTGATATGTCGCTGCTGGTATTTGTCGCGATTTTGTTTATCAGCTTTGCGCTAATTTACGGCCTAATCCGCGCAGTTTTAAAAGCCGTGCGTTTGCCCGAAGCGATTCGCAAAGCCAAACGGGAGAAAGACCTAAACCGCGCCCGAGAAGCCCTATTTTCGGGGCAGCGCGCGCTATTTGCGGGTCAGTTTTTACACGCCGAAAACCAAGCGCGTATCGCTATTGACCATCCGCAAACCAGCAATGTGGCGGCCGCCTTGGCCGCTTGGTCTGCGTTTGAAAGCGGCAAGTTAGATGCGGCCGTGCCGTATTTAGAACGCATCGAAGCAGGCTCCACCCGCACCGGTCGCGCCCATGATGAAGACATCGCCATGCGCGAAGTTTCTATGGCTTACATGCTGTTAGCTGAAGGCAAATCAGCCGAAGCGCTGGTCATTTTGCGCAACGTGCACGAGCGCGACGCCAAAAACCCTGGTGCCCTAAAAATGAAAATCGAAGCCGAAATGGCCGAAGGCAAATGGCAAGATGCGCTCGATACCTTAACGCCGTTGCAACGCACAGGCCTCTTGCCCGAAAACGCCGCGCGGCAAATGCGCCTAAACGCCGAACGCCATTTGCTCGAAGCCCTACCGCGCAATCGCGATAATTTATTGGCAACATTCAAAGCGCTCAATACCGAATCGCGAACTGACGTAGGTAACGTCACCGTAGTCGCGCAAAAACTCATCGCCATGGGTGCCGGTGCAGACGCCGTGCCCATCGTTGAAACTGCAATCGATAAACGGGGTGAAGCTGGTTGGGATAGCGCGCTGGTATCGTTATATGCTGAATGCAAGGGCGATTCCACTTTGGCCCAAATTGAACGCACCGAAAAATGGCTGCGTCAGCATCCAAGAGACAGTGCGGTATTGCTAGCACTTGGCAAGCTTTGCATTCGCCAAGCGCTATGGGGCAAAGCGCAAAGCTATTTAGAAGCCAGTGTGGCGCTGCAGCCAAGCTTGGATGCGCACATGACGTTAGCGGCGTTGATGGAACAGTTAGGCAAGCGCGATGAGGCGGTGCGGCATATTCGCAGAAGCGCGGAATTTGCGCGGTAGCGGACAATAAAAAATGCCTGAAGATAGCCTATTATAGGGCGTCTTCAGGCATTTTTTTATTGCCTGCTACCGTCGTCAACTTGGTAAACGTAGGGCGCAATCAGCGCAGCGCTCAATCAGTAAAGCGCCGATGGCGCCGGGTGGTTGCATAACGCACGCTATCGTTTTTTAACCACTCGGTGCCATCGGCGCTTTACTGATTGAGCGCTGCGCTGATTGCACCCTACAAGAGCTAAAAATCGCAGATTACTGCGCCGCTAACCCCAACATCAACAACGTATTCTGCAACGCCGCCCGGCCCGCGCCTTTGCCTAAATTATCTAATCGTGCGACCAACGTCACCTGCTGATTTTTGCTATTTTCAAACACAAATAATTCCAGCTGATTGGTGCCGTTAAGCGCTTCAGGATGCAGTTCAGCAAGCGGCTCGATACCCACATAGTTATGCACTGACACATGCTTTTGGCCTGCATAATGCGTGCTTAAAGCGTCGGCAATCATGGCACCTGTTACCGGCTTATTTAATGCCCACAACGCAATAGGTATATGCAACATCATGCCTTGGCGATAGTTGCCCACACTTGGATTAAATACCGGTGCCTGGCGCAAACCGCTGTATTGCTGCATCTCCGGCAAATGCTTGTGCGCAAGCTTTAAACCATAGCTAAAAAACGGTGCTTTGTTTTCACCCGATTCATAAGCTTCCACCATTTGACGGCCACCGCCTGAAAACCCCGAAACGCCCCATGTACTGGCAGCATAATCAGTGGGAATTAGCCCTGCGTCTACCAACGGCCGCATCAATGCAATAAAACAAGTAGACCAACAACCAGGGTTGGCAATGCGCTTACTGGCACGAATTAACGCCGGTTGCGCTGCCGTCATTTCAGGAAAGCCAAACACCCAGTTAGGATCAATCCGATGCGCGGTAGAAGCATCCACCACCGCCACATTCGCGTTAGAAATCATCGCCACCGATTCACGCGCGGCGTCATCAGGCAAGCACAAAATAGCGACATCTACGCTGTTTAGAATGCGTTTGCGTTCTTCAGTATCTTTACGTTTGTCGGTGGCAATGCTGACCAACTGCAAATCAGACCGCGCCAACAGCAGCTCACGAATCAGCAAGCCGGTGGTGCCGTGCTCGCCGTCAATAAAAATGCGTGGATGAGACATTTTTAGCTTTCACTAAAACATACAAAAATTTGGTGCGCCCGACACGATTCGAACGTGCGACTTCTACCTTCGGAGGGTAGCACTCTATCCATCTGAGCTACGGGCGCTAAAGTTTGTGGCAGTAAATACACTCACAAAGAAGGCGCAGTGTAGCTTTTTTGGGAGCAAACGTCTATGTGCGGCGCAATAAAAAACAAATGGTCAGCCGAAAACCGCGCCTCGGCTTCCGTTAAACACCATTGCCACTCGCCGGGGGTATCGGTTTTTTGCCCGCCAGTCGCTCACGCAGATTGCTAAGATAGGTATTATTTTCAATGTAGTTATAGCTTAAGAGAGACGCAAAATAAACAATGATCGTAACTACGATCAACAGCAAAATTGTATCCGTAGTGCCGGTGACCGCGCCGCTGAAATGAATGAACACGCCAAACACAATAACGTGCAGTAAGTAGGTGGAAAAAGAAATATCACCGAGTTTCGTTAGCGCGCTGGAAAATGGTAGTGCCTTTAAAGGTCTTTCAAGCAACACGAACAATGCCAGCACGAGTCCGGCCACTGCAATTTTGTAATTTAATCCTAGCCATACCCGCTGGAATACAAAATACAAGCAAATTGCCAATACGATAAATATCGCTTTTTTATGCTCTTCAATAATTTCGGACGTCACCTTGTTTGAGAACAAAAATCCGATGGCGATACCCGCAACAAATTCGCGGAGCAGCGGATTGGCGATTATCCGCAAGGGTAGGGGCGCGCTTGGTACCAAATACGGCAGCGCGGCCATTAACACCGCACAAATTAATAAACCAAACCGAATCGAAACAAATAGGCAAAGTGATAAAAGCGCATAAAAGAAAAACTCGAAATTTAATGTCCACCCCACGGTCAGCGGCGGGTACACGCCAATGCCCGCAGCATTTTCACTTGGTTGAAACAAAAGTGAAGCTATGAGCGATTCGGCGTTATAGCGCGTGTAGTAAAACTCGGTCGGAAAGAACGCGATACAAGCAACAATTAAGACGGTATAAAACCAATAGGTAGGAACAATTCGAAATAGCCGCGACACGGCAAACCGTCTTGGGCTGGTTGCTGCCATAGCACTTTGATACATCACAAAACCGCTCAACACGAAGAAAATATCAACGCCCAATACGCCATGTGCTGCGAAAAACGCGCCGACAGGGGTTTCACTTTTTAGGCCAAAAAAAGTTTGCATAAAATGGTGATAAACAACAAGCCAAGCAGCGAATGCGCGGAGAATTTGGATTGACGTATATTTTTTTTGCATTTACTGAGTTTTCTGGTTGAATAGTTTGGGCTGTAAATTATCAGTGCCGTCTTTAGTAACGCTGCAGACTTTAACATGAACTAGTCGCTGGATAAGTGGCGCTATATTGACTTAATGTGCCGCATCCCCGCTGCATAACGCAGCTAACCCCTATTTTTTAGCAGGGCGAAGCGTTATAATTTTAGGTTATGGCTGCGTCGGCAATTGTGCCGCAAAGCTGATTTTGCACAAACCCTTCAGGACAATGACCATGGCGCAACCAAATACCCCCCCAACTGGCGAAAAAGCCGCAAATCCCGTAACAATGGCAATTTATGTCGCTATTGGCTCGGTGGTGATGATTATCGGCATTATTTTGTTGGCATCTTATGCAGTGCATTCGCACAAAGTAGGCGCTAATGTGGCCGTGACCGAAAAAACCACATTGAGCAATATTGCGCCGCTGAGCACAGTTGTCGTTGATACCACTAAAGGCCCTTTGCCAAGTTTAGGCATGCCAAAATCGGCTGCGGTTGTCGATGCGCCAGTGGTAGCAATGGCTATTCCTACCGCGCTGCCGCCCGGCACAGTAGTGGCTAAGCCCGCAGGTGGCAAAGGTGTGTATGAAGCCGGTTGCAATGCCTGCCACACTGCCGGTATCGCGGGCGCACCAAAATCGGGTGATAAAGCGGCATGGGCACCACGTTTAGCCAAAGGTGCAGCCACCCTGTACGACCACGCGATTAAAGGCATTGGTGCTATGCCAGCCAAAGGTGGTAACGGCGGTTTAGCCGATGCAGATGTAAAAGCCGCAGTTGATTACATGATGGCGATGAATAAATAAATTTTTTGTAGCGCGTTGCACGATAAAAGCGGCAGTGATGCCGCTTCTTGCATTTTAGCTTTTACAGAGGAACATCAAACATGGCCACCTACGCAATCGGCGACCTACAAGGCTGCTACCAAAGCTTGCAAGCTTTGCTCAAAAAAATTAGCTTCAATGCCAATGAAGACAAGCTTTGGTTTGTAGGCGATTTAGTCAATCGCGGCGCGGATTCTTTAAGCTGCTTGCGGTTTATTCAAGGCCTGGGCGACGCGGCGATAACCGTGCTGGGCAACCATGATTTGCATTTGCTGGCCGTCGCTGCGGGCATCGCCAAAAACAAGCGTGGCGACACCCTAGATGCCGTCTTAGAAGCACCCGATAGCATGAGTCTGCTACATTGGCTGCGCCATCGCCCGCTGCTACACACGCAACGCGTCGGCACGCGCGCCTACGTGATGGTGCATGCAGGCATATGGCCCACTTGGACGCTCGCGGACGCGCAGGGCCATGCACATGAAGCTGAAACTGCACTGCAAAGCAGCACCTACGCGCAGTATTTAACGGCAATTTACGGCAGCGAACCCAGCACTTGGAACGCAACGCTTAAAGGCGATGACCGGTTGCGCATTATCACCAATGTGTTTACGCGGATGCGCAGCCTACATTCGCACGGCGGCAATCTAGTGTTGGACACGAAATTTAAAGGCGCATTAAACCAAATGCCGTTGCACTATCAACCTTGGTTTACCGTGCCATCGCCACGAGACCCGGCGCTAACGGTGATCGCTGGCCATTGGTCAGCATTGGGGCTGCACCAAGCGCCGGGATTTATTGGTTTGGATACGGGATGCTTGTGGGGGCGCGAGTTAACAGCGTACCGGTTGGACGATGGCATGACATTTCAGCAGGCAAACTGCGAAGATGATGTCGTGAATGGGCAGGATTGAATAGTGCTGAAGATGCCCTATAATAGGGCATCTTCAGCCCGTTCTCGCGCGATCCCGTAGCCCGGATCGAGCAGCCTTATCGCTCCAGCCGGGACGGTGGTGGCGTAATTGCAAGCGTCTGTTTTTGGCACGGCACCTTGTGGTGTGCAACGCCAATGCGCAACCATCGCCCCGGCTGGAGCGGTGAAGCTGCTCGAGCCGGGCTACGATTGTGCCCCCGCTGGCGTTTGGCTATTGCGGCTCACCCAAGCCGCCCGAAATAATTGCATTGCTCCCACCCCAATCACTCGCCAATTTACCTTCTCGTACATAACGATGAAAACTCGAATGCGGCCAATCGGCTACGCATTTGACGTAACCATGTTTTACCGGATTGAAATGGATGTAATCGACATGCCGTTCAAAATCGAGATCATCGCGAATACGGTGTTCCCAAAATCGTGCTTGCCAAGCGGATTTGCCTATAAGCATCGTGAATTTTTTCTTGATCAGACGTAATCGCGTGGAGTAGTCGGCGTCATGCTCAGGCAGCGTAAAAATGGCGTGAAGATGTTCTGGCAGCACCACCATCGCGTCGATTTCAAAAGGGTGGTTGATGCGAACTTCCCGAACCGCTTGGCGGAGATAATCGATGTTTTCCACCAAAATGTGTGAAGTGCGGTCGCGTAAAGTGACTGTGAAAAAGTAAGTTGCGCCAAATGTGCGGTCACGAAGGTAGTTGACCATTTTAATTCCATCCCCGACAGTTCAACATGCCGCAATCGTAGCCCGGCTCGCGCGGCTGTATCGCGCCAGCCGGGGTCGGTGGTTAAATATCGATGCTACCTGTGTGCGTCCACCGCCCCGGCTGGAGCGATACAGCCGCTCAAGCCGGGCTACGAAGCCTCTCACCCCGATGCATCACGATCAAACCGCAATTTCTCCTGATGCACAGGCACATTCAATATTTTCGCGATCGCTGCTTCGGCAGCGTGCGCCAAGCTGCGGCGGCAATTGGCGTGGGAAGTTTCGTTTTCTACTGGCGCGAGTGGTGGGATAACCGGCGCAAAAATAACTTCGGCGATGATGGATTTTTGCGCGATGATTTGCGCCATCGATTGGCTGAACGTGAGCTCACCGATGAAGGCGGCCGATGTGTCGGGCTCGCCATTGCTTTGCCGATAGCGCAACGCCACGGGGGCAACGGTGGCTTGGTTGGCTACGGCGGGCTCGAAAAGGGATGTGTGAAACTTCAGTAACTTATCGCCCGCCGTGGTGGTGCCTTCGGGAAAAATGGCCACGGTGTTGTTTTTAAGTAATTGTAAGGCGATGGCGTCGTTGGTTTTAGCGGCATCGGTGCGCTTGGCGCGGCGGATAAAAATCGTGCCGGCGTTGGTGGCCAAATTACCCGCGACGGGCCAATCGGCAATTTCAGACTTTGCGATGAAGCGACATGGGTGCGCCGCATTGATCACAAATACATCCAGCCACGAGATATGGTTTGCCACCAGCACCACGCGCGTTGCACTAAAGTCTTCTTGTCCACGCACGCTCAACACGATGTTTAAAATGCGTAAAAGCTTGGCGCTCCACCACGTTGTAATCCAATCTTGGCCGCGCTTTTTGCAGCGCGAAAAGAACACGCCCGTCAGCACTAAACCCACGCCGACGTGCAAAAATAGGCGCGTCCAGCGGATTACACGTTCAACTTTATTCGTCGCGCCCGTCATTTAGGTTGGCGCAATCGAAGTCACCGCCAGCATTACAGCCGCCATTAAAAAGCCGATGCAAACCGTAATCAGTAAAATGGCTACTGGACCAATTAAGGTGGTTAAGCGCTGCAAACGCGTGCGGCCTGCGTCTGAAAATAGCTCGCCCAACGTCACCGTCATGGCCGCTAACTCGCCGGATTTTTCACCTACGCGGATTAAATTTAAGCCTGTTGGGTTCAGCGCCCGATATTTTGCCAAGGTATCCGCTAAGGTGGCACCACCCCGCACTTCGCGGCTTACTAAATCCATCAAGCGGCGTTGATTGGCAAAGCGCAATCCGCTGCCCGCTAGCTCAAGCGCGGTTAAAATCGGCACGCGGTTCGTCAGCAAAATACCTAACATCGTAGCCCAGCGACCAAGCTCGCCCTCAATCAATACCGGGCCAATTAGCGGCAAACGCGAAAGCCTCGCAAGCCACGTAGTACGGGCTTCTTCATCTTTCAAGCTCATCGCCAGCAGCACGCATAAAATCACCAAACCAATCACAAACGCCACCCAATTCGCCTTAAAAAACACGCCTGCGTTAATCACCCAAAGCGAAATATCCGGCACCTTAGCTGCCCGGCTGCCTTGAATAAGCGTGGCAAATTTAGGCACCACAAATATAAAAATAATTAGCACCGCAGCGATGCCTGCCACCACCAACACCGCTGGGTATAGCAGCGCATTGATCAACTCTTTGCGGGTATTGGCTTCGTATTCCATTTGCTTAGCAGCATCCTGCAAACAGCTTGCTAATTTGCCGGTCACTTCGCCCGTTTGTGCAAGCTGGCTTACGTACACGGGGAATTTGATTTTAGAAGCATCCAGTGCATCCACAAACGTGCCGCCCGCGTTCAAAGTGCGCGTCATCGCGTGCAAGGCTGCTCCCATGCGCGTGTTGGGGCGCGAGGCGGCAAGGGACGTTACGGCGTCAATCAGCGTAATGCCTGCGCGCAGCAAGGTGGCTAATTCGCGCATCACCAATACTTGTTCTTGGGCAGTGATGCGGCCGCCTTTAATGCGATTTGAATGGCTGGAGACAGCCGTAATACGGGCATCTCCAGCCGGTGTGTTGTTTGGTGCTTTAAGGCTAATGGGGCGCAAACCTTGCTCGCGCAGTAACCCTAGCGCTTCCACTTCCGAATGCGCCAATATCGATCCGGTAGAAGGCGCGGCGTTTTTGCCATCGGCAATTAAGGGTACGGCTTCGTAGTCGAAAGCAATGCGGGTAGTTTCAGACATTTGGTGGTGCCTGCGATGTTTGAACTAACGCAGTCCGTAGCCCGGATCGAGCGGCTTTATCGCGACCTCCGGGGCGGTGGTTAAATATCGA
>JAYUOW010000130.1:0-1770 GCA_043760555.1 Betaproteobacteria bacterium
CGTGCTGAAATGTACAGCATTCGCCTAATCACCCTACATTTTTGGATAGCTACCTTGGGTATCGTGCTCTACATTTCGGCACTGTGGGTGGCAGGCGTAATGCAGGGATTGATGTGGCGTGCAGTAAACTCGGATGGCACGCTCACCTATTCATTTGTGGAGAGTGTTAAGGCTAGCTACCCGTACTGGACGATTCGCTTACTGGGCGGCGCAATGTTCTTTTCTGGAATGCTCATCATGGCCTACAACGTATTTAGAACCGTTCGACTAGGTAAAGCCTACGATGCGCCAATTCCAGATGTTACGCACCCTGCAACGCCAGTAGCACCGCTTAACCTTGCGCACGGAGTTTGAGCCATGAAATTTACCCACGAAACGATTGAAAAAAACGTCGGCTGGCTGGCGGTGTTGGTGGTGCTGGTGGTGAGCGTTGGCGGCTTAGTAGAAATTGTGCCGCTGTTCTTTCAAAAATCACTCACCGAACCCGTTGCCGGACTAAAGCCCTACACCGCATTGCAATTAGCAGGTCGCGATATTTATCAGCGTGAAGGTTGCTATAACTGCCACTCGCAAATGATTCGTCCTTTCCGCGCGGAAACCGAACGCTATGGGCACTATTCAGTAGCCGGCGAATTTGTATACGACCATCCGTTTCAGTGGGGCAGCAAACGCACCGGCCCTGACTTACATCGTATCGGCGGCAAGCTAAGCGATGAATGGCATCGCCTACACCTGCGACAACCACGCGATTTAGTGCCTGAATCCAACATGCCAGCCTATCCGTGGCTTGAAAAAACCATGCTTGATCCATCTGAGCGTGCACCGCGCATGAGAGCGCTTGCAGCCGTGGGCGTACCCTATTCCAAAGAAGAAATAGACAAGGCGGCCGCTGACGTGCAGGGTAAAACTGAAGAAGATGCCTTAGTGGCGTATCTACAAGTGTTGGGCACGGCATTAAAAGGAGTGAAGCAATAATGAGCGACTTTAGCTTAAGCGATTTACGCACCATCGTTACGTCAATTTCGTTTGTGGTGTTTATCGCCATTGTCTGGTGGGCGTACGGCAAGCGTCAAAAAAAACGGTTTGATGAGGCGGCAAATTTGCCTTTTGCGGATGCCGAATTGCCCGACGAAATATCAAGCGCAGCAACTGCAATTCATCGCAATCGGGGAGATAAAAAATGAGTGACTTTACCTCTGATTTTTGGCACTGGTTTATCGCAATTATTTCGCTGATAAGCGTGATCGGTTGCGGTGTTTTATTGTGGATGCAAACCAAAGCCAGCCCGCAAAAAGGTAAGAAGGCCGACCTGCACGGCCATGTGTGGGATGAAGATCTGATGGAATACAACAATCCAATGCCTAACTGGTGGCGATGGTTGTTCTATCTCACCATCGTTTTTTCGTTGGGCTACCTGATTGTCTATCCGGGGCTCGGTAGCTACGCGGGTTTATTTAAGTGGACATCCGTTGGCGAGCACGCGCAAGAAGTCAAAGAAGCAAACGCACAATATGCACCACTATTTGATAAGTATCTAAAAGTGGATGTGGCCACCTTGGCTAAAGATGCGCAGGCCAACGCCACTGGTCAACGACTGTTTTTAAATTCGTGCGCACAGTGCCACGGGTCTGATGCTGGAGGTGGTAAAGGTTTCCCCAATTTACGTGATAGCGATTGGCTTTACGGCGGCGATAGCGTGAGCATTGAAACCAGCATTATGCAAGGACGCAATGGCGTGATGCCTGCACTGGGCGGGGCCATCGGCGGCGA
>JAYUOW010000131.1:0-1758 GCA_043760555.1 Betaproteobacteria bacterium
GCAGGCAGGTTTTAATCTCATTGGCGTAAATGGTTTTGCAGCGGGTGGCGTCGATGTCATCAATGCGCAGCTTCCACAATCCGTTGTTGGCGCGCGCGTCCAAATAGCTTGCCAGCGCTGCGATGAGCGAACCAATATGTAGCGTACCAGTAGGAGAAGGGGCGAAGCGACCGATATAGTTAGACATGTTTTTAGTGCGCTAAAAGTTGAACGTGTTTGGGTATGATAACGTGCGGTTTATACATCGAAGGAAATTTAATGATTTATCGCATTACGCTAGAAGAAGATTGGCAAGATGCCCTAAATACGGGCGCTTTCGCGAGTGCGGACTTAGCTGGCGAAGGCTTCATTCACATGAGCACGATTGACACGGTGTTGGGCACCGCGTCACGTTATTACGCAACACATAGCCGTTTGCGGCTACTTGTGATTGATGATGCCAAGCTTGCCGTCGTACACCCTGAAGCGCTAAAGTGGGAAATGTCGCCAAGCCGTGGGGTGTTGTTCCCGCATTGTTTTATGCCATTGCCGATTGAGTTTGTGACGCAAACGGCGTGGCTTACGCGGGACGCAGCAGGTGAATGGCAACTGCCAGTTGAAATCTCAGTCGGCGCACCCAACTAACAACAATCACATTCACTTTAAACCCTATGCGCATCCCAAAAATTATTGCCTTCGCGGGCAGCAATCGAAAAAACTCCATCAATGTCAATGCACTAAACTATGCCGTGGCAGGCGCGCGAGCAGCGGGGGCAGAAGTTACATTGCTGAATTTAGCCGATTATCCCTTGCCACTTTATGATGCTGATTGGCATGTTGAGCACGGTGTTCCAGCGCCTTTGTTGGCGCTGCATCCGCAATTGGTTGCAGCGGATGGCTTGCTTATCGCCAGTCCTGAATACAATGCGTCAATTACGCCTTTGCTTAAAAATACGATTGATTGGTTAAGCCAGTCAATCAATGGTAGCGCTGGAAATGCCGCATTTTTAGATAAGCCAACTGGCTTGATTGGCGCGTCGGCTGGGGCTTTTGGTGGGGTGCGGGCATTGCCGCATGTGGCTTCTATTTTTAGCAATTTAGGCGCAATTGTGCTGCCGATTATGGCTGTTCCTCACGCCGATAAAATTGGCGTTCAAGGCATTGAGGTGCTAAACCAGCGAGCTGTTGATGGTCTACAGGCGTTAGGTGCGCGCGTCGCCAAATTTGCATCACGTTAAATTATTAAGGAAAAAATCATGGCCGTAATAGAACTTACCAAAGAAAATTTTAACCAAGTTATTACCGATAATCCGCTGGTGATTCTTGATTTTTGGGCACCTTGGTGCGGGCCGTGCCGCGCATTTGCGCCGACGTTTGAAGCGGTGTCGGAAGCGAATCCGAACATTGTTTTTGCTAAGGTAAATACCGAAGTAGAGCAAGAAATCGGCGCGTCGTTTAACATTCGCTCGATTCCTACCTTGATGGTGTTTCGGGAGCAAGTGATCGTTTTTTCACAAGCGGGTGCGTTGCCAAAGTCAGGCTTGGAGCAAGTGATTGCGCGGTCGTTGGAACTAGATATGGCTGAAGTGCACGCCGAAATTGCCAAGCAAGAAGCGGCGGCTCCCGCTCAATAAAATCGGCTTCGCACAGCGTGCGTGGACTGTGCGAAAATTAGCGCTCTAAGAAAGCGAGCCATAAGCTTAGCTTTGCAGCTCAAAAAAACTTCTGAGAGAGAGCGCTAATGAATAGCACCACGCCCGTAGATCTACCCAGCTTTGA
>JAYUOW010000132.1:0-14709 GCA_043760555.1 Betaproteobacteria bacterium
CGCATTTATTTGAAGAATCAAAAAACCATCAACACTCAGCGCTCTATATCCTCGGCGGCATATTGTTGTTCTTTATCTTAGAAAAATTAGTTATTTGGCGGCACTCGCACGACCATGGGCACGGGCACGATCATGGGCACGGCCATGGCCACAGCCATGCGCATCACCAGCCCAACGCCGCCGCCGACAATGGCCGTTCTGGCCTGCTAATTGTAGTGGGCGACACCTTCCATAACTTCACCGATGGCATTGTGATTGCCGCCGCTTTCATCGCCGATCCAAAGCTTGGCTGGGTAACCGCATTGGCGATTATCGCGCATGAAATTCCGCAGGAGATTGGTGATTTTATTATTCTGCTGCACTCTGGCTACAGTAAAACCAAGGCCTTGCTCCTCAATATCGTGTCTAGTTTTGCCACACTAGTTGGCGCATTGCTCGCCTATTTTGCGCTGAGTGAAGTGCAAAACTTAGTCCCAGTTTGCCTAGGGCTGGCTGCTGCTTCCATGCTCTATATCGCTGTGGCGGATTTAATTCCCGCTTTACATAAGCGCACGACGTTTAAAGAAAGTGCGCAGCAAATTTTGCTCATCGGCGCAGGATTGGGCACGATAGTTTTGGTTAGATTGATCTCTGGCGGCGCCGGACACGGCCATTAGAGGTTGGGAAAATAGGCTGGAGACGTCCTATTTTAGGGCGTCTCCAGTCTTTATCGTCGCCACGCGCTGCTGCAAATAGTTGCACTCTGCTGCGTTCTCGCAAAGACCAATGGCGATTTCATAGGCTGCAATTGCTTCTGCTTTTTTATCCTGACGCCGCAGCAAATCAGCGCGTGCCGCGTGCAGCAAGTGGTAATTATCCAGCGTACCTTGTGCATGTATTTTTTCAATCCGCGCTAAACCCTCGTCAATTGAAAACGCCATGGCATGCGCCACAGCGGCATTGAGCGCCACAATGGCGGTGGGGCGATAGCGCCACAGCGCGCTGTACAATCCGCAAATCTGCGGCCAGTCGGTGGCGTCTGGCGTGCCAGCTTGGCAGTGCAGGGCGGCGATGGCCGCTTCAATTTGGTAAGGGCCGGGGAGTCGCTGCAACACCGCGCAATCTAACGCTTTGACGGCAGTGTTGATCGCAGCTTTATCCCACAAGTTGCGGTTCTGCGTATCTAGCAGAATTAAGTTTCCAGCCGCATCAGTGCGTGCTTTTACGCGAGCATGATGTAGCTGCATCAATGCCAAGAGCCCCGTAATTTCAGAGGTTTCGGGCTTATTGGGTAGCAGTGATTGCAGTAATTCTGCAAGCCGAATTGCTTCCACGCACAATGCTTGGCGCAACAAATTTGGTGCCTGGCCCGCTGTGTAGCCTTCGTTAAAAACCAGATAAATGACGTGCAATACGGCAGCCACGCGTTCGGGCAATTGCGCGGCGTTGGGCACGAGGTAGGGAATTTTTGCCTCCGCAATTTTGCGTTTTGCGCGCACCAAGCGCTGCGCAGTCGTCGCTTCAGCTTCTAAAAATGCGCGGGCAATTTCGGCTACGCTAAATTGGCAAATGGTTTTTAGTGCCAACGCGATTTGCGCGGCCGGTGCGAGCGCTGGGTGGCAGCAAATAAAAATTAGGCGTAATTGATCGTCGCTAATTTCATCGTGGGCATGCGCAAATGCGGTTGCGGGATTAGCGGATTCGGGTGCCGCAAGCGCTTCCATTTGGCCGTCAGTAAAAGCCGTGGTGCGACTGGCTTTGCGTCTGCTGTCAATAAAGCTGCGCTGCGCCACGGTGGTAATCCATGCTGCAGGATTATCTGGAATTCCAGTGCGTGACCAGTCTGAAGATGCGCGTAAATAGGCCTCTTGCAGGCATTCTTCGGCAGCGTCGATGCCGCCACAAAGCCGAATTAAGCCTGCAAGAATCCGACCGCCGTCACGGCGTTGTAGTGTTTCAATGATGCGGTTAAGCATGCCTTATTCAGGCATCGGCGTTTCATTCAACGGTCGCACTTCAATGCTGCCATCCCATGATCCAGGACACTTTGCGGCCCACGCTAATGCATCATCCAAAGTTGGCACATCAATCAAATAATAGCCGCCCAGTTGCTCTTTGGTTTCGGCAAATGGGCCGTCGGTGGTGAAGGTTTTGCCGTTTTTTACACGCACCGTCGTGGCCGTGTCGGTGGGCTTTAACTCAGAGCCTGCCAGCATGCAGCCAGATGCCATGATGTCCTTGGTAAAATCCATATAGGCTTGATAACCCTTTTGTAACTCAGCTTCGGGTAAGCCAAGCCACGCTTTTTGGTCAGCGTAAATCAGTAGCATGTATTGCATAGTCGTTCTCCTTAGGTTGTTTAAGATTTGCAAGTGCGTCCAACATAAGCATGACGTTCGGTTAACTTCAAAATCGACAACAATCGAAAATATTT
The DNA here is from genome assembly GCA_043760555.1 of Betaproteobacteria bacterium. GTDB lineage: Bacteria > Pseudomonadota > Gammaproteobacteria > Burkholderiales > Usitatibacteraceae > JANMDR01. The sequence continues at coordinate 2,414 of JAYUOW010000132.1, forward strand.
TTTTTTGATTTTGACTGAAAAATGGATTTTTGGGCAGTTTTCGCGTCTATTCAGCACGGTAACTCGGCCGCAACAGCTTTTCCCGTTAAAATACGCGTCTTCAATTTCAAATTACTCAACTTTACGCTCATGATGAAATCATTTTTAAACGTCGTTTGGCTCACTGTTTGCATCGCAATGCTATGTTATAGCGCGCTCGCGCAGGCCACCACTGTGCGCATGACGACGCCGCTCGGTGCAATTGACGTGGAGTTGTATGATTCCGCAGCGCCAAAAACCGTTGCGAATTTCTTAAATTACGTTAACAGCGGCGCGTATTTGGATACTTTTATTCATCGCTCGGTTTCTCGCTTCGTGATTCAAGGTGGAGGCTCTCGGTGGAATGCGACTCAAAATAGTACCGAATCTATAGCTGTAAACGCAGCGATAACTAACGAGTTCAGCCCGTCTAGATCGAATTTACGTGGCACGATTGCAATGGCACGCCTTCCAAAGCTGGCAGATAGCGCAACGTCCCAATGGTTTATCAATCTAGTCAATAACCAGTTTTTGGATGCCGAGGATGGTGGCTTTACCGTGTTTGGCAAGGTAACTGATGCAAGCATGCCGGTTGTTGATGCAATAGGGTTGTTGCGAACAACTGGATTATTTGATGCAAATGGAGCGCTTCTTTTTGAGTCGCTGCCGGTGATTCCACCATTCGGTGCAAACCTCGCGCGCTCCAACTTAGTCATGACCAGCCCTATCACCGTTTTAAACAGCACAACGCCAGTAGTAGCCGTCGATTACACCGGCCTATGGTGGAACGCTGCTGAGTCCGGCTGGGGCATGAGCGTTACCCAAAAGCGCAACATCATTTTTGCAGCCATGTACACCTACGACGCAACGGGCGCGCCAATTTGGTATGTAATGTCGCGTTGCGAGTTGCCAGCCGCGACGCCTAATGCCTGTACCGGGCCTATTTACAAGGTGTCAGGCGGCACTACGCCTTCGGTAGCATGGTCGGGTGCTAACAAACTGACAGAAGTCGCCGGCACCGGCACGCTCACTTTTAGCAGCGGCACCGCCGGTAAGTTTAGCTTTACGCTCAATGGCGTGACCGGTAGCAAAGACATCACACTGCAGCCAATTGCCACCGGCACCACGCCGCCGTCTTTTAACTTTACCGACCTGTGGTGGAACGCTGCTGAAGATGGTTGGGGCATGGCGGTTACTCAGCAGTTTGATGTCTCGTTTTTAACGTGGTACGCCTACGACGTCGCTGGCAAGCCGGTTTGGTACGTGACGGATCAATGCAAGATGCTTGGCACGCGATGCGAAGGCAAGGTTTATCAAGTTACCGGTGGCGTGCCGCTAACCGTTGCTTGGAACGGCAGCAACAGAAAAACGGTTGAAGTTGGCACTATTGGTTTGGTGTTTACCGACCTAAATAACGGGGATATGACCTACACCCTAAACGGCATCAGAACCGTGAAGAAAATCACCCGTCAGCTGTTTTAAACTAGCTGTCTAATGCCCTGAAGACGCCCTAAAATAGGGCGTCTTCAGGGCATATTAGCTTTGATCGACCAGCGCCAGCGGCAGATACAACGTCACGCAAGTGCCACCGCCCAGCAATTCATCCACGTCTAATTTGCCGCCCAATTGTCCCGCGCGAATTTTCATGTTCGCGACACCGCGTCCGCCAGCTGGCTTGCCTTGCTTTTTATCTAAGCCTTGGGCTGTGGCAACACCAATGCCGTCATCGGTTATTCGCACCCACACCCGATTAAGCGACGCATCCACGCCCGTTGAAACCGTGATGCGGCTAGCCTTGGCGTGCTTTAGCGCATTGGTAAACACCTCCTGCACGATGCGCAACACGCTACGCACGCGCGTGGGGTCAAGGTAGGCCAGCGCGGGAAGATCCGTTACTGACCATGCCAAGCGTATTCCCGCCGCATTTAAGCGCGGTTCTAAGCGATAACGCAGGTTACCTAACACCAGCAGCAGATCCTGCTCGACGGGTTCTAAGGAATCGATGGTGAGCTTGAGCTCATCGATGCAATCGGCAAGGCTATCTTCAAGCTGCATGGGTTCCAGCTTTTTCATTCGCGCTAACGCCAGCAGCGACATTAAATGCGAGCCCACGCCATCGTGCATATCGCGCATCAGGCGCTGGCGCTCGTCGGACGTGACCCGTTGCTGATCGATGATGCGCATTTGGGCGTAGCTTGCATCCAAATCTTGTTCGCGGGCGGTGATGCGCTGCGAAAGTTCAGTGTTTAGCTGCTCATAACTGTTGAGCGAATTCACGAAGCGGGTGAGTAGCAAGCCTGCCAATGAAAGCAACAATAACGGCAAGCCAAGCGGCAAAAAATACATGCGCTCAAACTCTAGGGCACCGACAAAATTGAGCAGGTCGTGTAAGCCAAGACCTAAGTTTATCGAGGTACCCGCAAACGCGATGCTTCCGGCTAAAGTGGATTTACGTAGCACGGCCAAGCCGATAGCCCAGACCATTGCGATGCCAATCCCAGTGAACACCAAATATACGATGAAAGTTGTCACCGCCAACACTGATGTGGGTACCGCAAACAACACAATGGTTGAAACCGCTGATGCCCATAAACCAACTTTTTCTAGTTTCGGAAACCTTGATGCCGTAAAGCGAATCGCAAATTGAAATTGCCATAACGTCATCCAACAGAGCGCTGCGGCAGCCACGTTGGCGATAATCGGCGGAGGTGAGACCATAAAATAAGCCAGCAATCGCAGCACCCCCATCAAGCACATCGCGCCGAAAAAACCAAACTGCGTTTCTTTATTACGCTTAGCCCAAACGCTGAGCGAAAAAATACCGGTAAACAACAACATCCAAGTAATCATTTCGGGTGCGGTGTTTTGAATTAGCTTGCGCATCGCATATACGGGCTTGATCTCGTCAAGCGGTCCGATGGACACGGCAGATAGCCCTACGCGACCATGTTTTTCGGTGTGAAGCCTTATTAATAGGGCGTTTTCACCGGGTTGTACTAAGCCCTTGGGTATCGCAAAATACTGCGGCGTGTTCCATTGGGTTTCGATAGTCTGGGTGACGTCGCCGCTTTGATAAAAGCTCTGCCCGTTTAAATACACTTCAATATTATTGGTCACACGGGGGATAAAAACGGCGACTTGCTCGCCTGATTTTTCCGGTGCAACAAAGCGTAATTTATACCAGCCCATCATCGGCGTTTTGCGCAAAATGGGTTTGCCCTTGGCGTCGACTATTTTGGTTGTTGGCCACACGTCGGGAAGCTTCACTTCTACCCATTGGGTTTCAGCTGGCGGCAGTAAAAAGCTATCCCATGCGGCGAAGGCCGCGTGCTCGATAATAATGCGATCTCCAGCGATGGCGGGAACATGGTTGGCAGCAACTGGCAGCGACGTGACGGCGTAAACAGCCACCAACCAAAAGATGGCGGCAAATACCTTCGCTGTAGTAATGTCGATCAGTCGGTGCACGGAATGTCGAAGAAAGTAAAAATAAAATTCTACAGGGTCTTAATCAATCCCATGCGGTTAGCCTCAAATACTGCTTCGCTGCGCGAATGCACTGCCAGTTTTTTATAGCATTTTTTAACGTGGGTGGTCACGGTGTGGGGCGAAATGCTCAGCAAATTGCCGATTTCAGGGTAGTTATAGCCTTTGGACGCCAAGGTCAAAATTTCCTTTTCGCGTTCTGATAATTCAATATCTCCTAGGTGAATCACGATGTCGGAAGGTCGCGCCGTAGCGTCCGCGTGCGTGGGCGGCGCACTTACTCCACTCACGCCACCCGCTGCATCCCGCTGCACGCGCGCAGCAGCGTAACTATTTTGCATTTGAACAGCAGAAGATTTATCCACCTGAAAGCGCTTTAGCAATCGCCGCGCAATCACGGGGCTAATGGGTGAGCCGCCGTTAATCAGGTCGTGCAAACAGCCTAAAAAATCTTGATCGGATGCGTCTTTGAGCAAATAACCGCAGGCGCCTGCCTCAATAGAGGCCACTACATGTTCTTCGTCACCAAACACCGTAACCACCATGCATTCGCAATTGGGCAACGTAGCAGTGGCGTGGCGAATTAGCTCGATGCCGCTAATGTCGGGCAAGCCAAGGTCAACCAATAAAATATCGGGTTTACGCAAATCCAGCATCGCCAACCCTTCACCGCCATTGCCTACGCTGGCAACGATATTAAAACTCGCGTCGCGCCCTAAAATATCGGCGTAGCGCGCCCTGAACGCGCTATCGTCTTCTACAATTAAGACTTGTTTTGGCTTCATTTTATAGTCTCATTTTTGAACTGGATAAATGTCAAATCAACAAACCCAACGATACCACGCCGTTTTCTGTGACGATACGCACAGCCATACCGTGAACAGGGTAGGGACGCGAAAAAATATACAACTGAGTGTGGCGCTTAGCGGTTACCGACGCCGTTTTTGGGTTTTTAGTCATGCTAAGCTTTACGGATTCACGCTGCGCTAAATCTCCATTTAAATGAAAACGTCCCCAATTTTGCAACCAATGTATGCAGTCTGAAGCCGCGTTGCGGCGTTGGCGGCTAATTTTAGGCCGTTATGCTTCGCAACCGCTCAGCGGTGGCACGTTTTCTGCTGGCGATTGGAAGTTGGAACAAGCGCTGGAATATTTGTATGGGCGCGAATATGATGGGCGCGGCATCAGTCGCACGCCCAGTGGCGGCGGCGGCACGCTGGATCCATCGCAATTGCGCGCCATTGATTGGCTAGCCCGATCCAAAAAACTATTTCCCCGAGAAGTATTTGAGCGCATGCAAACGCAGGCCATCGAGCGCTACGCCCTAAAAGAACTGCTCAATGATCCAGCGGTGTTGCGCTCCATGGATGCCACCCCAGGATTAGCCAAAGCGCTGCTCAGCATGCGCGGGCGCTTATCCAACGACATGCGTGATGCTGTGCGGGGCATTATTCAAAAAACGGTTGATGACATTACGCGGCGGCTAAAAAATGATTTTGTAAATGCCTTGGTTGGGAGACGCAATCGCAATCGGCGCTCCAATATTGCAAGTAGCCAAAATTTCGATTGGCGCGCCACCATTGCCGCTAATTTAAAACACTACGATGTGGATCGCCAGCAACTCGTTATCGAGCACCCAAAATTCAACGCGCGGGTAAAACGCGGGCTGCCGTGGGACGTTATTTTGTGTGTGGATCAAAGCGGATCCATGATGGATTCCGTCATCTATAGCGCCGTAATCGCGGGCATTATGTCGTCCCTGCCTTCCGTGCGGGTAAAGCTTGTGGTGTTTGACACTGCCGTGGTTGAGCTAACGCAAATGGCGCACGATCCGGTTGAAGTATTACTCACCGTGCAACTTGGCGGCGGCACCGATATTGGCCGCGCGTTGCAATATTGTGAAAAGCTCATCAGCAATCCAAGGCGCACCGTGTTTACGTTAATAAGTGATTTTGAAGAAGGTGCCGCACCCGGTCCCATGCTTGCCGCTGTGCAGCGCATGGCGCAATCGCGCGTAACGCTGCTCGGATTAGCCGCCTTGGATGATGCCGCAAACCCAGTGTATGACCGGCAAATGGCGCAGCGCTTGGCAGATAAAGGCATGCATATCGCAGCGCTCACACCCACGCATTTTGCCCAATGGCTAGCCGAGGTGATGAATTGAGCTGGATTGCAAATTACAGCGCTTACGACGACGACACCCTAGCTGCGCTAAGCAATATCGGTTTGGTGCGCCGCGCCGCAAAAGAAGTGGCTGCGGGCAAATTTGCGTTTGAAAGGTGCAGCGCTGAGGGCGGGGTAATTATCACCGAAGGCCAAACCGTAGAGCTCGATGCACGCGGCCCGCAACAGGCGCGCTGTAACTGCCCCGCGCCTGGAATCTGCAAGCATATTTTAGGCGCGGTATTGTGGCTACGCACCCAGCAAGATGAAGCTAAAACAGACACTAACCCAGTTGCACCACCATCTGTATTGCAAGAAGTATTAGCGCTGCATTGGCCAGCATTGTTCAAACTTGCGGGCATTGCCGCCGTGCGCCGCGCTGCCAATACGCCGCTAGATTTAATCACCTGTCGCGAACAAGAGGCTGTGCTAATTATTGATTTACCCGCACTTGATTTATCGTGCCGTTACGTGGCTGGCGCGGGCTTTAACGGTATGGTTTCTGAAGTGGCTAAATCTGGTTCTGCAGAAAGCAAAGCCATTCATTTAATGGCGCTTGCTGCAGTGTGGCAGTTGCACAAGCAACCCGTGCCATGGCCGGATGGCGTACAAGTGCAAACACCAACTGAAACCAGTTTAGGTGAAACAGAAACGCATTTTTTAACCGCCGTACAATCTACTTTGCAAGAATTACTACGTGGCGGTTTATCGCATGTCAGTGCTGCCAGCAGCGGGCGTTTGCTGGCACTCAATATGTCTGCGCGCGGCGAAGGGCTACCGCGCTTAGCCGCTATGTTGCGCAATTTAGGGGGGATGGCCCAAGCACTAGAACGGCGCGATCATCGTGTGGAAGAACGCGATACCTTAGCCCTCATCGCCCGCATCAACGCGCTGTGCGAGGCCCTGCAAGATGCCAATGGCGACACGCTCACGGCATTGCGCGGCAGGCTGCGTCGCACCTTCGCGCAAGCGAGCGACAATGCGGTTTTAACCCTGTTGCCCGTCGGTGCGCATTGGTGGCAAACCCTCGGCGGCGCACGTGGCTTAACACTATCGTTGTGGGATGCAACGCAAAAAAAGCTGCTGCAAACTACTCTGGCGCGGCCTGATGCGACTGACTTAGGCTTTCATCGCGAAAGCGCGTGGGATACTTTAGCGCTCTGGCCGGGTGCTGGGTCGGTGGCGTCGATTTGTGCTGCCGCGCTGCAAATTGAACACTCCAGAATGTCTGAAGATGGCCGTAATATGGCGCTCGGCGGCCTAAGCCGTGCCACTAAATTAGCGGCTTGGCAGGCCAATGACGATCGCTTGAACGAAATGGGCTACGCAAATTGGGATAAAGTTGCCGCGCAATTACGTGCAGCCGCTGGCTTAGCGGGCGAGCCATTAACTGCATTATTGTTGCGGCCTTCTGCAAGCCAAGCGCCAATATTGGATGAAGCCCAGCAGCGCGTAAATTGGCCTGTGCAAGACAGCGCAGGCGATTGGTTAACGCTAGCGATTCCGTGCGGGCCGGGCTATGAGAAACGCATTGAAAACCTTGATCGCTTGACTGCCCGCCGCGCACCAGTTTGTGCGGTGTTGGTCACGGTTGAAAGAAGCGGTGCGCAAGTATTGCTCAATCCTGCAGCGGTGATGGTCGGCAGCGGGCAAGATGCGCTGCAATTGGTATGCCTTGATTACGCCAAAGAGGCCAGTAAAACCACCACACTCACCGACCGTATTTTGCGTATGTTTCAAGCCCGTAAAGACGCTGCCGCCCCAGCTGTAACCGCGTTAAGCCTTATTACACGGCTATTAGCACCCGTTAACACGGTGCTGGAAACCCAAGCCGCCACCGGCCGCGTGCAGTTGACGGAACAGCAAACTTTAAGCTTAGAAGCTGCGATTCCCGCCATCCATTCGGTGGGCCTACAAACCCTTGCCAGAGCCTTGCAAGCGCATATTGATGCACCATCAATGCTGCACCTAATGCGGCTTAGCTATCTTTGCGAAATTCTCACCGAGCTAGACGGCTCGGGCTAAAAATGAACGCCATAAATTTTAAATTTATTAAAGGACAACCATGAGTTTTTTTGATTCCATCCTAAAAGTAATTACGGGGCGCGACACCACAGTTGCAACGCTAAACACGGAGCAATTACACTTTCTAAAGCAGAGCTTTTCAGGCCTCGGTACGGCGGTGCCAGCGTTGCCTGAAAAAGTGCTTGAGTTTATTTTGCAAGGAACACAAGAAACGGTGCTGCTAGAGCTGCAAAATGCACAAGCGCATCCACTGGGTATTTTGCTAGGTAGCCCAGGGCGGTTTCGGTGGGATTTTTATCACTACGACGACAAGGCGCTGGAAAAGCTTGGTCAGCAAAGCTTGGAGGCGCGCTATAAGTTTTACGGCACCATCAATGTTGCCACGGTGTCCTTAGCGGTGCTGGTGCGGATGGGAAAAGTAATCGCGGCAGCGGACGCAGGAAAGTCGCTAGAACATCCCGGTGCGCCGATACCTGATTGGCTGCAATATTTAATCAACGACGTCCACTTTGCTAGTGCTAACCGAAATGACGGTGGCTTTAAAAACTTAGGCAAAGGCGTCGGCACAAAACCATTTTATTGGGATATCCACTTCATTGGTCGGCTTCTGGCCGAAGACGGTCTCGATGCTAATCTGGCGCTGCAGGTGGCCTTTGAACGTAAAGGCATAGATGGCTATTATCACGATAAATTAAACGTGTTGGTTGATCCGCCTGTCGTTGCAAAATATATGTTGGAGCATCAGGATGCTGTAAATTTATTGCCCACGCAGTTATCGGCTGCCGGGCGAATATTGCTGGCGCAGCGGGTAGGTAAGGATAAGGCGCTAATTGAACCGTTTGCGCCGCTCATGGTGCGGCTGGCGGCCGATAGCAGCAAGGGTGTTCGCGCGGAAGCGGGGTTGTATCTGGAAGCCATTGACGCCACCCAACGGCTATCGCTACTGGGAACCATGCTAAACGAAGGCACCACCGCCGAACGCGGGCAAGCCGCCGATTGGTTAGCGCGGATGCAAGACCCCCGTGCCCATGCGCTGCTTGAGGCCGCGTTGGCGGCGGCACCTGCAAAATCGGTCGCACAAGCCATTCGCGCGGCGCTGAGTCGCGTCACCGCAGCGGGCGATGCAACAACCATTGACCTGAATGTAGCACCGGCGTGGACGCCATTTGCAGAACAGTTGCTGGGCGACACGGCATTGGTGGTGTTGGGACAAAACTACGTTACGCTGCTAGAGCGTGCCAAGCAGGCCGCAGAAGCCGAAGCGGTGTCGCCGGATGCCATCAAACACAATTGGAAATGGGCCGCCAAGCACTACAAAACCATGCAAAAAATCACCGACGCGCAGTTGCAGCAAACGGTAGCGGCGTTAAACGGCACGGGCAATCAAGCAAATAATAAAATGCTAATTGACAACGGGATAGACGCTATCGTTTCGTTTGAAAATAAACTCCAAGCGTTGCCAGATTTTGGTATCACGCACATCATCCGGTGGTTGGCGGTAGCGCGGCACTGGGGCAGTTTTTGGATGGATCCGCGGTTTCAAAAATGGTTAGCAAAACAAGAGCAGGGCATTGATTTGCGGGCGTTAGCTGATTTATTGGTGCGCTCTAGGGTGCCCCACCCCAACGCGCAAGTTGCGCGTACGGCATTGGCGCAAATGTGGAACGTGCCCTCCGCTGCGCGGGCATTGCCGGCCAATTGTGTGTGGCCATTTTTTGCCGAGCACCCCGAATTTATTGACGAAGGATTAGGGCTAGTAGCCAGCACCAATGAGGGGGGTTACGATCAGTTTCAAATGGCTTGCACCCTTGAAACGCTCGCTACTTTTCCGGCTATTCCGCCGCGCTGGTTGCCGCGCCTGATGGAGTTAGCGCTAGGGGATGGCAAAACCCACCGCGCCGCCGCGCAAAAAACACTCATGACCCTGCCCGATATTGGTCAACGCGTGATGGAATCGCTGGATGCCACAAAAAGCGAAGTGCGTATTGAGGCCGCTAATTGGCTGGCCGATTTGCAGTACAAGCCCGCCATCCCCGCGTTAATAAAGCTGCTAGAAAAAGAAACCCGTGAAACGGCAAGAGCCGCATTTTTAACCAGCCTTGAAGCATTAGGCGAAGATATTTCGCCGCGTCTAGCACCGGCAATATTGCTTTCAGAAGCGCAAAAAGGGCTAAAAGCCAAAGCCCCTGCAGGCCTTGCTTGGTTTAAGCCTGACGGCATTCCTGAATGCAAGTGGAACAATGGCGACACGGTAGAGCCCGAAATACTACGTTGGTGGGTGGTGCTGGCGGCGAAGCTAAAAGAACCCGGCGGCAACGCGCTTTTAAGTCGCTATTTAGGGCTGTTAGCGCCTGCAAGTCGCGCTGCCTTTGGCCGCGCTGTGCTGCATCAGTTTATTGCGCAAGACATTAGCTGCCCCGATTTAGCCGCAGGCATTGAACACGCGCAAACCTATGCGCCTGCGCGTTGGCAAGGCTATCAAGATCAATACAACAACACTAAAGCCGAATACAAAGAATATTACTTGGCCAATTTTAATAAAACCAAAGACCAAGTATTTGAAGAATGCAAGCGCGAAAAAATGACTGCCTACTTCGGCAGCGCCATCGGGGAGAAGGGCATCTTAGCCCTCACAGCGCACGCGCCTGGGCATGAAGCCGTGAGTTTGTTGCAGCAGTACATGCGTGACCATTACCAGCGCCGCGCGCAAATTGAAGCCATGCTGGAAGGCATCGCCATTGGCAATGACCCGGTTGTAATCCAGCTATTACTGGGCATCTCCAGACGTTATCGCACTGCATCAGTCCAAGAAAAAGCGCGCGGTTTGGTGCAACTTATCGCGGACAAAAATAACTGGACGCAAGATCAACTCGCCGATCGCACCATACCAACTGCAGGGCTAGATGAAACAGGCAAGCTTGAGCTAGCCTATGGCGAGCGCACCTTCCATTTAGTGCTCGATGCCGCCATGAAGCCAGAGCTGCGCAACGCTGAAGGTAAAGCCATTAAAGCGCTGCCGGAAGCCCGCCAAAACGATGATGCAGCCATTATCAAAGAAGCCAAAACCCAACTGACCACCAGCAAAAAAGAGCTCAAGCAAGTTATTGATTTGCAAACGGCAAGGCTAGTAGAAGCCATGTGCATCAGCCGCATTTGGCCACAAAACGAGTGGCGCGAATACCTACACGCGCATCCGATCGTCGGTCGCTTAATTCAACGCCTAGTGTGGCTAGAAATCGGCTCCGATGAATCGATTCGCGGCAGTTTTAGAACCACCGAAGACGGCAGCTTTATCAACACCGATGATGACGAAGTAAGCCTAAGCCCAGAAAGCAACCTACGCTTAGCCCACGCATCAGTGATGGAAGAAGCCGCAGCCACCGCGTGGATTGCCCATTTTAAAGACTACAAAATAACCCCGCTATTTGCCCAAATGACGCGCAAGTCCCCAGATATTGCATTCAAAGATAAGCACGGCGTTGACGTTACCGTGATTGATGATCGCTTAGGCTGGATCAGCGATAGCTTCACGCTACGCGGTGCGTTTACCAAGCTCGGCTACCAACGTGCAGCGGCAGAAGATGGTGGCTTCTTCTACCAATACACCAAGCGCTTTGAATCAGTCGGCATCGCAGTTGTGCTCGAATTTAGTGGCAATTGTTTGCCCGAAGAAAACGTACCGGCTGCATTAAAAACCCTGAGCTTTGAAGACGCGACATCAAAATCATGGAGCGACCGCACCATCGCGTTAAACAAAGTACCCCCCGTATTATTAGCCGAAGCCTACGCCGACTATTTAGCCGTCGCCCAAGCGTGCGTGGGTTTTGATGCGGAGTGGGAAAAGAAGATGCGCTGGTAGGGTTATGTTATCTGTATTAAGAATAATTTTTTGGAATTTTAGAAAGCACTTATGATTGATAAAGCCAATAAAATCAAGCCTTCCCAAGTAGTTAGGCTATCGCCAGAGCAACGCTACGCGGATGAACTTTTACGCTTGGCAGATGCCGACAAAGACGCGCGGCCAACGGGATGGAAGTTGTCGCCTAAAGCGGTGCGGCGTTTTATTTTGGGTGATGATGCCTTAAAAATTAGTCGCAAATTTTACGGTGATGATCCCTTGGTTGATCGGGCGATTGTGACGCTAATGGGCAATCAAGGTTTGATGTTGGTAGGCGAGCCGGGCACAGCAAAATCGCTGCTTTCCGAGCTTTTTGCCGCTGCCATTAGCGGTAATTCTGGCCTCACCATTCAAGGTACGGCAGGTACTACAGAAGACCATATTAAATACAGCTGGAACTACGCGCTTTTGCTGGCAGAAGGCCCCAGCCAAAAAGCGTTAGTGCCATCGCCTTTGTATGACGCGATGCGCACGGGACGCATGGTGCGCTTTGAAGAAATTACGCGGTGCCCACCAGAAATTCAAGACGTGCTTATTTCACTCATGAGCGATAAGCAATTGATGGTGCCGGAATTAGGGCGCGATCAAGAAGAGGGCGCACGCTTATTCGCGCAGCGCGGTTTTAACATTATCGCTACCGCTAACTTGCGTGATCGCGGCGTGCATGAAATGTCATCCGCCTTAAAGCGGCGCTTTAATTTTGAAA
>JAYUOW010000133.1:0-14662 GCA_043760555.1 Betaproteobacteria bacterium
GTTTTCAGCGCGTTGAAAGTGCCGGTCCATTCTTTACGGTATTTAGTGCGCCCTGTTTCGTCATTGACGTAAATAAAAAACTCTTTTTCATAGCGGCGAATTTGCTGGCCTTCTACGCTTATCTGTGCTAATTTATCGGCCGCTGCAAAGTTCTTGGTTACAGCAGTGTTCACTTCCGTCTGTGTGGCGCGGTCTAGCACTTGCCCTATTACAAACTGCAAGATGATGAACGCGAGCAACAATCCAAGTCCAAATCTAATTTTTCCGGTGATCGACATTTTTATTTCCCTTTTTAAAGTTATTTCAGCGCATAGCGCAATTGTGCAGCGATGGCGGCGCGGTTTGCAGATGCTGGTAATTCCTGCACAACGCGAAGTACAAATTCAGTTAAGAAATGTGCGGGCTGCTCTGTTGGCGACGCACGCGTTTTTGATCGTGCATCTTCAATCACAATAAATGCCAGCGCACCCATGTGTTCGGTGAGAATTTCTGTGGTAATTTCTTCCCAGTTGGTTTGCATTTAAAGCTCATGAAGGTGATACTAGAGTTGTGTGAATAATCGCAACGAATCATAGCCCAATTTTAACTTTTATAAAAGCACTCAAATCGCCGCGTGTTCCAGCAACCGGAGCTGAATCTATTTGTAATCAATATGTTATCGCTTTTATTTAATTCGGGCTGTGAAGTTGCAAGGCGCATTACAACTGTAGTACGCGCTATGACAATGATTCATAACCTCGACGAGTAAACGCCGTAAACTGAGTAATTCAATTATTTGTAAGGCTCTCCCACGAGGAGCAACACCTATGTCGAGTGTGCCAAATATCCGTATCGCAATGTTCAGTTCGCGCGAAACGCGAATGATCAAAACAGTGGTCTCCCTGACCAAAAATGCGAAATACCTATTTTCCTTTGTGGAAAGCGCAGAAGCAGACATCGCAAATGTTGATATTGCGATTGTTAGCAGTAATGACGCAGACGCCCGCGCCAAGTTTGCGCAAGCCCGTGCCCTAAAGCCAGATATTCAAGTGCTCTACATTGGCGGTGAAGCCAGTAGCGCTGAAGATATTGAGCATTACGTGCTCCATAAAAAGCTGGTGACGGATTTGGTGCCGCATTTGGTAAATCTGGGTGATGTGTTGATGGCGGCGCGTTTAAAAGCGCGCGCTACTGCACCCACCATCCCGCCGGCCTCTGTACAATTTGCGGTGCCGACGCCCGCACCAGCACCTGCGCCTGCATCCGCTCTTGCCCCCGCGTCCGCGCCACAAGCTCCCGCTGCGCACGCCGCCACATCGATTCAGCGTGTCGGACCTGTATCAGATCTGCAGCCGCCTGTTGTGGTGCGCCTTGCTGTGAAGCCGCAAAAAGAGCGGCTGCGCGCTTTAGTTGTGGATGATTCGCCTACCGTGCGTGCCCAATTGGTGCAAATTATTGAGCGCATCGGCATGAAGTGTGATGCGGCAGCCGGTGGCCGTGAAGCCTTAAATTTATTGGCCGAAAAAAGCTATCACATCATTTATGTCGACGTCGTCATGCCCGATATGGACGGCTATAAACTCACGCGCGAAATTAAGCGCAACGCCGAATATAAATCCACGCCAGTCATTATTTTAACCAGCCAATCTTCACCGTTTGATCGCGCGCGCGGCGCATTGGCGGGTTGCGATACTTTCCTCACCAAGCCGGTTGACTTAAAACGCTTCTACGAGGCTAGCGCCAAAATGCTGCGTAAGAGCATGGCCGTGGATGATTTGGGATCATGGATTACGGATCCCACTGTCGCGGTATCAATACCGGTAGCTGCTGCAGCGCAAGCGACACCACAAAATGGTCAAGCCGGCAATATTTCAAGCATCGCTAACTTCCGTAAGAGCTAGAAAAAATACTCGTATCACTTGCAGTACCAATCTGGAGAAAATATCATGGCCGTAAATAAAGCACTTGTTGTTGATGATTCCTTAACTGATTTAGCCAACATCAAAACCATTTTGCAAGAAGCGGGTTGGCAAGTAACCACCGCTTCTAACGGCCAGCAAGCGCTTGAAAAAGCCAAGGCTGATCGCCCCAGCATCGTGTTTTTAGACATCGTGATGCCCGACGTAGATGGCTATATGACCAGCCGTCTTTTGAGCGAAGATCCCGCAACAAAGGGCATCCCCGTGGTATTTGTGTCGACAAAAAACACCCGTGTTGATCAAGTGTGGGCGCGTGCGCAGGGCGGCAAAGCGCTGATTGGTAAACCTTATACCAGCGATCAGATTGTTGATGCGCTAAAGTTCGCGGCGTAGAAAAATTACCCAAATCAATGGCAAATAATAGCCCTGAATCCGTAGCGGCAAAGCCTTTAGCCACCACTGCAAGATATGGTTTTGTGGTGAATGACTTGCGCCTTGTGCCGCAAGAAAATACTTTAACCGAAGTGATCGCCAACGCCGTCATTTACGCCGTGCCAAAAACAGCGAACGCCATGATAGGCGTATTGAATTTGCGCGGCACGATTGTGCCGTTGTTTGATCCAGCCAAGTTTGCGCAACGGGCTAGCGCGATTCGCCCAAGCCATTGCCGCGCGATGGTGTTTGACCGTGACGAAGCGCGGGTGGGATTGCTGCTGGCACATGATCCGCAATTAATTGCGCTGGCCGATGCGCCGCCGCAAGTCACACGTCCGAATACTTTGCTGAGCAATTTTCTGCTGAACGCGTGGATACAAGCCGATGACCCAACGAAGGTTTGGTGGGAATTCGACCACCGCGCCGCTTTTGCCGCCTTGGCGCAGGCATCTGCATAACCATTCAAATTCAAAGCACTAAAAAGTAATTTTTAAAAAGGGAAACGACATGAAATCAAAAAATAAAATAGCATCAGCTATATTCGCGGCATTGGCTGCAACGGCAATAAACACGGCCTTCGCCGCCGAAGCCGAAACTGGTACCATCGATAAAGGTGGTGCGCAGCTTGAATTTAAAATGGGCTTAACCCGCTATGATCGCGATGCTGATGTTAGTTTGCGAGAACGCGCCACCCCGTTTTTAGCGCGTATCGGCTTGGGAAACAATGCTGAATTACGCATCGAAACCCCAGGCTCCATTCGCTCCGTCGGTACCTTGCGTAGCAATGGCAGCAAAACCACCATCAGCGGCATGGGCGACACCTCTGTTGGCGTGCGTTGGCGTCAAACCGATATGGACGAAAAAGCGGGAACGCCTGCCGTAGCATGGATGCTCACGTTTGGCCTGCCGACTGGAAAAGCCCCATTTAAGGGCGACGGCACATCAACCAACCTAAAAGTAGCGGCCGAATGGAACTTAGGCAACGATGTATCTTTAGGCATCATGCCCGGTATTTTGCGTGAAAAAAATGGCGACGGTAAATGGTATGCCGCACCAAATTTTGCGGTCACACTAGGCAAAAACTGGACGCCTGCGTTCCGCACTACGGCCGAGATCGTCGCGCCGCGCCTCACATCAAAAACCAACGGCGGTAATGAAGCCACGTTTAACTTTGGCAGCACCTATTCCCTCAATGATAACGTGGAACTAGAAGCGGTTTACCTGCGTGGCCTCACCAATAACACCGCAGAATCAAGCTTTGTATTCGGCGTAAACGTAAAGTTCTAAATCCTCATCATTACTCGAGATCATCATGTTAAAAACCATCCGTAGTCAGCTTATTGCTTTTGCGATTTTTGCGGCGTTTATTGCCGCTGCCATTGGAGCAGCGGGCTTGTATGCCAACGCGCAGCTAAACGAGTCTGTGGCGCAAGCAGCGGGCGACGGTGTGGCCATGCGTAACCTCATGCAGTCGGATATGTTGCACGACAACTTGCGCGGCTTGGTGGAGGCGTATCAAAATGCGGTCACGTCGAAAAACGCTGATCGTTTGAAAGAAGTGATCGGCGAACTGCAAACCAACGCCAAGGGCATTCGCGCGGAATTCGGTAAAAATTTAACACTGTCCACTCTCGATTCTAAGCTGCTCCTAGACATCACGCGAGTAAGTAAAATTGTGGACGTGTACGGCGCCAGTGCTGAAGCGGTGGCCGCATTGAAAGCTGATGATCCAGTTGATTTAGAAGCAAAGCGCGCTGACTTTAATAAGCAGTTTTCGGTGTTAGAAAAAGAGCTTGGTAAAGTGCGTGATGATATAGAGGCGCAGATTGTAAAGTCGCGCGAAAACGGCGATGCAACAAAAGCGCGGGCGCAAACACTCGTGTTTGTGATGATGGCCGTCGGTGCGCTACTGTTGCTGATCGTAGGCTTCTTGCTTTATCGTCGTATTTCCGGCGGTTTGGATCAAATGCAGGCAGCACTCAACAAGCTCAATAAAGGCGACTACACCGCGCGGGTAAAACTTAAAACCGGCGATGAATTAGCGGTGGTAGGTAATGCGTTTGATAAGCTGCTGGACGACCGCTTAGAAACCTTGAGCGCGCAGGCACGTGAGAGTGAAGAAATTACTAACTCTGTTGTAGACATTATGCAGGCTGTGGGGCAAGTAGCAGCCAATAAAGACCTATCGATAAAAGTCCCAGTAACGGCTGATGTAACCGGTGCGATTAGTGATGCGATGAATATGTTAACCCGCGAAACCGCCAAGGTGCTGTTTAACGTGACCGACGTATCGCTTAATGTTTCTACAGCGTCTATGCAGGTAAAACAAAGCTCAAACGCTGCGTTAATGGCCGCTTCCCAAGGTCAAATAGAAGTTGAATCAGCAGCCCGCGAATTGTCATTGGCGGCGGTTACGTTGAACCAGTTGGCCACCATGGCGCAAAAGGCGAATGAGTCTGCTGAGCTTGCCGTGCGCACCACCCGCCAAGCTTTATCGACGGTAGATAAAACGGTGTCCGGTATTAACGAATCGCGCGATTTAATTCGCGAAACTGAAAAGCGGATTAAGCGCTTGGGCGAGCGTTCGCAAGAAATTACGCAGGTGGTAAGTATCATTAACTCCATTGCCGAACGTACCGGTTTGTTGGCGTTGAACGCCGCCATGCAGGCGACGGCTGCGGGTGAAGCGGGTCGTGGTTTTGCGATGGTTGCCGAAGAAGTAAAGCGCTTGTCTGAAAACGCCCGTGAAGCCACACGCGAAATCACTACGTTGGTATCGTCGATTCAATCAGAAACATCCGAAACCGTGTTGGCGATGAATAGCGCCATTACGCAGGTTGTAGATGTGTCCCGCTTAGCCGACCAAGCCGGTGCCGAAATGAAGGGCACACAGCAAGCCACTGACGATCTGGCCGCTAACGTGCGTAACATCGCAGCGACTTCAACCGAGCAAGCAAAAGCGGGTGCATCGCTACAAACCCGTGCGATTGCGATGCAACAAACCAGCCGCGACACCACACGTCAGTTGAATGAGCAAAATGACGTCACCACGAAATTGGTGACGTATGCGGAAGCGCTAGTAGCCGAGGTGGGCGTGTTTAAGCTGCCCGCAACACGAACCTAATTTCTGGCCTTCGTTGTTACCCACTGCGCGACCCTTTAAATATTTGGACCTGCCAACATGAATGCTGCCAGCCTGCTTGAAACCTTGCAGCCGAATTTATTTGCTTTGTTTGAAGTTTCTAGTGAGCTAGAAACGTCAAACGACGCAAGCTTGGCGAAGCAGTATCACAGCAATTTATTGGCCTTTGCCGACTTAGCGCGCGAGCTGCATTTGCGCGGCCTAGACCACACCGCGCGCTTGCTCGAAAGTGGCTTAAAAAAAATCGTCGAGCAGCAACGCGATTTAATGCCATCCGAAGCCGATGCGCTTGTCGCATGGCCAGAGCTGGCCTTAACCGAAGTGCTAGGCGGGGCGCAAGACCATTGCGCTTGGCAAGTGCTGCACCATATTCGAAAGCAGGCATGGGTGCCTGCGATACCGAATTTTTTCGTAAAAAATATCGAAAAATTATTGACAGAAGACGCAATTAAATTTAATTTGACCGATGAAAGTAATGCACTTAGCGTGGAAGATGCGCTGGATGCACTAGCAGAGTTATCTATCCCCCCAAGTGTCGCTGAACCTAGCGCACTAACTGCGGTGGCGCCGGAGATCGTTTCGGAAATAGCGCCGCCAGCGCCAGTCTACGAGCTACCACGCCTAACGCCATTGCCGCGTGCATACGTGATACCTGTGCCCACCTTTGCCACGGCACCTGCGGCTGATGAAACCGTCGCGCATGCAGAGCCTGAAGCTAACGGCGATGCTCTGTATGCCGATGCTCCCGAAGCGGATAGCGAGGGCAAAATTACCGCTGAAGAAGTGGCCATGCTGCGCGAAGCCTTGGCGGAGATGCACACCGAATTTGCCCAGCCACTAAATGCCGCAGCTGCCCTATCTACGGGCGATTACAGCCATTTGCTGGAGCAATATACCGAGCACTTAGATCACATTTTAAATGCCACATCCCATCTGGGTATGGACGGCTTGCAAAACATTATTGCTGTGGTGCAAGTGAACGCCATGGCCATTCAAGCCGGGTTACCGGAATCATTAACGCCCGCCGCAGCGCAACTATTGGGCGGCTGGCTTGACTGCGCCGTGGCGCATCTTGATAGTGTAAATGATGAATCCTGCGCACAAAAGTTAGCCGCTATCGTGGCCGATGCGGGCTGGCTATATCCGGCTGAAACTGACGTGCTGCCGGAGTGGGTCGCCGCACTAATTTCTGTCGAGCTTATCCGCGCGCGCGCCGCTGTTGATCGCGCAAGCCAAGCCTTGCCAGAGCATGTTGATTTAAGCGTGCCGGCAGACATTGATGCCAATGTGCTCAACAGTTTGCTAGAAGAATTGCCGCAGCATGCGCAAGAGTTTTCTTCCCTAGTGCAGCGCCTAAACTCTGGCACCGGTGGCACTTTGGAAGAAATGGAACAAGCCCGGCGCGTGGCGCACACCTTGAAAGGTGCTGGCAATACGGTTGGCGTAAAAGGCGTGGGCAATTTAACCCATGCGCTCGAAGATATTTTAGTCGCCTTTGGCCGCGAACAACGCCTGCCCACACCTGTAGTGCGCGAAACTTTGGTAGAAGCCGCTGATTGCTTAGAAGCTATGAGCGAGAGCCTGCTCAACGAAACTGCGGCACCGCCAGAAAGCTTGGCCGTGTATCAAAAAGTGCTTAACTGGGCAAACCAAATTGATCGCGACGGCTTGCCGGATGAAGATAGCGGCATTGCTAATTTTGTAGCACTGCAAACAAGCGCTGAACTGCCGCCGATGGCTACTGCACCCACGCGCGAAGCCGGTGATGACCATGAAACTTTTTTGCGCGTACCTGCTTCCTTAATTGATTCGCTGTTGCGCATGGCCGGTGAAAGCGCCATTATTACTTCGCAGTTGCAAGACCGCGTGGCGCACCTTACGCAAGACTTAAATACCCAGCGCGTGAGCTCACGGCAAATTCGCCAGCTATCGTCGGAACTTGAACAGCTGGTAGACGTGCGCGGTTTAGCGATGGTAGGTGGTGGTAAAGATGAAGACGGCCTAGATTCGCTGGAGATGGACCAATACAACGAGCTGCATATGTTGTCGCGCCGCATTGTTGAATCCAGTGCCGACACGCGCGAATTTAGTCAAACCTTCGAGCGTGAAGTGTCCGGCCTGCGCGATTTAATGGCGGCAAAAGAGCGGGTGCAGATAGAAATTCAACGCAATATTCAACGAGCGCGCATGGTTGAAGTTAGCTCCATCGCCCCGCGCCTGCAGCGCACGGTGCGCCAGGCCGCGCGCGTGCTCGATCGTTCGGTGCAACTGGTTATCGGCGGTGAGTCAGCCTTAGTGGATACGAATTTGCTCAACCAAATTATGGATCCGCTCATGCATATGTTGCGCAACGCGGTAGACCACGGCATTGAGCCCGATGCGGTTCGCATCGAAGCAGGCAAGCCAGTGATGGGCACCATTAAGCTCGACTTTTTTGCTGAAGGCGCAAACATTGCCGTGCGCTGTCAAGACGATGGCCGTGGCTTAAACGTGCAAAGTATTCGCGCTAAAGCGCTCGATGCTGGCTTAATTCAAGCTGAGCAAACCCTGACTGACGCGCAAGTGATGCGCTTAATTACCGTGCCCGGTTTTTCAACGCGCGAAGAAGCCACCCTAATTTCTGGTCGCGGTATCGGTATGGACGTAGTGCAGCGCGCCGTAAACGACTTGCGCGGGTCGCTAGAACTACAATCCACATTAGGCACCGGTACGCGTTTTGATATGAAATTCCCAGTGCAGTTAAGCGCCACCCAAGTAATGATTTCGCGCTCTCCCCAGCATTTGCTGGCGATTTCTGAGCGCGGCGTGCAGCAATTATTGCCGACTACCGGTGCTTTGGAAGCTACGGCCGACGGTGGTCAAGTTTATATTCTGCAAGACGAAAAACTGCCTTCTGTGCGCTTAGAGCAATTGCTAAATTTGCCCTACGATGCCCTGCTCGCCAAAGGTGTTTCTGAAGTAGCCATGATTGTGTTCGACGAAATGCGGCAGCGTTACGCCGTCATTGTGCCCGAGTTAAATGATTCCCGAAACGTCGTAGTGAAGCCCTTTAACGCGATTATGCCAAGAACCATCGGCATTGACGGCGCGACTATTTTGGGTGATGGCTCCGTTGCCGTGGTGATTGATTTACCCGATTTGCTGCGCGCCCACAACGCTAGTGCGACTAAAAATAACATCGTTGAAAATACTGCACCGCGCGTGCGGTTGCCAGTGTGCTTAATTATTGATGATTCCGTCAGCGTGCGCCGCACCATGGAGCAATTGATGCAAGACACCGGCTATGAAGTGGTGTCGGCGCGCGATGGTTTAGATGCGCTCGGCACGCTGCAAAAACAAACGCCCGACATCGTGCTGGTTGACTTAGAAATGCCGCGTATGAACGGCCTAGAATTTACTAGCGCCATGCGCAGCCGCGCGGACACCCGTGAAACCCCAGTCATTATGATCACCTCGCGCTTCACCGATAAACACCGTCAGCTCGCTGAATCAGCAGGGGTGAATGCGTTTTTAACCAAGCCGTATTCGGAAGAACATTTGCTTAGCACCATGACGTCGTTGTTGAAGAAGGTGGCTTAAGTGGGCACTGCAAATAGGAATACGCATTAAATTGATGAAAACGCCCTATTTTAGGGCGTTTTCAGCTTATCAGGTTAAGAACCCTAGTTTCGCTATCATCAGATGAAGACACCCAAAAATAGGGCATCTTCAGCCATAATTACGACTTTCTGGGAAACAGCCTAAATTTTAGCCATGTCGTCAGCCGCCGACCCGCGCCAATGCTGGGCTTCTCCACCCATCGCCACGACGCCACTGCTACCAGAATAGCGATCGTCAACGCCACCCCCTGATGCATATGCAAATTCATTTCCGGCCACAAGGCAACCAAACTTTGCTGCACCGGATAGCCGTAGATGTAAACCCCGTAGGAATAATCTCCCGGCAGTTTTAGGTTCAGCACCCACGGTGCGCTTGCCAGCACCAACGCGCCGTAAAACAAGGTGCCATACAACAACACTTGGTAGGCAGCGGTTTGTTGCAGCACTAAAAATGCGGCCACTAAACCTAACCAAAGCCACACGTTAATTTTGCAATTATCTTGGTTAATAGCCAGCAGCGCGCCAAATGCAAAGCACGCGGGCAGGGGTGATGATTCAGCGCTGTTAAACCCCAGCGCCGCCATGCTTGCAGGCCACACAAACGCGCAAACGATGATCGACGCCATCGCTAAAGAGCCGATTAGCCGCGAATGCAAAGCGCCCAGGAGCGCGAAAGCGAATAAACCGATGTAACACAGCACCTCAAGCCGCAAGGTCCATAAAGAGCCGTTAATGGCGTGATTCGGGTGGCTTTGAAATACCCCGGGCAGCTCCCATACCGGCCAAAGCACCAAATTTCTGCCTAAAAATTGCCATGTGTTCGGATGTGTGGCGTAGTCGCGCCACGGCAAGGTGGAAAAAACGCTGCCCAACACAAACACGCACAGTAATAGGCAAACCACCAATCCCGGCAAAATCCGAAATCCACGCGCGACAAAAAACCCTAGCAAATCGCGTCGCGTCAGCAAGCTATTGCACACCACCAAGCCGCTTAAAAAGAAGAAAAACTTAACCGCCAATGAGCCCGCGTATTCATCGCGAAACAGCGCGCCGACAAAGTCTGGCGTGGCAGCACCTCCGGGCACCAGTGCGTGCGAATGGCCGATGATGACGGTGCAGGCGGCTAGCAGGCGCAGCAGGTCATAGTTATTGTTTTCGCGCTGCAAACATTGGCGCAGATGGGTATCAGACGGCATTTATCGCTTTGTTAAGATTTAACTCGGACGCAAAATAGACTGCCATGCTGGCCAATAGTTGCCATTTGCGCCAATATTGTCCGTTTGCAGCCGCAGCCAGTATCGTCTATTTTCCTTGACAAAACAGCCCCGCCAAGCCACAATTCGCCCCCTTCACTGTTGCATTGCACAGCTTCAAACACGTGTTTTGCACATATTGGCCAATTAGCTCAGCCGGTTAGAGCGACGGAATCATAATCCGCAGGTCCCCTGTTCGAATCAGGGATTGGCCACCAATATTTTCGGTTTAGTATCCCTACTAAGCCCCTCGGAGCTTCGCATGACACGCTCATCCGCACGCTACGCGCAAGTAAAAACGCCCAATCCAATGCTACCCAAGACTAAAAAAGTCTTCATCCGCACTTTCGGTTGCCAAATGAATGAATACGATAGCCAAAAAATGGCGGATGTATTGCATGAATTTGAAGGCTATGAAAAAGCCGAAACGCCTGAAGATGCTGATATTGTGCTGCTTAACACCTGCTCAGTCCGCGAAAAAGCGCAAGAAAAAGTATTCAGCGATTTAGGCCGTTTGCGTGAGTTAAAAGAAGCCAAGCCCAGCATGTTAATTGGCGTGGGCGGCTGTGTGGCCTCGCAAGAAGGCGACGCCATTGTTGAACGCGCACCCTATGTTGATTTTGTGTTCGGTCCGCAAACTTTGCATCGCATACCAGCGCTCATTACGCGCCAACGCGCCACGGGCGTGAGTCAAGTAGACATCACTTTTCCCGAAATCGAAAAGTTCGATAACCTGCCACCGGCGCGGGTTGAGGGCGCCTCGGCTTATGTGTCGATCATGGAAGGGTGTAGCAAATATTGCAGTTTTTGCGTGGTGCCTTACACGCGTGGTGAGGAAATTTCGCGCCCGTTTAATGACGTGCTGGCCGAAATTAATGCGCTGTGTAAAAAAGGCGTGAAAGAAATTATTTTGCTGGGCCAAAACGTCAACGCTTACTTGGGTGTGATGGACGACGGCACGACGGCAGATTTAGCGTTGTTGTTAGCGGCAGTGTCGCGTATTGAAGCGGTAGTGCGCATTCGCTACACCACATCGCACCCAGTTGAATTTACGCCGCGCCTGATTGAAGCGTTTGTAAAACTGCCTAAACTGGTTTCGCAACTACATCTGCCGGTGCAATCGGGCTCGGACAAAATTTTGTCTGCCATGAAGCGCAATTACACAGCGCTGCAATATAAATCTATTATCCGCAAAGTGCGCGAAGCACGGCCTGATATTTCGATTACCAGCGATTTTATTGTTGGCTTTCCGGGCGAAACAGAAGAAGATTTCGCGAAGACCTTGAAGCTCGTAAAAGACGTCAATTTTGACGGCAGCTACAGCTTTATCTATAGCCCGCGCCCCGGTACGCCTGCGGCAAATTTACCAGATGATGCGTCGTATGAAACCAAACACGCGCGCTTAAAAATATTGCAAGACCAGCTTAATGCGCAAGCTGCCGTAATTAGCCAAGCCATGTTGGGCACGTTGCAGCGGGTGCTAGTTGAAGGCGCATCTAAGCGTGATGCCAATGAACTTACCGGTCGCACTGACAATAATCGCGTGGTGAATTTTCCGGGAGACGCAAGTTTTATCGGGCAATTTGTCACGCTAGAAATTGATGAAGCGATGCATTATACCTTGCGTGGAAAGATTGTTGAAGATGCCCGTAATTCGGGCGTCTCCAAGGCATCTCTGGTTGAGCATAGTTAGTGAAAAAGCATGTGGTTGAGCTGCATTTTACGCCCGTCGATAACCGTCGATTAGCGGGTTTATGCGGCGCGTTAGATGCGCATTTGCGGCAAGTTGAAAACGCGTTGGATGTCACCATTTCGCACCGGTCTGAGCGCTTTAGCATCAGCGGCGATAAACCCCAAGCTATCCTCGCAGGCAAAGTGCTCACGCGTTTATACGCACAAGCTAGTGATAAAACCGACGCTGAAGATATTGAACTAGCGCTGCTTGAATACGTCGATCGTTCTGAAGAAAATGACGAAACTGCGCCGCGTCAGAAACGCCGCGTCACCACCATTGCGTCAGAAAAGCGTCCGTTGGAGCAGCAAGCTGAATTGCCCTTGCACACACGTCGTGCCGACCTGCGCGCACGTACCGAACGCCAGCTTGAATATGTACAGCAAATGCAAACCCACGACATCACCTTTGGCGTGGGTCCTGCGGGCACCGGTAAAACTTACCTTGCGGTTGCTGCGGCCGTCGATGCGTTTGAACGCGACACGGTTAAGCGCATATTGCTCACGCGCCCCACGGTAGAAGCTGGCGAGCGCCTAGGCTTTCTGCCGGGCGACGTATCGCAAAAAGTAGATCCCTTCTTGCGTCCGCTCTACGATGCGCTCTACGAACTCATGGGCTTCGATAAAGTCGCGCGCATGTTCGAACGCAACCAAATTGAAGTGGCGCCGTTGGCCTACATGCGCGGCCGCACGCTAAACCACTCCTTCATTATTTTGGACGAAGCGCAAAACACCACGCCCGAGCAAATGAAAATGTTTTTAACGCGCTTGGGCTTCGGCACTAAGGCCGTTATCACTGGTGATGTCACCCAAGTAGATTTACGTAAGGGTCAAACCAGCGGCTTAATCGACGCTAGAAACGTGCTTTACGGCGTGCGCGGCATCGGCTTTACTGTATTTCAGGCAGAGGACGTTGTGCGCCACCCACTAGTGCAAGCCATTGTGGGCGCATATGAAGCCAATAGCCGCACTAGACGTTCCAACTAAGGTCGCGCAAGACGATCTAGTTAATGCCTGAAGACGCCCTATTTTAGGGCGTCTTCAGGCATCAATAAAGACAAAATCACATGGAAAAATACAATATAAATGTGCAACAAGCCAGCCAAATTGCCCACGTACCGGACGAAAAAAACCTCATCAAATGGGCAAAATTAGCGCTGCAAAACGCCGACATTGACGCCGCCACCCTCACCATTCGGGTCGTCAATCAAACAGAAGCCCGCCAGCTAAACAACGCGTATCGTCAAAAAGACTATGCCACCAACGTGCTCACGTTCGTCTATCACGATAAATCCAGCCGCTCTCTTGAGGGCGACATCGTCCTGTGCGCCCAAGTGGTAAATCAAGAAGCCAAAGCGCAAAAAAAGCCCACACAAAATCATTACGCACACTTGACTATTCACGGCGTGCTGCATTTGGTGGGGCTGGATCACGTTAAGGAGGCGGATGCGGTGAAGATGGAAGCTCTGGAAGTTGCGCTACTAGAAAAGCTGAACATCGCGGATCCGTATACGGGTGGAGCGTTAACCCACGACCCATTCGGCTAGGGAATGTAGCCACTTGAATTTTGGCTGAGTTACTATTGCTAATGTAATCAACATTTTGCGCTACAGCGCTTAGCTTAAAACGGTAAAACTATGATTAATGAACGCGAAGCCCTGCTTAATCCAATTGTCAAGGCTCTCTCTAGCATCGTACCGCTCGATCCTGCCGAAAATTTGAATGATTTTAAGCGTCTTTATGTCGAAGGATTACACCAAAGCAAGTTGGGGAATGCGCTGGGTGAGTTGAAACGCGAACTTCTCACGGCTGAGGGCGGTCATCATATTTATTTTTTTTCGGGTACGGTTGGCTCTGGAAAAAGCACCGAACTTCGGCGTCTTGCTGAGCAAGTGCGTCAGGAAGGTACCAGCGCGGGCTACACTTATGTTGCCGTGATAAATATTACTGAGTATTTAAACCCAGAGCTGGAGCTGAATTTCGCAGATTTGCTTGTAGCGATGGCGTTAGGTCTCATGGAAAACATAACCACCGCGCCAAAACTAAATGCACCGTTGAACAGCTTATTGACTAGATTTAAGCGCTTATTCGGCGCGGATCTGGGTGTCGATGTCATTGATTTGAAAGTGGTGAAGCTAAACCTAAAGCAGCAATCAACCTTTCGGGATCAATTGCGCACTAGTTTTGCGGCCAGCCCCGGCGAGTTTTTAGAGCAAGCGCAGGCGTTTTTTCGCGAACTTGCAGTTGCTACCAAGGCAAAAAAATGCGTGCTGATTGTCGATTCGTTGGAGCATTTCGGCGGGCGGCGAGGCAAGGATGATCCTATTTTGCGTAGCCTCCGCGCGATGTTTCAGCAATACACCGACGCCATGCGGATCCCTGAATGGCAAACTATTTACTCAGTTCCTCCGTTGTTGCCTAAGTTGGCGCCAGGAATTCTCGCGGTGGTTGGTGCAGCGCGGCTTTATCAGCTTACGAGCGCACACGTGTTTCAAGATCACAGTGACGCGCCTGATATAGAAATGGTCGCGCGTTTGGTTCAGTTAATCAACCATCGCTGTGGGGGCGATGTGATGCGCAAACGAGTCATTGAGGATGCAACTT
>JAYUOW010000134.1:0-4884 GCA_043760555.1 Betaproteobacteria bacterium
GATGGCAAAACGAAAACAATCCCATCGAACTCTTATGGCGGAACGCATAGAGCAACCAAACGCTTGACAAAGAAGACGTTTGTGCATACATTACGACCATATGAACATTGAATAGGACAAAAATAAGGCGGCAGCAAACTTGCAATCGCATGGGGTTTCATTTTCCGAAGCGGCGACTGTTTTAACAGATGATTTTGCACTGACGCGCGAAGACTCAGATGCTGTTGATGAACAACGTTTTGTACCGTTAGGCCTAAGCGCTAATGGTTCGCTCCTCGTCGTCGTATTTACGCACCGAGAACCCGATATCTACCGACTAATTTCTGCTTGGAAAGCCAACAAACCGCAAAGGAACACTTATGAAAAAAATCGCCGCTGAACCATACCGTAATATTGACTTTTCACAAGCCAAGCAGGGTGCAGTCATCCCGACAGCGGTCGGCAAAACTAAAATTTCGATCCGCCTCGATAACGCCGTACTTGATCATTTTCAAGCGCAGGTAGACCGTGCAGGCGCAGGTAACTACCAAACCTTAATCAATGACGCGCTGCTAGCCGCCATCACGCAGCAGTCAGTTCTAGATGCGGTCAGACAGGTGGTGCGTGAAGAAATCGCCGCACCAAATGAAAAAATGCGACGTAGAGCAACAGGTGCGATGGCCGCATAATAAGCTACCCGCAAGGCCGTGGTTAACATGCTGTATAACGCCTATTTTCGGCCACCTCCAGCCTATCTAACCACCCGCCGCAACCCACCCGGTGCCCGCTTCACCTTCCCACCCGTAGCCAACGGTACAGCCACTCCCGCATCCCGATGCGGTATCGCTTCCATGATTGAAAACTGCCACGGTCGTTGCGCGGTTAAGAAGCCGATTGAAGTGCGTTCGGCCGCCGGTAGGTTGGCGTCGTAGTCGGCTAGCTCGTCGAATTCTTCAGCTATTTTGGCTAATTTACGCAGCATAATTTCTTGGGTGGCGTTGGATACTTCGCGGAAGGCGTAACGGATGGCTTCGTTTTTGCCGTTGAAGGCGTGGATCATAAATTCACTCACTGCCCGCCTTGCATGACGGGCGCGCACAGGACCGGTGGGTCGCCAATTGATGGTGCGCGCGACGTTTAGGCGCACTTTATCGCCGGGGAATAGTTTGATGATTTGTAGACGATCTAAGGTGGTAAGCCAGCGCACACATTCGGCATCGCTAATGTCCAATTTTTCGCGCATATCCGCCACCGACCATTCATTAAGCAAATACTGCAAGAAAGCTAAAAGACGGGGCTCTTCAGCCAATGCGGCTTCTTGATTTACCGACAATTGCTGCGGCATGCGCCCTTCTCTAATTTGGTTTGCAAGGTCGGCAAATTCCAGCCCTAAAAAATCACAAATTTGCTCTAAGCGATTCAGCGTAATTTGCTCTTGCGCAAACAGTCGCTTTACCGTTGGCTCACTCACCTGCAAACCCACCGCCAATTGTGCATAGGTAATGCGCCGTGCTTTTAAAACCTTCTTTAGCGCATCTAACAATCGCTCGCTTTGGTTCATTATTTGCCCTCGCCACTCAAAAATAGTATTAAAAAATGATACCACATGAATTTCGTATCGCCAAACTACACTTTTGAGCGCAAAGTGCACCTACCGAACTTTTTCGGTCTTTATTTGGAGTCACCATGAACACGATCAAACGCAAAATTTCTACCTCCTTGGTTTCCTCATTAATTTTAGCGGTCAGCGTTGTTTCCATCCCAGCACACGCTTACGGTAATGATCCAATTTCAGCATCTGTACATGCGAGTGGCGCGAGTCTCGTTGGTAGTATTGCGGTAACGGCCAGCGTTGCCGCAGCCCCATTGTTGGCGTTTGCCGCAGGGGGTTCTGTGGTGTTATCAGCCCTTGAGTTTGTGGGTGAGACTGCCGTGCTGACGCTTCGCGTAGCGGGTACTGCCGCCACGCAGGTGGTGCGCATGAGCGCTAACGTAGTGCGTGGCATCGGCGTCGCCGTGGGCAACACAGTGGTTATCGTAGCGCATGGTGCAGGTGCGTTTTTGATGGTGGGCGCGACTACCTTGGCCTTCGTGCCGAATGCATCGACTGCGACATTGCTACACTCATCAAGAAGCTCTTAGAATAAGGCTTAACGGGATAACTATCATGAAAAATAAACTATTTTGTGCACTGTTTTTAATCAGTCTAAATACGATAATTTTGCAACCAGCAACCGCTGGACGAACATGCGAATCTCGCACCCCAACCGCCTCTGAAACCGCGCAGGCACTCGACCTAGCCCAACGCGTGGCCGTGCGCTTAGAGGCGCAAAATGTGCAGGTAGCAGTCATCGCGCGCATCGGTTCCGACCAATCTGCGCGCGGCATGCGCTACACCCACTTGGGTTTCGTGCAGCGCGATCATCCTAAAGGCCGTTGGATAATTACCCACGCCTTAAACACCTGCGGCGGCGGATTATCGAATATGTATGACGAAGGCTTGGGCAACTTTTTTCTCGATGAAATGCATAGCTTTGAATCAAGCCTATTTGTGCCCAACCCCGCCATTCAACAGCGCTTAATTGCAGCACTGCAATCGCCACTTAAAGGCCGTATGCACGAACCAACTTACAGCGCAATCGCCTATCCGTTTTCAACCGATTATCAAAATTCTAACGGCTGGGTAGTCGAACTTTTAGCTGCCGCGTATGCAGCACCCGGCGCAATCGCCAACCGCCAACAAGCCCAAGCGTGGCTAAAGACGGCCATGTACCGCCCACGTGAGCTTGCAATCGGCACATCGGAGCGCGCAGGCGCAAGACTATTTGTAGCCAACGTACGCTTCGGCGATCACCCAACAGGATCATGGTCAAAGAGCCGCTATCAAATCAACGCCGCTGACGACGTGTTGAAATTTGCCTATACGCTATCGCCCAGCGGCAATTTATTCAAAGTGGATTTAACTGGAGATGCAGATGCCACTTTACAAGCCAGCATCACCCGCGCCGTACCAAAAGTCGCCCACACGCCGTTCGTTCCCGAAGCGCCATTAGTCGGCACGGAAACACTAACAGCGTCAACACGCGCTGATCCAGGTCGAGACGCCGTCGCGTCTGCCCCCGCGTCCGCCCTCTATGCAACGACCAACGCCCCCGTAGCCTCCGATAGCGGCAAACAGCGCATGCAGCTGCTGCAATCGACACGCGGCTTAGTCGCAAGCTATGCGTGTCGCGATCAAGGCTATCTACGCCAATGCCTAGGCCTGCAAGCCGCTGCCTGCGAAGCAGCCGTAACGCAAGCCGTCACCTTCTGTTTTGCAGGCATCTCTGACCAAGTTATTTTTGCCGCAACCAGCAAAGGCAGCTTGGCCATCGTTGAAGAAATAGGCTATTGCGCGGTAAATCAGATTGATGCGGATAGCACGGGCAAGGCGAAAATTAGGCTAACTTTCGAAGGTAAATCTTGTGCTTCGCCTGCGGCTTATCGGTAGGGTTGCTTCATAACATCACCGGCAACTTGTGAGCGCGTCAAGCCATCCACCGCTTGACGTGCTGTAATCGTTCGATTACATTCACAACTCCGCTAGATTTCTCAGACGATGACGATGACAATCACTAACGCACAGAAAATTAAAGTAGCCTCCCTTCCCGACTTTGATGCAGCGCAATACCTTGATAGCGAGGCTGCAATAGCAGCGTTTTTAACCGATATTTTGGACGCAAATGACCCCGCATTATTGGCAGCAGCGCTGGGTGATATTGCAAGGGCGCGCGGCATGAGCGACATCGCAACGGCATCTGGCCTCACCCGAGAAGCGCTATACAAAGCACTTCGAGCAGATGCACATCCACGATTCGACACCATTAGCCGCGTTTGCACCGCGTTGGGCGTGCGCTTGGTGGCGCAGCCAGTTAATGGATAATGGTGGTAGTTGGCTCCTTGCAATGAGCATGGACGAGCCACATTGCAATAGCCGTCTAAACGCGATACCCACCACATTATGCCTATACATATTCCTCGCGCACAACCCACCAAAAAGCTTGAAATATTGGCCAAACGCGAACAACACTTGCAAAAACTGCTCTCGCTTAATGATGACGACAACCAAACATCACAAGCAGACGCAATCATAAAGGCTTGCGAATCACTGCGTATCGCAAAGCTTGGAATAATCAAGGCAACGCTAGCGACGCGTGATCAAAATGCAGGATTAGATAAGCCGCTAAAAAACCAACTTGCGCTGGCAGACGCCAAGCAGTATTGGACAACTCTATCAACCAGCGCAATTGTTGCGTTATACCGAGCGGACAAACAGCATCACCAACACGACCTAAAACTATAACCACAATGACTATCATTCTACGTCCCGCAACCCCCGAAGATGCCCTATCCTTGCGCGTCTTGGCCATGCAAGTATTTTTAGATACCTACGCTGCCGACGGCATGCGTGCAGATTTAGCACGCGAGGCGTTGGACATGTACGATGCCGACGACCTTGCAGCAACCATCGCGACGTCACCCGCTCGCTTTACGGTTGCGGAACGCGATGCGCATTTGGTGGGCTTTGCTGAACTGGACCGTAGTGCGACGGCACCGCTACCAATTTTGAATGATGGATTGGAGTGCCAAAGACTCTACATCCAGCGCTACTTTAAGCGCATGGGAATCGGCCAGCAACTGCTGCATAATGCGGAGCTTAAAGCCGCGCAATCTTTAGCGTCGTGCGTGTGGCTAACGGCTTGGATAGGCAACGCGCCTGCGATTAAATTTTACGAAGCGATGGGCTATGTGGACGCCGGTAGAACGCAGTATTACTTTGACGGCGTCGGTTACGAGAACATTATTTTCTACAAAAAAATAGGCTGAAGACGCACAAAAATAGGGCATCTTCAGCCTGCATAACCA
>JAYUOW010000135.1:0-14613 GCA_043760555.1 Betaproteobacteria bacterium
TAGAAAAAGCCAAGCTCGGCATTTTGCCAGCGGACATCACCAAAATGCGCGGCAAAGTAGCGCACTTATTTCATCTGGCCGCCATCTATGACTTATCTGCGGATGCCGCATCGCAACAGGGTGCCAATATCGACGGCACGCGCCACGCCGTAGAGTTTGCCGAGGCCGTGAAAGCAGGCTGTTTCCATCACACCTCATCAATTGCCGCCGCCGGCTTGTACGACGGCACGTTCCGCGAAGATATGTTTGAAGAAGCCGAAGAGCTCGATCACCCGTACTTCCGCACCAAACATGATTCCGAAGCCATCGTGCGTAATGAATGCAAAACCCCGTGGCGCGTGTATCGCCCCGGCATGGTGGTGGGGCATTCACAAACAGGCGAAATCGATAAAATCGACGGCCCGTATTACTTCTTTAAGCTCATCCAAAAAATGCGCGAAATGTTGCCGCAATGGATGCCTACCGTTGGTATTGAAGGTGGTCGTATTAACGTCGTGCCGGTTGATTACGTGGTTGATGCCATGGATCATATCGCCCACAAAAAAGGGCTCGATGGCGGTTGCTTTCACCTAACCGATCCAGAACCAGCGCGGATAGGCGAAATTTTAAACATGTTTGCCAAGGCCGCACATGCCCCGCAAATGACGATGCGCCTAAACGCAAAAATGTTTAGCTTCATGCCAAGCTATGTGGTGCAGGGCTTGATGTCGGTTGCCCCGGTGCGTAAAGCGCGCAACCAAATTCTGCAAGATTTGGGCATTCCAAAAGATGTGTTTACCTTCATCAGCTACCCTACCCGCTTTGATAATCGCGAAACCGTAAAAGCCCTGAAAGGCACTAAAATCGCGGTTCCGCTGCTTGATACCTACGCATGGCGCTTGTGGGATTATTGGGAACGTCATCTTGACCCAGATCTATTTATTGATCGCACCTTGGCCGGTAAAGTTAAGGGCAAAGTTGTGGTGGTAACGGGCGGCACATCAGGCATCGGTGAAGCCACGGCAATTAAATTAGCGGATGCCGGAGCGAAGGTTGTAATCGTCGCGCGGGACCCTGAAAAAGCGCAAATCACACTTGCAAAAATCAAAGAAGCAGGTGGCAACGCCAAGTTTTATTCGTGTGATTTATCCGATCTTGCCAGCTGCGATACCTTAGTTGCCCAAGTGCTAAAAGACTACGGTACTTGCCACTATTTGGTCAACAACGCCGGTCGCTCCATCCGTCGCGGTATTGCAAACAGCTACGATCGTTTCCATGATTTTGAGCGCACCATGCAATTGAACTACTTCGGCTGCTTGCGCCTAATTATGGGCTTCTTGCCGTCGATGACGAAGCAAAAAGGCGGTCAGATTATCAACATCTCCAGCATCGGCGTGTTGACGCAATCACCGCGCTTCTCGGCCTACGTGGCATCTAAAGCCGCGCTGGATGCCTTCACCGGCTGCGCGTCGAGCGAGTTCCATGATGATAATGTCCACTTCACCACCATCAACATGCCGCTCGTACGCACACCGATGATCGCCCCAACGGCGATGTACAACAGCGTGCCTACGTTATCGCCTGAACAAGCTGCTGATTTGGTTGTGGAAGCCATCGTGTACAAGCCTGTCCGCATCGCAACACGCCTAGGCATTGCCGGTGCAATTTTGCACGCGGTGAGCCCAAAGCTAACGCAAATTATTCTGAACACGGCATTCAGGATGTTCCCAGATTCAAACGCCAGCCAAGGCAAGAAAGGCGAAGCCGTAAAGCAAGTAGAAATGACGCCAGAAGCCGTGGCCTTCGCGCAAATTACGCAGGGTATTCATTGGTAATTGGTTAGCGGT
Organism: Betaproteobacteria bacterium; assembly: GCA_043760555.1. Lineage (GTDB taxonomy): Bacteria > Pseudomonadota > Gammaproteobacteria > Burkholderiales > Usitatibacteraceae > JANMDR01. The sequence goes on from JAYUOW010000135.1 coordinate 1,827, forward strand.
TGGGTTCGCTTAGTGATGTAATTAAAAAAGCAACCGTGAGGTTGCTTTTTTATTGGGTAATGATAAAAGTATACGATGCTTGGAGATGCCCTGTTTTCGGGCGTCTTCAGGCATCAACGTATATGCGCCTCAACCTCTCTAGCCATCGCTACGGCATCGCGAATATTCGACGTCAGCGGTGCTTGATCACCAACAAACCCTAGTTGCGCATCAAATGTTCGAGCCTCGATCTGCAATGCTGCCACCAAACCGGCAGCCATCGATGCGCAAATATCTTCTCAATAAATGAAGGGCACTAACATTTAACGAGCGCTCGATCGGGGTTCATAGCGCAAGCGCCTCGACAACATATCCTTTAACCTCGGCAGATTATCAACCCAACCGCGCTTCACAATCTCTGCAGCTAGTAATTGCTCCGAAGGTCGCGTTGCAAAATAGTCTGCGCTGGCCAGCAACAGCCGCTCCGAGGCCGCTGGAAATCGTGAAATAACAATCATCGAGGCCACGCGAAATACATTCGCTTCCATTTGGTTTTGCGCACCTACGCCGATGCCGCAGCCCGCTTGCGCACAACGATCCAATAGTATTTCTTCTGCATCGTGACTTGTCATCATTGCCTCAGTGGACGCTATTTTGATAATAGTTACGCTATCCTGCAAAACACAAACGGTTCATTTCGCCCTTATTTTAGGGCATTTCCAGCCTACTTTCGGAATTCTATGTCAGCTTATCCACAATCTTGCGCGCCACCGGTGCCACCAGCATCACCGCTGGAAACGCGCAGCACCATGCAATCAAAAATCCCCGCATCCATTTTAAAAATAGTCCATCGACAAAGCCTAAATTGATCAGCGTAAGAACGCCGGACATGATGAACGCCATAAACATGGACATGAAAAACGCGAACAATATTGGTTTGTATTTGGCTTGAAATTTCATTGGCACTTTTGGACATTGGGTTAGTAACAGCGCGCAAACTTTGCATCTGCGAAGCGAATAGTACTTTAAGCCACTCCGTAGCTTTTTAAAAACTCCAGCAGCACCTGCGTGGCAATTTCTGCGTCTTCCATCGTCATGGTTTCATCCGGATGATGGCTAATACCGCCATTGCCGCAGCGCACGAATAGCATCGCTTGCGGCAGCACGCCATCGAAGGCCATCGCGTCGTGACCGGCACCACTGGGCAGCACAAAATCTGGCTGTCCGCATTGCGCCATGGCAGCCTGAAGATGCCCTAAAATAGGGGCGCTACAGACCGCAGCGGGGTTACTATAAAACTCTTCAAACTCAATTTTTAAGTTGCACCGCGTAGCCTGCGCACGACACGTGGCGCGTATTGCCGCCACCGCACTGACACGATCAACGTCACTGCCTGAACGGATGTCCACCGTAAAACGAACGTTGCCAGGAATGACATTTACAGCGCCGCCCGCTCCATTAACGCCCACTTCAAACTTACCCACGGTTGCTACCACGGGCGTGTTTGGGTTCATGCACAATGTTAACGCGACGTTTTCAATGGCCACGCACATGCTGGCAGCACCAGCCAGTGCATCCCGCCGCAACGCCATGGGTACCGTGCCCGCGTGCCCCGCCTGCCCTGTTACGCGCACCCACATGCGGGTCGCCCCCGCGATAGCGCTTACCGCACCCACGCTTAAATTCGCATTCAGCAATACCGGCCCTTGCTCAATGTGGCTTTCTACATAAGCTAATACCTTGGAAACGTCCAATTTAAGAGCTTCTGCACTTAGCAAGGTACCTGGCATTTCAGTGCCAACACTGCGGCCAAAATCACGCAGGGCTTGCGCCATGGTGATGCCATTGGCGTCCTTAATATCGAGCCAGGTCGCGTCAAACTTACCCGCATATGCACGGCTACCGATGAGCGTTGCGCCAAAGCGCACGCCTTCTTCGTCGGCAAAAGCGATGACTTGAAGTGCTACGTTTAAACGCTGTTGGTTGCGCGATAATTCCCGCACGCAGGCAATCGCACTCAATATGCCAAACGTGCCATCGTAGGCACCTGCATTGCGCACGGTATCCATGTGCGAACCTAGTATGAGCACTTTTGCATCACGCGTTGCACCCGCGTAATGGCCGACGACATTACCTAACGCGTCCCACTGTGCAGTCAGGCCAGCATCTTGCATAAACCGCAAAATAGCGCTGCCTGCAAGCTGATGTTCAGCGCTTAAGTAAACACGAGTGATGCCGTCCTGCTGCTCGGAGAAGCCCGCTAATTGGCGCGTTTGGGCGAATATGTCATTGGCAAATTTCATACGGTCGCCGCTTGATAAGGATGGTTTTTAAGCCAGTGTTGAGCGATTTCTGCGCGGGTACACACCCACGCATCGTCATGTTTCTGTACGTGATCTAAAAACTTTTGCAGCGCGACAATACGCCCGGGACGCCCCAAAATACGGGCGTGCATGCCGATTGACATCATTTTCGGTGCGGTATTTCCCTCCGCATACAAAGCATCAAAACTATCGCGCAAATATTCAAAAAAATGGGTGGCGGTGTTGAAGCCTTGCGGGCTGGCAAAGCGCATGTCATTGGCGTCCAAGGTATAAGGCACGATCAATTGCTGCTGGTTTTGTGTCACCGCGTAATAGGGTAAATCATCAGCGTAAGAGTCGGCACTGTAGGTGTAGCCTCCCTGCTCTGCTAGCAAACGCAGCGTATTCGCGCTATCGCGGCCGGTGTACCAGCCTGCTGGCTGCTTGCCGAAAAGCTCGCGCATGATCGCAGTGGCGGCGCGCATGTGCTCGCGTTCCACGTCCTCAGCCACGTTTTGATAGCTAATCCAGCGCAGCCCGTGGCAGGCAACTTCGTGCCAGCTGGCTTTAAGGGCGGCCACAATTTCTGGGTTGCGCACCAAGGCCATCGCCACACCAAATATCGTCATCGGTAATTTGCGCTTTTCAAACTCCGCCAAAATCCGCCACACTCCTGCGCGGCTGCCATATTCATAAATACTTTCCATGCTCATATGCCGCGCATTAAACGCTTGCGCGCCGATAATTTCGGACAAAAAAGTTTCGCTGGCAGCATCTCCGTGCAGCACACAGTTTTCAGCACCTTCTTCGATGTTGAGCACAAACTGCACCGCAATTTTTGCGTTGTTCGGCCACCTAACCGTAGGCGGCCGATTGGCGTAACCGGCGAGATCGCGCGGGTAATTAGTATCGTTGGTCATAGCGTAAATTCGATGAATGATTCGAGTATTGTAGTCACAAAACAGCTAAAATTAGTCCATGCCAGCAATCAAATTCAATCACGATAAATTAAACGCGCTTAACGCAGCCACCCCTACTACCTTTAGCGACGCGTTTGGCGGCGTTTTAGAGCGTTCGCCCGCCTTAGCCGCCCTACTCGCTAGGGCAAGGCCGTTTAGCAGCGCTGAGGACGTCTGCGCCAAGCTCTATCAGCTATTGCAAGCATTGGATCACGAACAACAGCTAGCACTTTTGCGCGCGCACCCCGCATTAGGGCAATCGGCTGCGCAACTGGCCGCCCTCACTGCTGAATCGCAGCATGAGCAAACCACAGCTGGACTAACCGTGTTGGACGCCGCAACGCAGGCGCGGTTGCAGGCGGGCAACGCGGCCTATATGGCAAAGTTTGGGCATCCTTTTATCATTTGCGCGCGCTTAAATACATCCGCCGCCATTTTGGCGCAACTAGAAGCGCGGCTGCACAACACCCCTGCGACGGAGCAGGTAAACGCGCTTTCGCAGGTGGTTGATATTGCGCGCTTGCGCGTAATTGACCTACTAAATTAGAAAAATCATGGCCAAACTCAGCACCCACGTACTCGATACCGCGCACGGTAAACCCGCTGCAAATATGCAGATTAAGCTTTTTAAAATAGGCTCAAACGCCTCTAAAATAGGGCTTCTTCAGGCCATTACCAATGCCGATGGACGCACCGATGCGCCACTGCTGAGCGGCGACACCATCGAAACCGGTATCTACGAATTGCATTTTTACGCTGGCGACTATTTTCGCAGTATTGGCATCGCACTTAACGGGCCGGTATTTCTCGATGTTATTCCGATTCGTTTTGGCATAGCCGACGGACACGGCAACTATCACGTGCCGCTGCTGGTGAGCCCGTTTGCGTATTCAACCTATCGAGGCAGCTAAGCGCTCTGGATTTATGTCGAAAACTACACCCAATTACAAATTCGTTGTTCCCGTCGATGGAAACATCATGCAGTGGTTCTCACCGTCTAACCAATGCATTAACCAGCGAAATATAAACTTACCATGCTTGCGTATTCATTAGATTGGCTCAATTTTTTAGGCCGTTGGCTACACGTGATCACCGGTATTGCGTGGATCGGCGCGTCGTTTTATTTCATTTGGCTGGATTCAAACTTGCGCGCACCTGATGACCCCGACGCAATTGAAAAAGGCATTAAAGGCGAAGTGTGGTCAGTGCATGGCGGTGGGATTTACCATGCGCAAAAGTATTTAGCCTCACCCGAAAAACTGCCTGCACCATTGCATTGGTTTAAGTGGGAAGCTTATTCTACGTGGCTTTCCGGCATGTTTATGCTGGTTTTAATTTACTACGTGAGTGCGGATATTTACTTAATTGATCCTGCTGTTTATCCGCTTTCACAAGGTACATCGATTGCGATTGGCTTAAGCTTTTTAGTCGGTGGTTGGGTGATTTACCACGCGCTTTGCAATAGCCGCTTGGGCAAAAACGATACCGAGCTGGCCGTCGCTATCGCTATCCTTTGTGCGGTTTCAGCTTATGTGCTCTGCAAACTATTTTCAGGGCGCGGCGCGTTCATTCATTACGGGGCGATGTTGGGCACCATCATGGTCGCCAATGTGGCGATGGTGATTATTCCTGGCCAGCGCGAAATTGTAAAAGCGAAAAACGAAAACCGCCCAATCGACCCTATTCACGGGCTTCGCGGCAAACAGCGCTCGGTACACAACACCTACTTTACGCTGCCCGTATTGATGACGATGATTTGCAATCACTATGCGCTGTTTACCAATCACAGCTATAACTGGGCAGTGCTGCTGGCACTCACTGTTGCCGGTGCCTTAATTCGCCTGTACTTCGTATTTAAAAATCAAGGACGCGTGCAAAAGGGCTTGTTGTGGGCGGGAGGTGCGGTGTTGCTTGCATTATTTATTGCTTTGGCTCCCACTCCGATTACCCCAGTAAAAAGTGCTGTAACCCCGCTAAACGCGGGCATCTCCAGCCTTCCTGCTAATGTTGCGAGCATCGTCGCTGAACGATGTGCCAACTGCCACATGGCGCAACCAAGCTATCCGGGCTTTGCTGCTGCACCTAAAAATATTTTGCTAGATTCACCCGAGCGCATCATGGCGCAAGCGCAAACCATTTATCAGCAAACTGTCGTTTTAAAAGCCATGCCAATTGGCAATTTAACCAAAATTACCGACGACGAACGGGCTATTTTGGCGCGCTGGGCTGAAGGGTTGGCGGCAAAGAAATGATCTCACCAGCAAAGCCGAAACTAAGCGATATTGCCGTAGTCCAACGGGCAAGCACACTCGCCATCCCGACTACAACAATTGCCCGCGAAGGCGCGCCAATGCTGGACAAACGCGGCAGGCCGTTGCGTGATTTGCGCATCTCAGTCACCGATAAATGCAATTTTCGCTGCAGCTATTGCATGCCAAAAAGCGTGTTTGATACCAACTATAAATTTTTACCGCAAGACCAAATTTTGCGCTTTGAAGAAATGGTCATCATCGCGCAGGCCGCCCACAAAATGGGCTTAGAAAAAATCCGCTTAACCGGTGGTGAACCCTTATTGCGGCGCGGTATTGAACGCCTAGTCGCGATGCTAAAAACCGCATTGCCAGATGTAGAGCTCACGTTGACCACCAATGGCAGCGCCTTAAAAGCCAAGGCACAAGCACTAAAAACAGCAGGTCTTGATAGGCTAACCATATCGCTAGATAGCTTAAACGACGCCACTTTCCGCGCCATGAACGACGTCGATTTTCCCGTCGCCGATGTGCTGCTTGGCATCGACGCGGCGGCGGCGGCAGGCTTTGTCGGCACTAAAATCAACATGGTGGTGAAGCGCGGCGTGAACCACGCGGACGTCGTACCCATGGCGCACCACTTCAAAAACACCGGCAACACCGTGCGCTTTATCGAATTTATGGACGTGGGCACCACCAACGGCTGGAACATGGCTGCCGTCGTGCCAAGTGCAGAAACCATCGCCGCGATCCACGCTGAAATGCCCTTAATTTCCCTACAACCAAACTACCAAGGCGAGGTAGCGCAGCGTTGGCAGCATGTGGATTCGGCAAGCGAAGTGGGCGTGATTTCCAGCGTGACCCAAGCGTTTTGCGCAAGCTGCACCCGTGCCAGAATTTCAACTGACGGCAAGCTATACACCTGCTTATTTGCCGGTGCTGGCTACGACTTAATGCCCATTATTCGCGCTAACACTATGCCTGAAGACGCCCTATTTACGGCCTTCTCCAACGTATGGAATCATCGTGATGACAACTATTCTGAGCTGCGCCACTTGAACACCGCCCCAACGCAATCGCGCGTTGAAATGAGTTTCATCGGCGGCTAACCAGACTAACCAACCACCTATTATGCACATCCCCGCCCTACTGCAGTTCCTGCACGACCTTTCTGAAAACAATAATCGTCCGTGGTTTGTGCACAACAAACCCGCCTACGATATTCTGCGCGAAGAGTTTTTAGAAGTGATCGTCGCCCTCATCCCAAAAATGGCAAGGTTTGATCCCACCATCGAGCACATTAGCCCGAAGAAGGCCATATTTAGGGTCAATCGAGACATTCGCTTCTCCCACAATAAAGACCCCTATAAAACTAATTTTGCCTGCAGCATTAGCAACAATGCTAAAAAAGGCACTGGCGCTGGCTACTATTTTCAAATCAATAAATACGGCACGCTGTTTATCGGCGGCGGCTATTATTTGCCCGAGCCTGCGCATCTAAAACTGATCCGCAACTACGTCGTGGCGCACCCAGACAAACTCAAAAAATTGCTAAACCATAAAGCCTTCAAAGCCAGATTCGGCGATATGGACGACGAAGATGGCCTAAGCCGTCCACCGAAAGGCTACACCGATTTGCCCGCTGATTTTCCGCACTTCTCAACCATCAAACAGCGCCATTTTGTGAGCTTTTTAGAGATTCAGCTCGATAAAAAAACCCCGCAAAACACCGTGCAACTAGCCAGCGACATTGCGGCCACGCTCAAAGATGTATACCCACTTGTCGCATGGCTGCGGGAGGCGTTGGCGACGGATGTGGCACCGCTACCGTAGCTACCGTAGCCCGGCTTACGCGGCATCATCGCGATAGCCGGGGCGGTGTTTATGCGTAGGCGACGCCAACCTTCGACCGCCACCCCAGCTATCGCGATGAAACCACTTAAGCTGGGCTACAAATTTAACGGCAGTTCAAACTTATTCCGTTTCTATTTCATTCGTGACGTAACCGCTTTCTTTGGTGCGACGAAGTACCGCTGATTTTGTAGCCCGGCTCTCGCGGCATTTTGCGACAGCCGGGACGGTGTTTGCTTTGAGGAAGCATTAGTTTTTAACCGCCGTCCCAGCTGTCGCAAAATGCCGCGAGAGCTGCGCTACGGTACATTCAACGCAGCAAATTAAAGCAGTAATGAAATAGAAATGGAATTACATCCACCAATCCAACATCAAATGACCAATCCATCCGCTAAATCCGCGTCACCCACCCTCATTTTTCCCGCAGGCACAGCACGATCAGTTGCCAACCTTGCCGCCTGCAAACGAGGTGACCAAGCCACAGTGGGCGTATTTGCCCTATATTTCCGCACCCGATTTTGATGGCCAATTGCTCGCCGTTATTGCTCAACACGGCGTAGCCCAAATGTTCACCTCCAACCCAATCGTGTAGGTTGTGCTACTCAAACGCCTAGCGACCCTCGCCTCACACGTCAGCTTGGTAAACACTGCCCCCGCCGGCGAAGAATTATCCAGCTATCGCCTTCGCCGCGCTGTTCCACCATGCCCAAACCATTCCCGGAATGTGCGACCATCAAAAATTTGCCGCCCGCTGCCAAATTGCGCGCCACTGCGCAAGAGGCGACGTAGTAGAAATTGGCCTATGGTGGAGCAAGTTCGCTTTCATCCTAAGCCAGCTTGCGCATCTCTATGAAATCGGCAATTTGTTATGCATTGACCCGTGGTCAGACGCGCATTTAGTGCAAGGCGATGAGATAGTAGATGGCACCTCCGCCACCGTCAATGCCGAAGAAGCGTTTCAAGCGTTCCTAAGGAATTTACTGCCCTACAACCAATGCCACATCAGCTATATCCGCGCGCCGTCTGTGGAGGCCGCAACGCGGTATGTCCCCAACCTAAGCATACATACGCAACGCTTCGGACTAACCCAATACCAAGACCAAATAGCCCTACTACAAATCGACGCAAACCACGCGCACGGCGCCGTAAACGCCGACACCCAAGCTTGGGCGAAATTTGTAATGCCCGGCGGTTGGATCATATTCGACGACTACAAATAGCCCTACGGCGACGGCCCTCAACGGGTAGCGGATGCGTTTAGCGTGGAAAATGCGGAACGGATTGAGACGGCGTTTTTTATGGGTGGAACGGTGTTTGTGCGGTTGAATGGGGCTTATTCTCTAATCGACATTAGTCGGAAAATACCTCGCTAAGGTATTTCGTTGATAGAAATCTGACTCAGCCAGACTATTAGGATTGGAACTAGTAAGGCGGTGAGATCAACGGCAAATACCAACCATCAGATCAAACTTCTACTCTGCGGCACTCGGCGAATATCGCGGCCAAAGTCGTAAGGCATGTTCCGCAAGAAATTGTGCCCTTCGCTCCATTTCATGCGGCTCCCATTTCAACTCTTCAGCTATTTTTCGGTTCATCGCAATCCCTGAGTTTTGATATGTGTTTCGCTTTTCTGAAAATCCTTTATTACCAAGTTCTGAGTTCAAACCCGTAAGCGTTAAATTCCCAAGAGTATCCAAATGTCTCCGATGTGTCTCTCCATCGTCGTTGTCTGATCCAATTGTGGTCAACCAGTCTGGGCTTAACTTTTGCGGCATGATATGTTCGATTGTAATTTTGGGGCTCTGCAAATCAATCACCTCTTTACCAGCCAAAAACGTCTCTATGCCATCAAGAACAATTCTGGCCGCCTTGGTTCCGTAAAGTGATTTATTCAGGATTGCCTCTGTAAACTCTACATCATCCGGCCATCTTTCGCTTCTGACGCGTTTCGCTAACTCGGCACCAATCCAGTGATCAACCGCAGCCGTTTCTTTCGGAATACGGGCTGCAATACTGGCAAACAGTTTATTCAATGCACTTCTCTTTTCATCACAAATTGCTCTTCTCAAGATAAAACAATTTATGTATTGCAAACAATTCACGAGCACCTCTTCGCCAAATTGCCCAGCATCGTGAGCGCTAAATAGACTAATGAAAATGGGGTACGCGATTGTCGCGTCAAGCCGCGACAATAAAACCAGTTCGCGAGTCAGATGGCTATTTGACTCTTTCTCAGGAGCAAGAAATCGGACGTAGTGAATCGATGCCGCACTCATTTTAGCTATATAATTTTCAACTTCTTGGGTATCTTTCAGCGCATTGAACTTTACCTTCAACGCGGAATAAACACGGGGTTTTTTAACGTTATCCCCGTCCTTGATTACGTAATGCCATAAAAATTCTTCCACACTCGCACCAAGTCGTGCTTCCATTGGATTCCAAAGACTCCTATAAATTCTAGCTTGCTCACCATCATCTCCTGCAGAAGACCGGAATCGCATCAAGACGTAATTACGCACAAGGTCTGATTGAGAAAGCGGTTGGCCCTTATTGTTCAAACTTTCAAATATTAAATACGGATCATCAGTCTCACTTAGATTTATGCTGACAACTTGCAATTGGGTTTTGACAATATGCAAAATCCTCTCAACAGCAATAGGTTGTTCATTGTCGTCTGCGCCCTTCAAGGCGGCAGAAAAATACCGATAGCACTCTACAATTGGATGACTACCGTCGTCAAAATTATGGCTTTGTTCGACAATAGATGTATACGCTTTACGGTCACCTTGAGTTGGAAGTAGCTTTAGGAAGTCTTCACCGCCGATGTCATGCTGATTGACCAAGTAGCCTTGTATTCGAGCCGACTCTTTCTCATTACACAAATCTCGCAGCGCACACAACAGTACTGCGATTGTAGTTAACCGCTGCTGACCATCAATAACCAAGTGTTTTGTTACCCCAACTGGCACTGTCCGCGCCGGGATAGAAACCACCGCCCCCATGAAATGAAAACCCGACATGGTGTCGTCATAGTAAGAAAATATATCGTCCCATAAAGTTTTCCAATCGCTCTTCTTCCAAGTATATGGGCGTTGGAACAGTGGAATGATGCTTTGTTTTTCACCGTCAAAATACTTAACGATCGGGGTCGGGGTAGCTTCCATGAAACTCCAGAAAAAGAAAAATATCGCTGATTAATAATACACCAATTCGCCGTGCGCGTTGACGAACTGAATTAGGCCATCTTCTATTTTATTAAAATTGCATATCCTGCAAAACCGCTATGGTTGGCCATCTCAAGCCATCTTACCCCCGGCCTCTACAAATTCCCCAACCCCTCCAAAAACCCCACCGCCTCCCCCTCCACCCTAGTCCGCTTCATCGGTGGCAAACTCTGCCATATCCGCCTGCCGTAGTGCTTTTCTACTATTCGCGTGTCGCAAATCATCAGCAATCCACGATCTGTTTCATCGCGAATTAACCTGCCCGCACCTTGCTTTAAATTGATGGCGGCGCGGGGTAATTGATAGTCCATAAACGGGTTGCCACCTTCGGCTTTTAGGGCTTCGATTCTGGCGGCGAGTACTGGGTCGTCGGGCGGGGCGAAGGGGAGTTTGTCGATTACGACCAGCGAAAGCGCATCGCCTTTTACGTCCACGCCTTCCCAGAAGCTTTGGCTGGCGACGAGCACGGCGTTGCCTGCAGCTCTGAAGCGGTCTAGTAGTTCGGTTCTGGAGCCTTGGCCTTGCACCATGAGCGGGTAGATTAGGCCTTGCTTTTCCCATTCGATGGTTAGCATGTCATATGCCCGTTGCATCGCGCGGAGCGAGGTGAATAGCAAAAACGCCCTGCCCTTGGCGGCTAAAATTAGTGGCAGTGCGGCTTTTACTACCGCTTCGGTAAAGCCTTGGCTATTGGCTTCGGGCATGTTTTGCGGCACGTAGAACAGGGCTTGATTGGGGTAGTCGAACGGAGACGTCCACGTAGCAGTTTCGATGCGGTTTTTAACTTGCCCCATGTTTGCGGCGTCATCATTGTCAAAATCGGCATCTGCTGCGGATTCAGGCAGCAAGCCCATCTCGCGCTGGTAGAGGCTGAAATCACCCTTCACGGCCAGCGTGGCGGATGTGAAAATCCACGCGCGTTTTGGGCCGTCTACCGTGGCGCGAAAGGTTTTGGCAACTGATAACGGCGTTAGGTTTAAGCTTAGTGAGCGTTCGTAAACTTCAGCCCAGCGAATGTAGCCTTCAAAGCTATTGTCACGCCAGCGGGTTAAGCGTGCGGCGAAGTCGTCGGCCCGTTCTAAACAATTTTGCAATTCTTGGGCGCGGGCGGCTTGGCTTTCTAGTAGCTCGCGCAGCTCAAGTAGGGCTTCTTGGGCAGCGTCTAGCGATTCATTGAAGCCTTCGCGTTCAATGACGGACGCGCCGGTGAGTCTGGCGTTGTCTTCTTCAATGGTGATGCGAATGTCTTTAGCGGCTTTATCCACTTTGCTGGCAGCTTGTTGCAGGTCTTTAAAATCACCGGCAAATTCAACACCTGCTAGCTTGGCGTCACGCGCAAGCTCAATGAGTTGGGCAGTGGATGCGGCTTCACCTAAAAATAAGGACGCCGTTTCGGGTAGCTGATGGGCTTCGTCAAAAATTATGGTGTTAGCGGCGGGTAAAAGCTCTTGCACACCGTCATCTTTAAGCACTAAATCCGCAAAAAATAAGTGGTGATTTACCACGACCACTTCTGCGTCCATCGCGTTTTTGCGAGCTTGCATGACGAAGCAATCGGCATAACGGCCGCACTGGCTGCCAAGGCAGTTTTCGCGCGTGGACGTGGCTGCAGCCCACACGCTGGCGCGTTCGGGCACTTCGGGTAATTCGCTACGGTCACCGGTAAATTTGCCGCCGAGGGCTTGGTTGGCAAAGCGCTGAATGCTGTGGATATACTTGGAATCTTCGCGGCTCATAAACCGGCCATCGCGCACCGCAATTTCGGTGTGGTGCAGGCAGACATAGTTTGATCGGCCTTTTAGCAGGGCGATGGTGACGGGCACGCCGAGCGCATCGCGCACCATCGGGATGTCGCGGTGGAATAATTGGTCTTGCAGGGTTTTGGTGCCGGTGGAAATGATGACCTTGCCGCCCGCCCGCAAGGCGGGGACTAAGTAGGCAAATGTTTTGCCGGTGCCCGTGCCAGCCTCGGCCACCAAAACGCCAGAACGGTCGATGGTGGCTTCGATTTTTTGCGCCATTTCAAGCTGCTGACTGCGCTGGCGAAAGCTGGGGATATTGGCAGCAAGCACGCCCGTTTCGCTAAAAATTTGCGCTAAATTATGGCTGGCGTTGGTTTCAGGCATTAAAAACTTATTTTGTTAAGCTGAGGATGCCCTATTTTAGGGAGTCTTCAGGATGGTTATAGGTCGTAGGTTGGGCAGGGGTGTTGCCCAACATCG